>JAFEFG010000206.1 GCA_018240685.1 Pseudomonadota bacterium | reverse complement strand
ACGGTGATCGGGCCGAGCGGCTGCGGGAAGTCGACGCTGCTCAAGGTCATCTCCGGCATCGAGCGGCCCTCGGCCGGCGTCGTCAAGCGCTTCGGCCAGCCGGTGACGGGGCCGACGCCGGACATCGGCATGGTGTTCCAGTCGCCGGTGCTGATGAAGTGGCGCACCGTGATCGACAACGTCCTGTTCCCGATCGATGCACTGGGGCTGAAGCGGCGCGACTACCTCGACAAGGCCCATGCGCTGCTCGAACTCGCGGGTCTCGAGCGTTTTGCCAAGGCTTGGCCGCGCGAGCTTTCGGGCGGCATGCAGCAACGCGTGGCGCTGTGCCGGGCCCTGATCTACGACCCGCCGTTCCTGCTGATGGACGAACCGTTCGGTGCACTGGACGCCCTCACGCGCGATCAGATGAATGTCGAGCTGATGCGCATCTGGAGCGAGACCAAGAAGGCGACGCTGCTCATTACCCACAGCGTGAGCGAAGCGGTCTTCCTGGCGGATCGCGTTCTCGTGATGAGCGGTCGGCCCGGGACCATCCTCGCAGACGTGCGCATCGAATTGCCGCGGCCTCGGCATACCAGCATCCGGGCGGCACCGGTCTTCGGCGATTATGTCCGCGATCTCAGCGCACTGCTCGGGGTTCATGACTGAGGCGCGGGTGCGCTGATCGGGAAAGGGAGGCGGCGGAGAGGCCGTCCTGCACCATTGCTGCAGATGGTATGAATGCGCTATCGATAGCGCACAATGGATGAACGACACGTCCCACCCGTCGGTCTGCGCTATTGGATTCTGTTCCTGGTCACCAGCGTATTCGGCAGCCACATGAGCGATGTGATCATGACCGTGATCGCAGGCAGCCTGGGGCGCCAGATCCTGCTGCTCGCGGTGGGCCTGTTGGCGATCTTCCTCGCCGAGCGTTACGACCGGCGGACCTCCGACGTCTTCTACTGGTCCGCCGTGATCGTGGTGCAGATGATGGCCAACCGCCTGGCCGACTTCTCGGTTCTCCAGCTCGGCATCAACCGCATCGGTCTCGTGGCCGGTCTCATCATCCTTCTGGTGACGACGCTCATCATGTCGCGCTCTGACGAGACGCGGCTCTTCTCCAAGCTCGCGCTCGAGCGTCCCGGTGCGGCCGCCAAGCCGATGGCCGACGTGCCGCACTGGCTGGGACTGTTCGTCGCCAGCATCCTGGGCTCGGCGGCGGCCGATCTCGCCGCGATCACGTTCCGCCTCGGGTCGGCCGGAGCGGCGCTCGTCGTCTCCATCGTGGTGATCGTGCTCCTCTACCTGCAGCGCAGCTCGCGGCCGGTCCGGCTGCATGCCTTCTGGCTCACCACGACCCTCGTGCGCGCCGACGGCATCTCGTTCGGCGATCTGCTGGTCAAGGGCGCGTATTTCCATCTCGGTCTCATGGTCAGCGCCCTGGTGAGCGGCGTCACGGTGGTCGCCCTGCTGGTCTGCTGGCGGCCGCCGAAATCGCCGGTGTAGAGCGGGGTCGGACCCGCGCCGCTGCCGGGGAGGCGCGGCCTCAGCGCCGGACGAGGGCGCGCTTCTCGGCGAATTCGCCGATATAGAGCCTCAGGTAGGCCAGCCGCGCCCGCAGCGACTCTGCCGCCATCTCGGGCGTCACTTCGCCGTGGCGCGCGAAGGAGAGCGCCCAGACGGCATCGCCGATGGTCATCGAGACGGGAAAGGCGGCGGCCAGCGTCGCGCTGTCGGCGACCACGAAATGCGCGAGCAGCCGCTCGTACTGGATGCGCCCGATGCGGCGGTTCGCGGCGATGTCGGCGGAGCGGATCTGCCAGCCGGTCTCCGGGCCGAGGAAGAGGCGCATGGCGACCGGATGATCGTGATAGAAGCGCAGGGCCCGCTCGCAGTGCAGGTGGATGAGGTCCTGCCAGGCGCCGAGCCGCGCGTGATCGACTTCCTCCTGCGCCAGCAGTTCGAAGGCGGCGACATACCGCTTGGCCAGTTCCAGCATCAGCGCGTGGCTGTTGGAGAAGTAGTGGTAGAGCGATGCCGGCGGCAGCGCCGCCCTGGCCGCGACTTCCTGAAGGCTGACGTCGATCTCCGTGCGTTCCCGCAGCATGCTGTCGGCCGCGTCCAGGATCTTCTCCACGCGCATCCGTCCCCGCGCGCGGCGGTTGGGCTCTTCGCTGTCGTGCATCGCGTCCTCGTCGTGCCTGTGCCCGCGCTTCAGCTCGCGTACTTCACCGGCGTGCAGAAGGCGTCGTCCTCGTGGCGTTGCCAATAGAGATCGTGGAGGCGTGTCGTGAGCGGTCCCGGCTTGCCGTCGCGGACCGGGCGCCCCTCGTAGACCGTAACCGGCATGATGCCGCCGGCTGTGCTGCTGACGAAGATCTCGTCGGCGTCGGCCACCTCGCTGGCATGCACGGGGCGCACGTCGCACCGGACCTGGAGGTCGGCGGCGATCTCGATGACCGTGCGTCGCGTGATGCCCTCGAACATGCCGCGCGCCGGCGTCGCCAGCACGCCGTTGCGGACGACGAAGATGTTGAAGCCGGGCCCTTCGGTCACCGTGCCGTCGGCAGCAGGCAGGATCGCGACCGTGGCGTCGCGATCATAGGCCTCGAAGATGCCCATGGTGAGGTCCAGCCAGTGGAAGTTCTTGATCCGCTGGTCGAGCGACTCCGGCGGGATGCGCTGGGTGTGCGACAGCACCATGCGCAGTCCCTCGCGCCGCTGCTGCTCGTCGGCGATCCAGACGAAGGGCTGCGCGAAGGCGTAGAGCCGGTTGCGGCACAGGCGCGGATCGCGCGTGCCCGGCGGCGGCAGGCCGCGGGTGCAGGTGACCTGGACATAGGCGTCGCGCAGGCCCGAGCGGGCGACGCACTCGACCATGATGTCGGCGATCTGCCCGGCCGAGTAGGGCAGCGTCAGGCGCAGGCCCGCCATCGAGGCCTGGAAGCGCTCGACATGGTCCATCAGCCGGAAGAAACGGCCTTTCCAGACATGCGCGACGTCGTAGGTGGCGTCGGAGCGGACGAAGCCGCGATCGAGGATCGGCACGCAGGCCTCGGCCAGCGGCACCCAGCGCCCGTCCATGAAGGCGATGCCCCGGATGGTGCTCGTCTCGCTGTCGCCGCTGCTTCTGTCCTCTGTCATGGCGTCGTCTCCTTTCCCTCGAAGCCGCCCAGGAAGTCCGCCACGCAGCGGCCGATGGTGGCGGTGTTGTAGCCGCCCTCCTGGATCAGCACGGTCGGCAGGCCGAGCGAGGCGAGCCGGGTGCCGATGCGGCGAAAGCCGTCGAATGTCAGCGCGAGGCCGGCGCTGGGATCCGCCTCGTGGCCGTCGACGCCGAGCGAGACGACCAGCGCTTCCGGCGCAAAGGTCGAGATCCGCGCCAGGGCGATGTCGAGGGTGGCGAGATAGGCGGTGTCGTCGGCGCCGGCCGGCAGCGGCAGGTTGAGGGTGTAGCCTCGCCCGGCGCCGTCGCCGCGCTCATGGGCATAGCCGGCGAAGTAGGGATGATAGTCGGCCGGATCGCGGTGCAGCGAGACGAAGAACACGTCGTCGCGGCGGTAGAAGATGCCCTGCGAGCCGTTGCCGTGATGGACGTCGACATCGACCAGCGCGACCCGCCGCAGCTTGCGCCGCAGGTACTGCGCGGCGATGGCCGCATTGTTGAGGTAGGTCGCGCCGCCGCCCATGTCGGCATAGGCATGATGCCCCGATGGCCGGCAGAGGGCGTAGGCGACCCGCTCGCCGAGGAGCACGCGGTGGGCCGCCTCGACGGCCAGGTTCGCGGCGGCCACGGCGGCCTCCCAGGTATGCTCGCCGATCGGCGCCAGCTGGTCGTGCATGTGATAGCCCGCCCGGCCCACCACGGAGGTGGGGTAGCCGTCGCCCAGGCCGCGCACCGGGAAGATATTGGCGAAGACTTCCTCGGAGGCGCCGTCGAGCTGCCGCCATTCGCGCCAGGCCGTCCGCAGGAAGTCGAGATATTCCGGCGTGTGCACGTCGGCGATGGGCTGCAGGCCGTGCCGGGCCGCCGGCCCGATCACGTGGCCGGCCAGCCGCAGGGCATCGAGGATGGCGTCCACGCGCTGCGGCACGTCGCGGCCGGGCGAGGGACAGCCCAGTCGCATGACGTGCCGGGAATGGTGTCCCGCATGCGCGGGCGAGTGGAAGACCTGCATCTGCTCTCGCTCAAAAAACGAATAAATTCGACTTTTGGAGTCCTATTAGCTCATTGCGGTAATATTCAAGCCGAAAAGTCGATTTTATTCGATATTTGACCGACGAGGGGAGGCGCCGGCCTCCAGCCGGGCGTCTCGGCGCACGTGGAAGAGGCTAGAGCCAGGTGCGCAGGCCGACGACGAAACGCACCTCGTCGGTCGGCGAGCCGGCGGCCCGCGCATAGTCGGCGGTGCCGCCATACTTGCCGGTGTATGACACGCCGATATAAGGCGCGATCTTGCGCGTGATCTCGTAGCGCAGGCGCAGGCCGGCATCGAGGTCCGAGAGACCGCTGCCGATGCCGCGCGCGGGATCGGACTGGGAATAGAAGTTCATCTCGACCTGCGGCTGCAGGATCAGGCGTTGGGTGATCAGCAGGTCGTAGCTGCCCTCGAGCTTGGCGGCGAGGCGGCCGTCGCCGCCGACATAGCCGGTGGCCGAGACGTGGAAGAAGAGCGGTGCCAGACCTTCGATTCCGATCGCGCCCCAGCCGCGGCCGGGCTTGGAATCGAGATCGTAGCGCGCGCAG
>JAFEFG010000205.1 GCA_018240685.1 Pseudomonadota bacterium | reverse complement strand
GAGGTGCTGCCGGCGGTTCGCGACGCCGTCGGCGACAAGATGACGGTGATGTTCGACGGCGGCATCCGCCGCGGCATGGACGCCGTCGTGGCGCTGTGTATGGGCGCCAAGTTCTGCTTCGTCGGCCGGCCGACGCTCTACGGCGTCACGGCGGGCGGTGTTCCCGGTGCGGCCAAGGCGCTGCAGATCTTCCGCCGCGAGGTCGATCTCACCATGGCCCAGATCGGCGTCACCAAGATCGACGACCTCGGCCCGCAGTTCCTGATGTGGAAGGACGAGGAAGACCTGCGCCGCAACAAGCGGTGAGACGTCAGGCCGGCTCGTGGCAGCAGACGCAGAGCTTGTTGCCGTCGAGATCGCGAAAATAGGCGCCGTAATAGTCGGCGTGATAGTGCGGCCGCAGACCTGGCTCGCCCTCCGATGCACCGCCGGCGGCGAGGGCGGCGCGATAGACCCTGTCGACCGTCGGGCGATCGGGGGCGAGAAATGCCGTCATGTGCCCGTTGCCGTGATCGGCGGGCTTGCCGTCGAATGGGCGGCCGACCAGGAACAACGGTCGGCTGTGATCGGGTGCCTGCCAGCCGCCCCAACCCTTGTCCGGTTCGGCAAAGCGTTCCCTGAGGCCGAGAATCGGCAGGATCGCCTGATAGAAGCGCCAGGCGCGCGCGAAGTCCGCCACGCCGACATGAACATGGGAAAACATGGCGAGGACCCTAGCAGGTCCTCGCCGTTTCCTCTGCCGGGCGCGAACCCGGGTGAAGCGACCTCTCTCGCCCGCGCGAGTATGACCGGCGGTGGGGCACTCGATACCCTTATGCCGCCATCTGCTCGAGGAAGCGCTTCCAGTTGGCGGGCGTGATGACCTCGCGGTAGCGGGCTGTCTGCGCCGGATCGAGCATCTCGATCATGAACGCGCCTTCGACCCAGACCTCGGTGAGTTGGAAGATGCCTTCGCCGCGATCGCAGTGCCGCGCGGGCCAGCCGGCGCGCCGGGCGATGGCGATGATCTCGGCCGCCGGCCGGTCGACGCAGACGGCGAGGTGCGCTTCGGACAGGCGGCGCATCATGCCGTCGGGACGCCA
Organism: Pseudomonadota bacterium; assembly: GCA_018240685.1. Taxonomy (GTDB): domain Bacteria; phylum Pseudomonadota; class Alphaproteobacteria; order Reyranellales; family Reyranellaceae; genus Reyranella. The sequence goes on along the minus strand of JAFEFG010000205.1, from coordinate 3,771 downwards.
TTCGACTTCCGTCTCGCCATAGGCGAGCGCAAGGCCGCGTCGGGTGATCTCGATCTCGATCTGGCCGTCGCCCGACCAGGCCATCCACGACTCGTGTCCGCCGGGCGGGAAGGGCATCGCTTCGCCGCCCAGCATCTCGGCCAGGACCTCGGCAGCACGCTTGGGATCGTCGGCGGGAATCGACGCGTGGGCGATGGCACTCATTTGCGCTTCTCCGTTTTTCCGGTGTTGGCGTTGGCTTTCCTGGCAGGGCCGGCTGGCCGGCGCCCCAGCAGGACCACGAGGGCCTGCGAGGCGGCAAGAGCCGCTTCGTTCCCGTCGAGGTCCCAGAAATCCTTCATCACCGCCCAGGCATAGGCGCTGTCGATCAACTGCACGATGGCGGCCAGCCGCGTCAGCTCCGGCTCCTCGATGTCGGGAAAGGCATCGCGCACGGAGTCCCGCATCGCCTGCTGTCGCTCGGCATTGGAGGCGCGGCGCACCTCGCGGCCGGCGGCGGAGAAGGCGGAGGCGCGCACCAGCCGTTCCTCCTTGTCGAACTCGGGGAAAAGGCGGCGCGGCGTGGCGATCAGATCCTCGGCCGTATGCGGGAAGCCCACCGACCGCACGCGCGCCTGCAGACGCGGCCACACCGCCTGGATCAGGGCGTCGCGCGAGGGAAAGTGCCGGAACACGGTGCGTTCGGTCACGCCCGCGCGCGCGGCCACGCCGGCCATGGTGAGCGCCTCGAGGTCGCTCACGCTCAGCTCGGCGATGGCGGCGTCGAGAATCCGCGCCCGCGTCTCCTCGCGATAGTGATCCCGGATCGATGTCTGGGTTTTTGACGTCATGTCAGTATTAATGACATGATGTCATATTTACTGTCAATTGCGGCTTCGTCGGCGCTGCGACGGATGTCGGCGTATGGCCGTGGGCGGCCGGCCATAGACCTCGGCGAACACCGTATTGAAGCGCCGGAGGCTCGCGAAGCCGGCCTGGAAGGCGACTTCCTGGATCGGCAGGTCCGTCTGGTCGAGCAGCCGCTTGGCGCGCTGGACGCGACAGGTGCGCGCCACCTGGAGAGGGCTGGCTCCGACATGGCGCCGGAAGAGCCGGTCGAGGTGTCGCATGCCGATCCCTAGCCGATCGGCCAGTTCCTCGACGCCGGCGCGATCGAGGGCGCCCCCATGGATCAGCCGTACCGCCCGATGCACGGTCGCGCGCGAGCCCTGCCAGGCCGGCGAGAACGGTGCCGCCTCCGGGCGGCAGCGGAGACAGGGACGGAAGCCGGCAGCTTCCGCGGCCGCGGCCGATCCGAAGAAGGTGACGTTGCGGCCGTGGGCGGGGCGCACCGGACAGACCGGTCGGCAATAGATGCCGGTGGTCCGCACGCCGCTGAAGAACAGGCCGTCGAAGCGACGGTCGCGACGCACGCGCGCGCGCTCGCAGGTTGCCGCATCGAGCGTGGGGATGGAGTCCGATTCCGGCGAGCTGCTCCTCATGGCGCATGGTAGCTCGCCGGCCATGTCGATCAACGTCCTGGACAACCCGGTCTGGCATTCGCTGGCCGGTCCGCATCGCCAGCATGCGCATCAGCGCCCGCTCGCCTCCCATTATCCACGCGACATGGCGCCGTTCTCCGCCATCGCCGATGCCAGCGCGGCGGCCTATGCCGATCTCGCGCTCGACCTGCCGCCCGGCACCGAGGCCCGGCTGTTCCGGCCATCGCATGAGCCGCTGCCGGAGGGCTGGCAGGAAACCGGTGTCTTTCCGATGCTGCAGATGGTGGCCGTTGCCGCGCCTTCCGACGAATGCGCGGAGCCTCCGGTCGCGCTCTCTCCGGCCGATGCGCCGGCGATGCTCGAACTGGTGGAGATCGCCAACCCGGGACCCTTCGAGCCGCGAACGCCGCTCCTCGGGCACTATATCGGAATCCGCGATGGCGACCGGTTGGTGGCGATGGCGGGCGAGCGCCTGCGGCCGCCCGGCCATGTCGAGCTGAGCGCGATCTGCGTCCATCCCGAAGCCCGCGGAAGAGGGTATGCGCGCCGCCTGACGCTGGCGCTGATGCGCCGGGCGCTGGCGCGGGGCGAGGTGCCGTTCCTGCATGTGCGGCCGGACAATGTCGCCGCTGCTTCCTTGTACCAGGCCCTTGGCTTCACGGTCCGCCGCGAGATCGTCGTGCTGTGGCGCCGGCCGGCGTGATCGCAGCCGATCGCGAGGGCTGGCCGGTCGCCCGCGTCGCGTTCGTCGTTGCGGTGTTCGGCTGGGGTGTCGGTTTCTACGGGCCGGCGATCTACCTGCAGGCCCTGCACGAGTCACGCGGCTGGCCGATCAGCACGGTCTCGGCGGCGGTGACGGCGCATTTCCTGTTGAGCGCTCTCCTGATCGCGGGGCTGCCGGAGGCCTATCGTCGCTTCGGCGTCGGGCTCGTCACCTTCGCCGGCGTCCTGCTGGCCGCCGCCGGCGCTGTGGCGTGGGGACAGGCGCGCCAGCTCTGGCAGGTTGCACCGGCCGTGATGCTGAGCGCAGCGGGATGGGCGGCCACCAGCGGCGCGGCGCTCAACGCCATCGTGTCGCCGTGGTTCGGCCGCGACCGGCCGAAGGCGCTCGGCCTGGCGTTCAACGGCGCCAGCGTCGGCGGCGTCGCCTTCGTGCCGCTCTGGGCGCTGCTAGTGGCGCGCTGCGGGCTCGGTGGCGCGACGCTGGTGCTTGGCGGCCTGATGGCGGTGGTGCTGTGTCCGCTGGTCTGGGGCTTCCTGTGGCGGTCTCCGGCGCCCCCGCCGGCCGACGGACGGCGGGAAACGGCGACGACGCGCGGGCATCTGTTGCGCCGGACCAACTTCCTCTCGCTGTCCGCCGCCTTCGCGCTCGGGCTGTTCGCCCAGATCGGCCTGTTCGCGCACCTGATCGCACGGCTGGCACCCGAGGTCGGGCCGGAACTCGCTGCGGCGGCGGTCAGCGTGACGACGCTCTGTGCCATTGTCGGCCGCACCGTGGCCGGTCGGCTGGCCGACGGGCGCGATGCGCGGCGGTTGGCGGCGATGAATTTTGTCATCCAGTCTGTCAGCACAGCGCTGCTCGCGTTCGGGACCGGAATGGCGTCGCTCGCCCTGGGATGTGTGCTGTTCGGCCTCGGGGTCGGCAACCTGGTCTCGCTGCCGCCGGTCATCGCGCAACGCGAGTTCCGGTCCGTCGATGTCGGCACGGTCGTCGCCCTGGTGACCGCCATCAACCAGGCGCTGTTCGCCCTGGCGCCGTTCGTCCTGGGCTGGCTCAAGGACAGCACGCACGATTACCGCGTGTCGTTTGCGCTCGCCGCCTCGCTGCAGCTCCTGTCGGCGGCCATTGTCGTCAGCGGTCGGCCCGGCGGCACGGCCGACGACCGGCAAGGCGCCCACGGGCGTAGGTGACCATAATCGTCGATTGTCCCCTGCAGGGCGTATCCTGGCGGCATGACCCAGTACGCACCGATTTGCCTTCCACACCTGCGGACGCCTGCGGCGGATGTCTCTCTGTCCGGCAGGCCGGGGCGGCTCGCGAGGCTCGACGAGTCTCGCGAGGATTCGCCCGAAAGCGCGCAGCGGCGGCATTTCAGGGCAATCCTCGCGAGGCGTTTTTCGGGAATGCGGCGAGGACGGGGAGGGGCGGGGAAAGCGGGAAGAATTGCCGAAAGGCCTTCTGCCATCGGCCTTCGAGGCTTCCCACGATGCCGCGGATGACGAAGTCTCCGGCGGCATCCGGCACCGCCTTCCCCCGGAGCGGGGGAAGGAAGCTGTCGCGCTTCGCCTG
>JAFEFG010000204.1 GCA_018240685.1 Pseudomonadota bacterium | reverse complement strand
TTCGACAAGTATCCCGGCAAGCGGCCCGCCACGTCGGAGGAAGTCGCCGATCTCGTCGCCTTCCTGGCGTCGCCGCGCGCCGGCTACATCACCGGCACCATCGTCACGATCGACGGCGGCATTGCCGCCCGCGGCTCGGTCATCTGAGGGAGCGGGTCATGTACTTCACCGCCAAGGACGGCGTTCGCCTTTATGCCGAGGAGGCCGGTGTCGGAACACCGATCCTGTTCGTGCACGAATTCGGCGGCAACCATGCGAGCTGGGAGCCGCAGATGCGGTTCTTCAGCCGTCGCCATCGCGTGATCACTTATGCCGCCCGCGGCTATCCGCCCTCCGACGTGCCCGAAGACGTCGAGTCCTATTCCCAGGCGATCGCCGTGCAGGATGCGCTGGCGGTGCTCGACGGCCTCGGCATCGCCAAGGCCCACATCGTCGGCCTGTCGATGGGCGGCTTTGCGACGGTGCATTTCGGCCTGACCGCGCCCGAGCGCGCGCGCTCCCTGACCGTCGCCGGCGCGGGCTACGGCTGCGAGAAGGAGCACGAGGACTATTTCCGGCAGGTGTCGCTCGACGTCGCCGACAACTTCGAGCGCCAAGGCGCGGCGGCCTTCTCGAAGGTCTATGGCCTGGGCGCGAGTCGCGTGCAGTTCCAGAACAAGGATCCGCGCGGCTGGCAGGAATTCTCCGACCGGCTCGCCACGCATCACGACAAGGGCGCGGCGCTGACGATGCGCGGCGTTCAGGCCCGCCGTCCCTCCTTCTGGGATCTCGAGGACGGGCTCAGGCAAATGGCCGTGCCCACCCTGGTCATGGTCGGTGACGAGGACGATCACTGCCTGCAGCCGGGCATCTTCCTGAAGAAGACCATCCCTGCCTGCGGCCTGGCGGTGTTCCCCAAGAGCGGACACACGCTCAACCTCGAAGAGCCGGACCTCTTCAATTCCCTGCTGGCGGAATTCATCGCCCAGGTCGAGGCCGGCCGCTGGCTGCCACGCGATCCGCGGGCGCTGCCCGGCCAGATCATGCGCACGTCGTAGCATGTGGCGTGCTTGCGGCCACGCATGTCCGCGACACTGCCGCAACGCAACATAGGAAAACGACCGGAATCGTCGTCTTCGGGCGCTTCGCCCTATAGTGGCCTCCCGTGAGAGGCCCCAATTGCTTCCGATTCGAGACCATTGCCGTTTTCCGACCGTTTATTTAACGGCGATGACGGTCGAGGCGGTCCCCTGCCATTCACGAACACGCCCGAAACCTCCGGCATGATAGAGTGATTGTGGAGGTTCCATGGTTTCGATTCCCGAGTGCTTTTCCGAGACTTACGCCGAGGCCCGCGCCAAGTTCTGCGCGGCGGCGGCGAGCGCGGGCGGCGCGATCCGCTCCTGGCTCAATCCGCATGCCCGCGGCCCCAACGGCGAGACGCTCTATCTCGACACGGCGCGGTTCGGCGCCGCCGATGCGGCCAACATGCTGGTCCTCATCTCCAGCACCCACGGCGTGGAAGGCCATTGCGGCTCCGGCGCCCAGATCGCCTGGCTGCGCAACGGCGGGCCCGACGGGCTGCCGAAGGACACCGGCGCGCTGCTGGTGCATGCGATCAATCCCTACGGCTTCGCCTGGACCCGGCGCGTGAACGAGGACAACGTCGACCTCAACCGCAACTTCGTCGACCACGACAAGCCCTACCCCGGCAACAATGGCTACCTGGCGCTCGCCGACGCCCTGCTGCCGCGCGACTGGAGCAAGGAGTCCCTTGCCGAGAGCCAGCGCGTCCTCGACGCCTACACGCAGCAGCACGGCGCCTTCGCCCTGCAGGGCGCCATCAGCGGCGGCCAGCACACGCATCCCGACGGCATCTTCTACGGCGGGCAGAAGGCCACCTGGAGCAACCGGACCATTCGCGCCATCGCCCGCGAGGAACTCGGGCAGGCACGGCGCGTCGGCGTGATCGATTTCCATACCGGCCTCGGGCCGTTCGGCCATGGCGAGCTCATCTGCGCCGTCGCGCCGGGCTCGAAATCCTTTGCCCGCTCGAAGGCCTGGTACGGCGACGAGATGACGTCGCCGGAAGGCGGCACCTCGACGTCGGCCATCGTGACCGGCGCCATGACCGACGCCTTCCCGCAGGAGCTGCCCGACGCGGAGGTGACGTCCATCGCCCTCGAGTACGGCACCTATCCGGTGCCCGAGGTGATGAACGCGGTGCGCGCCGACAACTGGGTGCACCAGCGCGGCGACCTCGCCTCGCCGCTCGGCCGGGAGATCAAGGCCGACATGAAGGAACGCTTCTTCCCGGCTGGCGACAAGTGGCGGGAAATGGTGTGGCAGCGCGCCGACCAGACGATCGGCTGGGCGCTCAAGGGCCTCACGGCCTGACGGGATGGACGTGAGCGACGTCACCGACCGCGAGGACTCCGCACGGCTGCGGCTGAGGCAGGCGCTGCATCGCGCCCCGCTGTTCGGCGAGCTCGACACGACGAGCCTCATGGCGGTCGAGCGCGAGCTCACGCTGCTCCTGCTTCCGGGCGGCGCGCCGCTGTTCCACAAGGGCGAGCCGGCCGATGCCGTCTATGTCGTAGCGAGCGGCTGCCTGGGCGTGTTCCGCCACGACGATGAGGACGGCCCCGACGGGCCCGTCCTCATCGCCGAGATCACGCCGGGCAACATCGTCGGCGAGATGTCCCTCCTCTCCCAGGTTGCGCGGACTCGGGACGTGGCGGCGCTGCGCGACAGCGAGGTGTGGCGGTTCGGCCGCGAGAGCTTCGAGGCGCTGACGGCGCACCATCCGGAGGTGCTGTCGACGCTGATGCACAACGTCGCCACGCGGATGGTGTCGCCGGTCGCGGTGCGGCGGCGCCAGCCCAAGACCTTCGCCCTGCTGCCGGCGGGTCCCGACGTCGCCGCGGCGCGCTTCGCCGTGCTGCTGGCGGCGGCACTGGGACGGATCGGCAACCAGGTCCAGATGCTGGGGGCGGATTCCCTGAACGAGGAACCCGAATGGTTCGCCCATTGCGAGGCGGAAAATTCGTTCGTCCTCTATCGCGCCGACACCACCCTCACGCCGTGGACGCAGCTCTGCCTGCGGCAGGCCGACTGCATCATCGTCGTGCGAAGCGGCGACAGCGACCGTCCGACCAAGCTACCGTTCGAGATCGAGACGATGCAGCCCGGCGCGGTCTTCCATCGCCGGCGCGAGCTGGTACTGCTGCACGAGGGTCACGACCCGCGGCCAGGCTCGACCGCCCCCCAGCTCGCGAACGGCATGTACGGCCAGCACCATCACGTCCGCCTCGACCTGCAGGCCGACTTCGACCGGCTCGCGCGGCTGATCACGGGCCATGCCGTCGGCATCGTCATGGCCGGCGGTGGCGCGCGCGCCTTCACCCATGTCGGCGTCATCAAGGCCCTGCGCGCTTCCGGCGTGCCGATCGACCAGGCCGCCGGCACCAGCATGGGGGCCATCGTCGCAGCCGGCCTTGCCGCGCGCTGGACCGACGAGGAGCTCAGCACGCGCTTCCATCGCGCCTTCGTCGAGGCCAATCCGCTCAGCGACTACACGCTGCCCGTCGTGTCGTTGTTCCGCGGTCGGCGCGTGACGCGACTGCTGCGGCTGGCCTTCGGCGAGCGCGACATCGAGGACCTGATCATGCCGTTCTTCTGCATGACGGCGAACCTCACCACCTCCAATGCCGACGTCCACCAGACGGGCCGGCTGTGGCACTGGCTGCGCGCCTCGGTGGCGATCCCCGGCGTGCTGCCGCCCTTCAACGAAGGCGGCCAGGTCCACGTCGACGGCGGCGTCATCAACAACTTCCCGGTGCGGATCATGCAGCGGCTCGGTCGCGGTACGACGATCGGCGTCGACATCGACACCGGCGGCGCGATGTCGGCCGGAGAGAACGTCGAGGACACCTGGTCGGCTCGCGAGTTCGTCAGCCGCCTGGTGTGGCGCCGCCAGGAGACGCTGCCGATTCCCTCGATCGTGCGCATCCTGCTGCGCTCGGCCCTGGTCGCCAGCAACGCGCGCGCGCTCAAGGACCGCTCCTATTGCGACCTCCTGATCGTGCCGCCGATGCAGAGCTACGACCTGCTCGACTGGACGAGCTTCCACGCCGCCATCGAGATCGGCTATCGCGCCACCATGGAGGCACTCGACAAGGCCCGCAGCCTGCCCGTCGGCGCGCGGCTGTTCGTCGCCTGAGGGCGGGCGGGATCGGCCGCCCGCTACTTCAGGAACTTCAGGCCGTTGACGATCTTGTCGATCACCTTGCGTGGACCGTGCACGCCGACGCCGACGAGGTCGAGCGCGTCCGCCGGCGCGGCTTCCAGCGCCGCCCGGTTGTCGGCGTCGTTGCTCGTCCCGAACATCGCCTCGATGTAGATCGCCGGCCGCAGCGCGCGCGACAGGACGCGCTGGTGCGTGCGCCGCAGCTCGTCGAGCGTGCCGCCATAGACGAAGACCGGCTCACGGATGAGGGCGCTGTAGGCCCGGCCCGCGGCGTCGCGATAGGGCTCGCCCATCATCTCCGGCGTGGTGCCGGCGAGGCCGCCGGCGAGGAAGGCAGCGACATTGGCGATCTGCCAGCCGGCGAGGTCCTGGCGCAGCACGAGGGCGGTTTTGGTATCGTAGATCATGCCTGCGATATCAGGCAGGATGGCCGCATGGTCTTGAACGTTTGTGCATGACCGCGCCCGACCGCATCCGCCTTGACACGCCGTACGCCGGCCTGCAGCGCCTCAGTGCGCGCTTCGGCGGGCATGCCTATGACCGGCATCGCCACGAGACCTACGGCATCGGCCTGACCTTGTGGGGCGCGCAGTCCTTCCACTATCGTGGGGCGCTGCGCACCAGCTGCGCCGGGCAGGTGATGGTCCTGCATCCGGACGAGGCGCATGACGGCCATGCCGGCGTGCCGGACGGCTTCGCCTATCGCATGGTCTATGTCGATCCCG
>JAFEFG010000203.1 GCA_018240685.1 Pseudomonadota bacterium | reverse complement strand
GTGCGCACCGCCTTCGCCGTACACACCTACAATCCGGTGTTCGAGGCGCTGGTGCATCATCCGCGCTTCGTCGAGCCGGCCGAGCAGATGCTGGGTGACAAAACCTACATCCACCAGTTCAAGATCAACGGGAAGGCCGCCTTCGACGGCGACGTCTGGCAGTGGCACCAGGACTACGGCACCTGGAAGGCCGACGACGACATGCCCGAGGCGCGGGCCATGAACCTGGCCGTGTTCCTCGACGACGTGAACGAGTTCAACGGCCCGCTGTGGTTCATCCCGAAGAGCCACCGGAAAGGCGCCATCGAGGCCAAGCACGATCTCACCACCACCTCCTATCCGCTGTGGGTGATCGACAACGACACCATCGCCAAGCTGGTCGAGCAGGGCGGCATCGTCGCCCCCAAGGGTGGCCCGGGCTCGGCGATCTTCTTCCACGGCACGCTGGTACACGGCAGCCCGCCCAACATGTCGCCGTGGAACCGCCAGATTATCTACGTGACCTACAACGCCGTCTCCAACGCGATCCGCCGCTTCAAGCGGCCGGCCCACATCGCCCATCGCGACTTCACGCCGATCGACGCCTGGAGCGACGACGCCGTGCAGCAGGCGGCCCGCCGCAAGGCCGCGGCCGAATAACGGGAGGAACCGATGAACCTGCATCGCATGCTGCTGGAGCGCGCGGCGAACGGCAATCCGCTGCGCGTCGGCCTGATCGGCGCCGGCAAGTTCGGCGCCATGTATCTCAGCCAGATCCCGACCACGCCAGGCATCCATCTGGTCGGCATCGCCGACCTGGCGCCGGCGCGCGCCCGCGAGAACCTGGCGCGGCTGGGCTGGAAGCCCGAGGTGACGGCGGCGGCCTCCTTCGCCGAGGCGCGAAAGCACGGCAACACGCACCTCACCGACGACTGGCGCGCGTTGGTCACCAATCCCGAGATCGACATCGTCGTCGAGGCCACCGGCGATCCGATCGCCGCCGTCGAGCATGCGCTGGAAGCCTTCCGCAACGGCAAGAGCGTGGTGATGGTGACGGTCGAGGCCGATGCCTTCTGCGGCCCGCTGCTGGCCCGGCATGCCGCCAAGGCGGGCGTCGTCTACAGCCTCGCCTATGGCGACCAGCCGGCACTGATCTGCGAGCTGGTGGACTGGGCGCGCACCTCGGGCTTCTCGGTGACGGCGGCGGGCCGCGGCCACAAGTGGCTGCCGCACTATGCGCAATCGACGCCGGAGACGGTGTGGAAGTACTGGGGCCTCAACGAGGAACAGGCCAGGCGCGGCGGCCTCAACCCGAAGATGTTCAACTCCTTCCTCGACGGCTCCAAGCCCGCGATCGAGAGCACCGCGGTCGCCAATGCGACCGGCCTGACGCCGGCGCCGGACGGGCTCGCCTTCCCGCCCTGCTCGGTGGAGGACCTGCCGTTCGTGATGCGGCCGGCTTCCGAGGGCGGCCACCTGCACCACAAGGGCCAGGTCGAGGTCGCCTCGTCGCTGGAGCGCGACGGCCGCGCCATCCCCTACGAGATCCGCAAGGGTGTCTGGGTCGTGTTCGAGGCCTCGACCGAGTACCAGAAGAACTGCTTCGAGGAGTACATGCTGCAGACCGACCCGTCGGGCCGCTACTCGGTGATGTACAAGCGCTGGCACCTGATCGGGCTGGAGGTCGGCATGTCGGTGGCCTCCGTGGGCCTGCGCAAGGAGCCGACGGGATGCCCGATCGGCTTCCATGCCGACGTGATCGCGACCGCCAAGCGCGACCTCAAGCCCGGCGAGATGCTGGACGGCGAGGGCGGCTACACGGTCTACGGCAAGCTCTTCCCGTCGGAGAAGTCCACGAGCCTCGGCAGCCTGCCGCTCGGCCTCGCCCACAACGTCAAGCTCCTGAAGCCGATCAAGGCAGGCCAGTCGCTGACCTACGCCGACGTGGCGATGGACGAGAGCCTGACCGCGGTGAAGCTGCGCCGCGAGATGGAACGCGACTTCGCGCCCGCTGCGGCCAAGATCGCCGCGCAGTAGCGCCGCGCCGCCGGCCTAGGCCGACGTCATCACCCCGGCGAGGGCCGTGTAGGCTTCGGTCCAGGCCGCCTTCGTATCCGGCGTGAAGTCAGGGCCCAGGCCCTTCTCCAGCGTCCACAGCAGGGCCGCGCCGACCGGTGCATACTGGTCGGCGGTCACGCCGTAGGTCTTGTGCCGCTGGCCGAGCGCCGTCACGGCAGGCAGGATCGTGTCCAGCTTGTTCAGGTTGGCGACGACGGTCCCCAGCATCGCCATCAGCTTCTTCTTCTGTTCCGTCATGTCCTGCGGGAAGAGCGCCCGGACCTCGGGCGCGATCTCGAACAGGCGATCGTAGAAAAGGTCGGCGGCGGTGGCGGCAATCGGCACCACCTTCTGGAAGCTCGTCTGGACAAGGTCGATCTGCTGCGGCGTCATCGGTCTCCCCCACGGCGAAATCTGGATTGAGCGCCGCAAGTTTCATGCCGCCGCTGCCGCGGTCAGGCATGCATCGCCGGGGCGTCAGCAGACGGAATGGAGGAAGCGTCTGGTGTCCAGTCCGCGGCTACGCGGCCGGCCACCGGCGCAGCCGGATGACCGCCGCCGCCACGCCGGCAAACACCAAGCCGACGGTCGCGCACAGAACGAATGCATCGACGAAGGCGCTCGGTCCCGCGACGATGGCGGGCGCGGTGGGAAAGCCGGCAAGGACAAAGCCGGTGGCAAACCATAGGAGGAGCCGCTCGACCATGTTGACCGCCGGCCCGGGTCGCTGCGTCGGGCGGCCTGCCTGGCTCGGAGCCGCTTGGCCGAAAGTATTGCGGACACGCCGGGACACGTTCACGTACCACCAGCCGAGCGCGACGAGCCCCACGCCCGCGACCGCGGCGATAGTGCCCGGCTGATCGAACGGGTCGTCGGGCCGCGTCAGGACATAGCTGCCGACGCTCACCACAGCGCCGACGATGAAGAGCGCACTCTGGATTTTCCAAAGGGGTTTGAATGTCCGGCTTCGACGAAACGCAGCAACGAGGATCGCTCCCGTAAGACCGACCCAGACAAGGGCGACCCCGAGGCCGGCATAGTCGATCGCCCCGGCGCCGCTTCCGGTCGGGCCGGCAAGGCTGCCGGTGATCCCCGCCATGCCGCCCAGCAAGCTGCAGAGCTCGCCCAGCACCACGATCACCAGCCAGCCGCCGATACCCGCAGGGCCCGCCTCCGGCTCCGACAAGCGCATCGCACGCACGACCACCATGATCACATAGCCGCCACCGCCCAGAATGCCGAGGGCCAAAACCCAATGCCAGGCGGAGAAGGGCAAGCCCATGATCTTCTCCATCGATACCTCGCGCTCCAGATCGATTACCGATGGCCGGGAAGCCCGCACACACGGTGACCGCCTCATGATGCCGTCTTCAAGCCTGACCCGTCGCCGCGCTTTCCAGCGGACTGGGTCGGCGCTGGGCGGCGTTCACGGCTTGAACTCGTATCGTTTCCGATCGAGCCGACGGATGTCGTAGACGATGTTCAGGTCCTGCCATTTCTCCGCCGCGAATCCCACCACCTCGACGCCAGCGACGGAAATCCGGATCGTATGCTGATCGACGAGCGATACGACCGGCGGCTCGTCTGCCGTACCTTGATACTCTAGGATTCTTGTCTTGCCGAACCAGTCAATGAGGCCGGGGCCACGCGAGATCGAGAAGGCCTGGTATTCGACAGCGCCGAAGAAACCGCACTGGTAGCTTGCAAAGTCGAACGTCAAGCCGGCGAGAGACGTATCGCGTGCGTTGAAGCCCTGAATGCAGGAGTCGACGAAAACGAAGTGGAGGATGAAAGCAGCGACCACGCTGACTGGCGCGAGGATGATCGCCACGACCGACCAGGCGATACGGTGCCAGACCCTGTCCAAGCGCGGTGCCATTGCGCCGGTATCAGCGTTCCCCCGATCAATTGCAATTGCAATTTCGCGTCGGACACAACCCGAGACGATTGCCACACGAGCCCTATGGTGGCGTCGCGGCGTGGCCGAATCGGCCGCTCTGCCCGAGCTTGTAGCCGATCTCGATGAAGCGTGCCGTCCTCGAATCGAGGCCGTAAGGCTGATCTGGCCGGGCATTGCTCGAGAAATGCCGAGCGAACCACCCGGCACGGGCGAGCGTTTGTTCCAAGGTCAGACCGGATTGCTGGCTGTATAGTCCGACATTGATGTTGGCGATCGGAAGAAATTGCGGACGTTGCTCGAACACGCGATGCAAGCCCGCGCGGTCGATGATTTCATCGACGATCGGGTTGAAGGTGCCGCGACGCTGATAGTCGAACCGGCCGCCGTGGCCGAGATTGGCGGCCGCATCGAGGAGGAAGTTCGGCACGGCAACCGGCACTTCCAGACGATTCCCAGCCTGACGTCGCACCCGCTCTCTGGCAGCGCGTCCGGCAGCAGCCACTTCGTCGAGATTGAGCACCGGTGTCCTGACCGTCCCTGTCGGGCTTGTTGATTTGGGATCATCGTCGGGAATAGTGCTGCCGTCCGGCAGAACAAGCTCGAAGCCGTGCCAGCTTGCAGAATTGGGATCATTGGGATCGCCACCGCCAGGCATGGCCGGCGGCTCATCCGAAGTCGGCGGCGCCTGAGCGATCTGGATTTCGGGCAGGGGCACAGCATCCGGCAGCGGGCTGTCGTCCCAAGACGACGGCCAGCCGGCCGGCCGGCCTGAGGTGCTGCCGAGGAACGTGTCGGGTGAAAGGGAGGATGGGCGCGCGCCCGACGAGAGGGGATCGGCGGTGAGATTGCTCATGAGCCCAGGATAAGCCCGGGCCCCGCGACGCGACGATTCCGGTCCTTACCGGGTCCTCGCAGCCGCATTGCCCAGTCATACGGCCGAGCGACGGCGCAGCCGGATGACCGCCGCGGCCACGCCGGCAAACACCAGGCCGATGATGGTGCACTGGACGACCGCGTCGACGAAGGCGCTCGGTCCCGCGACGATGGCGGGCGCGGTGGGAAAGCCGGCAAGGACAAAGCCGGTGGCAAACCATAGGAGGAGC
>JAFEFG010000202.1 GCA_018240685.1 Pseudomonadota bacterium | reverse complement strand
TAATATATCACGACAGCAAATCTCGCGAACAGCGCGAGGCTTTCAACCAGCACTTTCAGCAAACGAACATAGAGCGCGCCAAGGTCGGGCTGCCGCCGCTCGACTACTGCACCGAAGCTCGACACAGCGACCAGACCTGGGCGGCGGACCTGCCGGAATGCAAGGCGACGGCCGCGAAGCCGCAGGACACGAACAAGCCGGCCGCCGCCGATCAGACGGCTCCTCCCGCCACGGAAGCAGACGCGACCAAATCGTAGGGAGAGGAAGACGCGGGCCGTCGAATGACGGCGGTTCGCGCGATCAGCGAACAGGCGTTCGCAATTCGGCTGTCTTCCCCATCCGCCATGGCGCGACGGTCTGCGAGATGACGGGCCTTGAAGCCGATCGGAACCGAGCCGGTTGACAATGCCGGTCTGTATAGCCATTTATGCGCTTAAGCGCATATCCGGAATAAGGCAAACCCCATGGCCATCACGCAGATCCTGTCTGCCCTCTCCGAACCGACGCGGCTGGCGGCGATGCAGATCATCTGGGACGGCGGCGAGCATTGCGTCTGCGAGCTGATGGACCGCCTGAATGCGACGCAGTCGCGGATGTCGCGGCACATGGGCGTGCTCAAGGCGGCGCGGCTGGTCATCGACCGGCGCGATGCGCAATGGGTCCGCTATCGGCGCAATCCTGATCTGCCGCAAAGCGCCGCGCGGATTGTTGATGCAGTGATTGCCGCAACGGCCGTCGAAGGAAAGGTCGCCGCATGAGTACCGAAACGTTCGCCGCCCCCGACGGCGGGTCGAAGCAGCCGCCGGCCTGGAAATGGCTCACCGGCGCGGGACTGGCGCTCGCCGCGTGGGGCCTCGTCTACAGCCAGCTCATTCCCGCATCGGAGTGGCTGGTCTCGCGGCTGCCCGTCGACAGGGCGAGCCATCTCGGCGACGCCCTCGCCTTCTTCTTCTACGACACCCCGAAGGTCATCCTGCTGCTGACGCTCATCGTCTTCGCGATGGGCGTCGTGCGCAGCTACTTCTCGCCGGAGAAGACCCGCGCCCTGCTGGCCGGCAAGCGGGAGGGGGCCGGCAACGTGATGGCCGCCGGCCTCGGCGTCCTGACGCCGTTCTGCTCCTGCTCGGCCGTGCCGCTGTTCATCGGCTTCGTCTCCGCCGGCATTCCGCTCGGCGTGACCTTCTCCTTCCTGATCGCCGCCCCGATGGTGAACGAGGTGGCGCTCGGCCTGCTGTTCAGCCTGATCGGCTGGAAGGTGGCGCTCACCTATCTCGCCTTCGGCCTTGGCGTCGCCATCGTCGCCGGCTGGGTGATCGGCCGCCTGAAGCTCGAGGGCTGGCTGCAGGACTGGGTGAAGGACATCCAGGCCGGCGCCGCCGTGGTGGTGCCGGACGGACGGCTGACCTTCGTCGACCGCATCCAGCTCGGCATCGAGGCGGTGAAGGACATCGTCGGCCGGGTCTGGATCTGGATCATCGCCGGCATCGCCGCCGGCGCCCTGATCCACGGCTATGTGCCGGCCGACCTGATGGTCCGGATCATGGGGGCGGACGCCTGGTGGTCCGTGCCGGCGGCGGTCCTGATCGGCATCCCCATGTACACCAACGCGGCCGGCGTGATCCCGATCGTGGAGGCGCTGCTCACCAAGGGGGCAGCGCTCGGCACGACGCTCGCCTTCATGATGTCCGTGATCGCCCTGTCGCTGCCGGAGATGATCATCCTGCGCAAGGTTCTGACGGTGCGCCTGATCGCCGTGTTCGTCGGCGTCGTCGGCACGGGCATCCTGGCCGTCGGCTTCCTGTTCAACGTGCTTTTCCAGACCCCATAGAAGGAGTTCGACCGATGAAGGACGTGAAGGTGCTCGGTCCCGGCTGCAAGCGCTGCGAGACCACGGTGACGATGGTGAAGGATGCCGCGACGAGGCTCGGCATCGACGTCAAGGTCGAGAAGGTCACCGACTACGCCGAAATCGCCCGGTTCGGGATCGCATCGACGCCGGGCATCGTCGTCGACGGCAAGGTCGTGCACGCGGGCGGGCTGCCGAAGGAAGACGCTCTCGAAAAGTGGCTGCAAGCGTAATGCTGGAATATGCCGTCGAAGCCCGCCGCATCGACGCCAGCGGCAGCCTCGCCACGACAAGACAGGCAGAGATCACGCTCGACACCAGCGTGAGCGGCCGCGCGGACGCCTTCAACCCGGCCGAGTTGCTGCTCGCCGCCGTCGCGGCCTGCATGATCAAGGGCATCGAACGGGTGACCCCGATGCTGAAATTCGAGCTGCGCGGCGTCGAGGTGAAGATCCACGGCGTCCGGCAGGACAGTCCGCCGAAAATGATCGCCATCGACTACGAGATCATCGTCGACACGGACGAGGAGGATCGCCGCCTCGACCTGCTGCACACCAATGTCCGCAAGTTCGGCACGATCTCGAACACCGTCGCGGCGGCGACAAGGCTGGAGGGTGTCGTCCGGCGCAAGACGACGCAGGCCTGAGCCGCAGGCCGCGCGTGTGACCCAGATCAACGCGGGCCGGCGCCGGACGATGTTCAATGACTACATTCATGAGATTGAACGGTCGGGAGTCGTACAATGTCCAAGCCCGAAGTCGTCATCTGTGCGCCAGTCCGCACCGCCATCGGCACCTATAACGGCTCGCTGAAGGCGACGCCGGCTACCGAACTGGGCGCGATCGTCGTCCGCGAGACGCAACGACGGGCCGGGCTCGATCCCGCCGCCGTTGACGGCATCGTCCTGGGCAACGTGATCCAGGCCAACAACAAGATGAACCCCGCCCGCCAGGCAGCCATTCATGGCGGCATCCCGGTCGAGGCGCCGGCCATGACCGTCAACCGCGTCTGCGGCTCCGGCGCCCAGGCGATCGCCTCCGCGGCGCAGGAAGTGTGGCTCGGCTTCGCCAAGGCCATGGTGGCGGGCGGCATGGAGAACATGGACATGGCGCCCTACCTGATGGCCGGCGGTCGTTGGGGCTATCGCATGGGCAATGCCCAGATCTACGACGCCATGCTTCGGGACGGCCTGAACGACGCCTTCTCCGACCAGCATTCGGGCTGGCATACGGAGGACCTGGTCGAGAAGTACCAGATCAGCCGAGAAGACCAGGACCGCTGGGCGGCCCGCTCCCAGCAGCGCTTTTCGGCCGCACAGGCCGCCGGCAAGTTCGACCAGGAGATCGCTCCCGTCGAGATCAAGGGCCGCAAGGGCCCCGAAGCCTTTGCCCGCGACGAGCACAATCGTCCGGACACGACGATCGATTCGCTGGCCAAGCTGAAGCCGGCCTTCCGCAAGGAAGGAACGATCACCGCAGGCAATGCGCCCGGCCTCAACACCGGGGCGGCGGCGATGATCGTCGCCGAGCGCGGCTTCGCCGAAGCCAAGGGGCTCACCCCGATGGCACGGCTCGTCGCCTATGGCGTCGGCGCCGTCGAGCCCGGCTTCTTCGGCATCGGTCCCGTGCCGGCCGTGCGCCAGGCGCTCGAACGGGCCGGCTGGTCGGTCGGCGGGGTCGAGCGCGTCGAAATCAACGAGGCCTTCGCCGCCATCGCCCTCGCCGTCATCCGTGAGCTCGGCCTTGCGGAGGACGTGGTCAATGTCGAAGGCGGTGCGATCGCCCACGGCCATCCGATCGGGGCCACCGGCGCCGTCCTGACCACCCGGCTGCTCCATTCGATGAAGCGCGACGGCCTCAAGCGCGGCATCGTCACGCTCTGCATCGGCGGCGGCCAGGGAATCGCGCTGGCGCTTGAAACCGTGAGCTGAGGCGGCGGCTCCGCGCCGTCGTTCCTCACGACCCGACGCTTCGGCCCGACCTGTCGAACGCCTCGCGCGCGATCTCGAACCACACCGACGCGATCCCGCGATAGACGACGTCGCGGCGATAGGTAAGGCCAAGCCGCTTCATCACCGCCTGCGAGGCCCGGTTGTCCGGCCTCGCCGCGGCGAAGATCAGGGCCACCCGCTGGGACGGGCGGACCGCCTCAGAATGACTTGTTGAACGTCAGCGCGATCATGTGGGAGCTGACGTTGGCCGTGTAGTAGCCGATCAGGCTGCCGCTGAACGACATGCCGCCGCTGCCCGGGTTGTAGAACGGCGAATTGACATAGCTCGTGCGACCGCCGGGCTGCGAGTACCCGTAGCTGAGATCCATGAACCAGGACGGCGTCAGGAAATAAGTGACGCCCGCCGTCGCAGCGAAGCCGACCAACCAGTTGGTGCTGGAGAAGCTTTGCGGCGAACCGGAGATGTCCGTCAGCTTGCCATTGAGGGTGGCGTATCCGACGACGTTGTTGAGACTGGCCTGGACCTGCGACACCGACGGGCCTGCACCCGCATAGACGAAGCCCTTGCCGAACGACCGGCCGAGAAACGGCATGAAGGACATCTGATGGCCGAGCGTCACCGAATAATTGCCGGTGACCGAGTAGCCGTTGAAGCTGGAGACGCTGGTGTTGCTCGAGCTGCCGTATTGCGGAATGACCAGGTTCTGGACCGAGGAGGTCGAGCCGACATAGGCATACGAGGCCTTCCCGCCCCACAACCAGTCACTGTTCGGGAAACGCTGGAAATAGCCGAGCTGGACCACCGGCGACGGATTGGACTGATTGCCGCTGAGGTAGGTCTGCACCGGCGGCCCGGAGGCCTGACCGTTGGCGACCTGGCTGCCGTTCATGAAGACGTTGGAGATGCCCTTGTTGTAGACGGACTGGGAGCCGAAGTTGGTAAAGCTGTAGCCGGCGCCGGCACCGACGAAGAAGGCCTGATCCGGCATCCCAGGCTCAGAGGCGGGTGACGCTGGTTGGGCCCAGGCTGGCGCCGCAGAAACCAGGACAATCAAAACCAACGCAACGCTACCCCGTCTCATCTCAACGCCCCCAACATACTCGTATCGATAATGTGTATAGATGATGTCTGCGGAAAGACCAGGTTACAAATTCAGGTTGTCGATGTCGTGGCTCGGGTTCTTGATCTCGACGTCTGCCGGAGTACAGATGAACCGCGACGGCACACCGAACTTCGTGCAGCGTTTCCTTACGCCCCTTCGAACACGTCCCGCC
>JAFEFG010000201.1 GCA_018240685.1 Pseudomonadota bacterium | reverse complement strand
GCGCGCCAGTTCGAGGCGCTGCAACGCCGCCAGCCGCTGTTCCGGATTGGGGTGGGTCGAAAGCGCGCTGCGGTCGCTCGCCGTGTCCGGCGCCGATCCCATCAGCTCGTCCTCGAGCCGCGCCTGAAGCTGCAGCTTCTCGACCAGGGTCGCCATCGCGTCGCCGCGATAGCCGGCACGCACGAGATAGCTCACGCCGACGCGATCGGCCTCCAGTTCCTGATCGCGCGAATAACGCCTCAGCGCCATCAACCCGTCATGGGCGACCGAGCGGCCGACGGTAACCGAACCGCTGGCGATCGCCGCCTTGATCGCGGCATCGCTGACATTGCGACGCACACGCTCGCGTTGCGCCGCATGCTTCATCTCGATGTGGCCGAGCTCGTGCCCGAACGCCGCGGCGAGCTCCGCCTCGTCCTCGATCAGGGCCAGCAGACCGCGGGTGACGAAGACGTATCCGGAGGAGATGGCATGAGCGTTCGGAACCGGATCGTCGAGCACATAGAAACGGAAGTTGCCTGCCAGATGCGAGTCGGCCACCAGCCGCCGGCCAACCTGATCGACGAAGCTCTGCAGACTGCGCGATGTGTAGACGGGACCGACTTCGCGCTCGATCTGCGGCGGCAAAGCGCCGGGACCGCCGGCCTGGGCCGGCTGCGGCAGATTGCTGCCGGTGGTGCAGGCCGTGGCGACGAAAAGGAGCGCGACCAGCGCCAGAATACTCCTGAAACCCACTGTTCCTCCTCGGCGCCCAAGCCAACTTAGCGCCTCGACCATGACGCCCGCAACGCGCGCGAGGCTGGAACATGCGCCGCCACTGTGGCAGTGATGCGGAAGGAAATTCAGGCATGCCGCGTTCCGAGACACCGCTTCGCTCCGATCTGTTTCCCGAGATCTCGCCCTACGCCAGCGGCATGCTGGCGCTCGACGGCCGGCACACGATGTATTGGGAACAGAGCGGCAATCCGGACGGCCAGCCGGTCGTCTTCCTGCACGGCGGGCCGGGGGCCGGTTCGGCGCCGGTCCATCGCCGGTTCTTCGATCCGCAGTTCTACCGGATCATCGTGTTCGATCAGCGCGGCTGCGGGCGGTCCATGCCGCTGGGAGAGCTGCACGACAACACCACACAGCATCTTGTGGCCGACATGGAAAAGCTGAGGGTCCATCTCGGCATTTCGCGTTGGCTTCTGTTCGGCGGCTCATGGGGTAGCACGCTGGCGCTCGCCTACGGGCTTACCCATCCCGACCGCGCGACGGGCTTCATCCTGCGCGGCATCTTCCTCGGCATGCGGCCGGAGATCGACTGGTTCCTCCACGGCATGCGGACGATCTTTCCCGAGGCGTGGCGCGAGTTCGCCGAGCATCTGCCCGAACACGAGCGCACCGACCTGCTGGGCAACTATTACCGCCGCCTCGTCGACCGCAACCCCGACATCCATCGCCCGGCGGCCCGGACCTGGAGCCGCTACGAGGCTGCCTGCTCGACGCTCTACCCGACCGTGCGGGCGCCGTTCGAGTCCGACCATGGCGGCTTCGCGCTCGCCCTTTCCCGCATCGAGGCCCACTACTTCGTCCACGGCACGTTCCTGCCGGAAGGCTGGCCATGGGCCGATCTCGGCCGCGTACGGCACCTTCCCTGCACCATCGTGCAGGGCCGCTACGACGTGGTCTGCCCGCCGGTGACGGCCGATGCGCTGGCGCGCGCCTGGCCGGAGTCGCGTTACGTCATCGTTCCGGATGCAGGGCACAGCGCCCTCGAACCGGGCATCCGAGCCGCGCTCGTCAACGCCACCGAAAGCTACCGTCTTTCGATGTCCGACGATGCGCTGTTCGCGCCACGCTTTCCCTGGGAAACGGCCTAGACTCCATGACATTCGATCTTCCGCCCGAGCAGACGGGTCCTGCCGCCTGGTACGGCCCCGAAATGACCAGCCGCCACGACTGGCTGATGATGTTGACGCCGGCGGAAGTCGCCGAAGTCGAGGCGGCCGTGGCGCCGCTCGCCGCCCGCGAAGCGGATATCGCGGCCATCACCGCCGCCGACTTCCCGCTGCCGACGCTTGGCCCGAAGCTCAAGGCGCGGGTGAAGGAAGAAGTGTTGAACGGTCGCGGGTTCCTGATGATGCGCGGCCTGCCGGTCGAGCGCTGGACCACGCGCGAGGCGGCGACGGCCTTCTACGGGCTGGGCGCGCATCTCGGCAGCGCGCGCTCGCAGAACGGCAAGGGCCACGTGCTGGGGCATGTGCGCGACCTCGGCCTGGACGTGAAGGATCCCAACGTCCGCATCTACCAGACGCACGAGCGCCAGACCTACCATACGGACTCCTGCGACATCGTCAGCCTGCTCTGCCTCAAGACCGCGAAGTCGGGCGGACTGTCGGCGCTGGTCAGCTCGATGACGATCTTCAACGAGATGCGCCGCCGCCGTCCCGACCTGCTGAAGCTGCTGTTCGAGCCCCTGGCGACCGACCGCCGCGGCGAAGTGCCGGAAGGCCAGAAGCCCTATTTCGAGATCCCGGTGTTCAACTGGCACAAGGGCTTCCTGAGCGCGATCTACCAGCGCCAGTACATCGATTCCGCCCAGCGCTTCCCCGATGCGCCGCGCCTCACGCCGCAGCAGGTGGAGGCGCTCGACATGTTCGACGCGCTCGCCAACGACCCCAAGCTGCACATGTTCGCGGAGTTCCGGCCGGGCGACGTCCAGTTCGTTCACAACCATACCCTGCTGCATGATCGCACCGGCTTCGAGGACTGGCCGGAGCCCGAGCGGCGCCGACACCTGCTGCGGCTGTGGTTGGCCGCCAACGACGCCCGCCCCCTGCCGGAGGTCTTCGCCCAGCGCTATGGCTCGGTGACGGTCGGCAATCGCGGCGGCATCATCGTCCACGGCACGCGCCTGCACGCCCCGCTCGAAGCGGTCTGACCGGACGCACACGGGTTGACCCGGAGCGGGCGCGTCCCTAAGTGAAGGCCGCCGAAAGAAACCACTCGAACTAAGGATTAAAACATATGGCCAGCGATCCAACCGCGGGCGACGCCCCGGCTGAGATGCCGGTCGAGAGCGCCGAAGACCTCGAACTGGGCGGCCGGTCGGGCAGCCTCGAGAGCCGGATCGAGCAGCTCAAGGCCGAGGTTTCGGAACTGACGGACAAGCATCTGCGCGCCGTCGCCGAGGCGCAGAACGTGCGCCGCCGCGCCCAGCAGGACATCGAGAAGGAACGCAAGTTCGGGATCGAGCGCTTCGCCCGCGACGTGCTCTCGGTCTCCGACAATCTGGGCCGGGCCCTGTCGGCGATACCGGCCGAGGAGTCCCTCGATCCCGCCCTGCGCAACGTCATCACCGGCGTCCGCGCCACCGAGCGGGAGCTGCAGTCGGTGCTGGAACGCCATGGCGTCACGCGTGTCGAGGCGCTCGGCAAGCCGTTCAACGCCGAGTTCCATCAGGCCATGATGGAAGTCGAGGACCCGTCGGTGCCGTCGGGCACGGTGGTGCAGGAGCTCATTCCGGGCTACCTGATCGCCGGCCGGCTGCTGCGGGCGGCCATGGTGGCCGTTTCCAAGGGCGGTCCGGCCCGCATGGCCGAACCCAGCAACGAGCGCTGACCTCCACGAACCGTCAGAGGCTCCGCGACCTCGTGACAAGGCTGTGATCGGCCTTTGACCCGACGAAGCGGCCGGCTGTTCGGCCCTTCGGCTGGCGTGTTCTGCGGTAGCCTGCGCCGTTCGCTGGTCGAAGCCGCGATTTTCAGCATTTTCCGGGCGCCGGAACCATTGCAGGCAGCACGATAGGACCTATATAGCCCCTGTCCTGACCCGGACTTTCCGGCAGGTAACAACATACGGGGATCCATCCGGCGCCTCCTGGGGCTGGAGTGATCCGCCGAGCAAGAGAGTGGGAACATGGCGAAAGTCATTGGCATCGACCTGGGTACGACGAACTCCTGCGTCGCGGTGATGGAAGGCGGCGACACCAAGGTCATCGAGAATTCCGAGGGCGCGCGCACGACGCCGTCCATGGTCGCTTTCACCGACAGCGGCGAGCGGCTGGTCGGCCAGTCGGCCAAGCGCCAGGCCGTCACCAACCCGCTGAAGACCCTTTACTCCGTCAAGCGCCTGATCGGCCGCCGGTTCGACGATCCGATGGTCCAGAAGGAGATGTCGCTGGTGCCCTTCAAGATCGAGAAGGGTCAGAACGGCGACGCCTGGGTCGAAGCCGCCGGCCAGCAGTACAGCCCGAGCCAGATCTCGGCCTTCATCCTCGGCAAGATGAAGGAAACCGCCGAGGCCTATCTCGGCGAGAAGGTCGAGCAGGCAGTCATCACCGTGCCGGCCTACTTCAACGATGCCCAGCGCCAGGCCACCAAGGACGCCGGCCGCATCGCCGGTCTCGAGGTCCTGCGCATCATCAACGAGCCGACCGCGGCGGCGCTCGCCTACGGCATGGACAAGCGCAAGAGCGGCACCATCGCGGTCTACGACCTGGGCGGCGGCACGTTCGACGTGTCGATCCTGGAGATCGGCGACGGCGTGTTCGAGGTGAAGGCCACCAACGGCGATACGTTCCTGGGCGGCGAGGACTTCGACCTGCGCGTCATCACCTACCTCGCGGACGAGTTCAAGAAGGAGCAGGGCATCGACCTGCGCAACGACAAGCTCGCCCTGCAGCGCCTCAAGGAAGCGGCGGAGAAGGCCAAGATCGAGCTCTCCAACTCCAAGGAGACCGAGATCAACCTGCCCTTCATCACCGCCGACGCGAGCGGCCCCAAGCACCTGGTGCTGAAGCTGTCGCGCGCCAAGCTCGAGGCCCTGGTCGATGATCTCGTCCAGCGCACGCTCGAGCCCTGCCGCGCCGCGCTCAAGGATGCCGGCCTGCAGGCGGGCCAGATCGACGAGGTCATCCTCGTCGGCGGCATGACCCGCATGCCGAAGGTCATCGAGACGGTGAAGCAGTTCTTCGGCAAGGAGCCGGCCCGTAACGTCAACCCCGACGAGGTCGTCGCGGTGGGCGCGGCGGTCCAGGCGGCCGTGCTGAAGGGCGAGGTCAAGGACGTCCTGCTGCTCGACGTGACCCCGCTGTCGCTGGGCATCGAGACGCTGGGCGGCGTGTTCACCCGCCTGATCGAGCGCAACACGACGATCCCGACGAAGAAGAGCCAGACCTTCTCGACGGCCGACGACAACCAGACCGC
>JAFEFG010000200.1 GCA_018240685.1 Pseudomonadota bacterium | reverse complement strand
GCTCCGGCGGAACACAGACGGTGTCCGGATCCAGCCAAAGCGCCGCCGCATCCAGCTATTCGCTGTTTCAGGCCGGGTTCGACGCGACCTGGGAGCTGGACATCTTCGGAGCCAACTATCGGAGCGCCGAGGCTGCCACCTACAGCCTGCAGGCCGCGCAGGAGGACCTGAACGACACCCTGCTGACGCTGATCGGCGACGTCGCCAAGTACTATGTGCAGGCGAGGGGCTATGCGGCGCGCGCGACGCTGGCCAGGCAGACCGCCGAGGCCTATCGCGACACTGCCTTGCTGGCGCGACGGAAGTTCGAGGCGGGCACCGCCTCGGCCGTCGATGTCGCCAAGGCCGAGGGCCAGACCTATTCGGCCGAGGCGGATGTGGCGTCTCTGGATGCGTCATACAGCGAAGCCGTTCACCGGCTCGGCGTCCTTCTCGGGGAGGGACCGGAAGCGCTGATCGCCAGGCTGGCGGCGAAGGGGCCGATTCCGGTACCGCCGGCATCGCCGCGCGCCGGGGTTCCCGCCGACATCCTCCAGTCGCGCCCGGACGTGCGCAAGGCGGAGCGCCAGCTCGCCGAAGCGACCGCCAAGATCGGCAAGGCGGAGGCGGCGCTCTATCCCAGCATCAGCCTCACCGGAAGCATCTCGACGACGGGCCTTCAGCTCGGCGATCTTGCCAAGTCGTCCTCGATCGGCTTCGCGATCGGTCCCAGCCTCAGCCTGCCCCTGTTCAACGGCGGCCAGCTGCGCGCCGAGGTCGAGATCGCGGAGGCTCAGCGCGACCAGTACTTCGTGGCCCTGCGCTCGACCGTCCTCACCGCACTCGAGGATGTCGAGAACGCCCTGGTATCCCTCGCCCAGGACCGCAAGCGCCTGGACAAGCTCGCCGCCTCGAGGCGTTCCTACGCCGATGCCTATGAGCTCTCGCGGGCGCTTTATACGGCAGGCGGGCAGAGCTTCCTCGACGTGCTCGACGCCGAGCGCTCGCTCTACACGGCCCGCGACAGCCTCCTGCAGACCCAGGTCTCGGCCGCCACCAGCTACATCTCGCTGTGCAAGGCATTGGGCGGCGGCTGGAACCGTCCTGTCGACAGCTCGCGGCCCGAGGTCGTCGACACCCGGACGGGGCCGCACCTGCGGACCCGTTACTAGAGCGATTGCCAGGTCACGAGGATCGTCATGTTCCGGCTCGCCCTCACAATGCTGATCAACGAACGCGGCAAGTATCTCGGCATCATCGCGGCGCTTTCCTTCACCGCCCTGATGATGGCGCAGCAGCCCTCGATCTTCCTCGGCATGCTGTCGCGCGCCACCGCGCTGATCGACGACATTCCGTCGGCCGATCTCTGGGTCATGGACCCCAATGTGCAATATTCCGACGACTCCAAGCCGCTGCAGGATGCCCAGCTCTATCGCGTCAAGGGCATCGCCGGTGTGGAATGGGCAGTACCCTTCTTCTCGGGTTCGATCCAGGCGCGGCTTCCCGATGGCAACTTCCGCAACTGCATCCTCTACGGCATCGACGATGCCACCTTCATCGGCGGACCGGCCAAGATGGTCGAGGGCCGCATCACGGACCTGCGGCAGAGCGACGGCGTGGTCGTCGACGCAGCCAGCGCCAAGGGCGTGCTCGCGCAGACGGCTGCCGGCGATCAGCGTGAGCCGCTCGGCGTCGGCTCGACGCTGGAACTCAACGACCTGCGCGCCTCGATCGTCGGCCTGCATGGCGGCGAGCCCAATGTCCAGTCGCAGCCGATCATCTACACGACCTACAACCGCGTGAAGTTCTTCAAGTCATCCGACCGCAAGCTGCTGTCCTTCATCCTGGTCAAGCTGCAGCCCGGCGTCGACGCGGCGCAGGTCGTGCGGAACATACGGCGCTATACGGGTCTCGCCGCCTATACGAAGGCGGAGTTCAGTACGATGAGCTCCAACTACTTCCTGTTCCGCACCGGCATATTCCTCAACTTCGGCATATCGGCGCTGATCAGCTTCCTGATCGGCGGCAGCATCGCCGCTCAGACCTTCTACAATTTCACCCTTGATCACCTCCGGTACTTCGGCGTGCTGAAGGCGATGGGCGCCAGCAGCCGTCTGCTGTTCGCGATGATCGCGCTGCAGATGCTTTGCGCCGGTGCGATCGGCTTCGGCGTGGGAATCGGCATCGTGACCTTCTTCGGCGTCGTCGTGCAGGGCGGCACGGTCGCCTTCAGCCTCAACTACTGGATCGTCGGCGGGGCGGCGTTGGCGATCCTGCTGCTGTCGCTCGGCACCGCCCTCCTCAGTTCGCGCCCGGTGCGGCGGCTGGAGCCTGCTGCGGTCTTCCGCGGATGAGCGCGGTGACCGGGGATTCGCAGGAGAGGGCCGTGCAGTGCCGCGGCCTGACCAAGTCCTTCGGGACCGGAGAGGCGCGTGTGCCCGCCTTGCGCGGCCTCGATCTCGACATCGACTATGGCGAGATGGCGATGCTGGTCGGACCCTCCGGCTGCGGCAAGACCACCCTGCTGTCCATCATCGCCGCGGTATTGGATCACGACACGGGGCTCTGCCGCGTGCTCGGACGGGACCTGAAGAAGCTGACGGTCGCCGACAAGGTGCTGCTGCGGCGCCAGGCCATCGGCTTCGTCTTCCAGGCGTTCAATCTGATCCCGACATTGACGCTGGCTGACAACGTTTCCGTGCCGCTGCTGCTGAACGGCGTTGGCCACGCGATCGCGCGCAAACGAGCCGGCGCGATGCTGGATCGGCTGGGACTCGGCAACCGCGTCGATGCGCTGCCGTCCGAGCTCTCCGGCGGCCAGCAGCAGCGCGTCGCGATTGCGCGTGCGCTGGTACATGGCCCGCGCCTTGTGGTCTGTGACGAGCCCACGAGCGCGCTCGACGCCAAGACGGGCGATGCGGTTCTCCATCTGCTGCGCGAGGTGGCGCTGGAGGAGAACCGGACCCTGATCATCGTCACCCACGACAGTCGAATCCTCAAATACGCCGACCGGATCATCGAAATGAGCGACGGCGTGATCATGCAATCCGGGACCAGCCAGTCGCCTGTCCCGGACACTCGGAGCAATCTGCCATGAAAATGTTCCCCTTCTTCCTCAGGGTTGGACTGCCGGTGCTCGCGGCTGGCGGCGTGGCCGCAGCGCTCGTCGTGGCAAGCAAAGGCAACCAGCCGTCGTCGGCGGCCGAGGTCACGGGCCATCCGCCCGCGGCACCTTACAGCTCCTATATCGCCGGGGCGGGGCTGGTGGAGGCGCTGGGACGCAACATCGAGATCTCGACGCCCGTCGGTGGGATCGTCGACAAGGTGTTCGTGCGGGTCGGCGATCGCGTGTCGGCCGGCGCCCCCCTGTTTCGGATCGAGGGCCGCGACAAGGCTGCCGAACTCAAGACGCGAGAGGCGGCCATCCCGCTCAACGAGGCCAAGATCCGGGAAGCGGAGGCGGCACTGGCCGATTATCGCGTGCAGCTCAAGACCGCCGAATCACTGGTGGACAAGCGCGCCCTGAGCGCGGAAGAGTTTTCCAAGCGGCGCGCCAACGTGGCGATCTACGAGAGCAAGCTCGCCGAGGCAAAGGCCGATCTGGCGAGCGCCCAGGCCGAGGTCGAGCAATCGCGGACCGACCTCGAACGTCGTGTGGTGCGCTCACCCATCGACGGCGAGGTGCTGCAGCTCAACGTCCTGCCCGGCGCCTATGCTTCGGCGAGCGTCAACGACACCGCATTGGCAATGGTCGGGAACGTCGATCGGCTGGCGGTGCGCATAGACGTCGACGAGAACGATGCCTGGCGCTTCGAGCGGGGAAGGCCGGCGCGTGCCTCCATCCGAGGCAACAGCGATCTCACGGTCGATCTGACGTTCGAATACGTCGAACCCTATGTCCGCCCCAAGAAATCGCTCACGGGTTCAAGCACGGAGCGGACGGATACGCGCGTCCTCCAAGTGGTCTACAGCTTCCCGAACGGCAAGATCCCGGCTTATGTCGGCCAGCAGATGGACGTCTTCATCAGCGCGCCGGCGGCGACGCCGGCCAAGAAGACATCTTCCAAATCCACGGCCTCCGAATAGCCGCATGGACGTGCGTGAGGCAGGTCAAGGGGATGGAGGCGGTCGATGGCTAAGCCTGTGCCGTTGATCCGGCGAAAGCGTAGCGGCCAGCCTTCTGATTGACGCGTCAAGTCGCAGTCGACGCGCTTGCGCCAGACTGACTTGCAAGCGCTCGATCCGGGCGCGTTGGCTTGCGTCGGCTTCCTGGGAAACGAGCGAAGTCGCGGGGCAGGCGTCGCGGTCGTCCCGCTCGGTGCTGCGAAGCGCGTCTTCGATTTCAGCCCAGATCTCCAGTTGCTGCAGGGTGAATTCGAGACTCGATTTGAGAGCGACCCAGTACGTCGATGCCTCCGTCACCATGTCGACGCATAGTTCGGTGAAGTCGGATGGCATGTCAGTGCCGTCTTCGTATGGAGATCGCGACTGCGGAGAAAGCATTCCGCGTCCCTTACGGGCGTCGGTCGCAAGTTCGAGCTGGCGATCGGACATTCTATGGGTGATGGAAGGCGGTGAACCCGCCGGTTCGGCGTCTCGTTCACGCGGCATCGGCACCGGAGACTCGCGGGAACCCGCAAGACGGGAAGATGAGGGAACCTGCGCGAAGCTTGTGATGAAGGAAATGCTGGCGACGACTCCGGTTGCTGTTCCGAGTAGCCGACAAAACCGGGCCATCTTTTCTCTCGCCGACCGTTCGTGAAGGGCACTGGCCATTGTGTTTGAGAAGCACGGAGTCGGCAGCGTGGAAGATGTTGCGGACAGTTTCCGACATCGGCCTGGAAATATGAGGAAACACAAATCAATCGGCGTCATTGCTGCGCGTATCCAGCGGATTGGTTCGAATTTGTTTCGCTAGATTTCCGATCGGTTGTTGGAAACAGTCAGGAACAATCCGGCCCTCTTCGCCCAACTTCGACGTGCCATAGAGCTTCGTCCTTTCTGACGAGGCTTCAGTTTGATCGGTCGGTTTGTTTCTGCAGGTGTCGCGTCATTGACGTTTCTGCTGATTGTCGGAGGGGCGTTGGTGGTGCCCCGCGCACTGTTGGCGCAAGCGGTCAATGCACGCGGAACAATCACCGCCGTTCAGATCCAGGGCAACGTGCGCGCGGAGCCGGAGACGATCCGGTCGTACCTGCAGCTGAAGGAGGGTCAGCCGTA
>JAFEFG010000001.1 GCA_018240685.1 Pseudomonadota bacterium | reverse complement strand
TATTAATAAAAGAAAGGGATCTGGGTTTTTCGCATTTTTCTTGGGGCAGCACGTGACAAAGAGAGACAAGGGCCCGTCCACCGTCGCAAGGGCCGGGCATCGGAGAGCTTCGCTTCGTTTTTACGGGGATGAGTTCGTTTTCGACACGGTTTCAGGGATGTTTTATCGTATTAGTCCGACAGCGAGCTTCATTCTGCGCTCTCTGGATGCGGGAACCGCCCCCGATAAGCTCGCTGACGAGGTTCAACAGCGGTATCATATCGACAGGGCTGCAGCCGTTCGCGATATCGAGTTGCTGCGCAACGATTTCGCTGCCATCGAATCGCTTTCCCGGGGGCCGGCATGAGCACCCCTCCGAAAGCCTCTCGCCCGATCGTCGCGGTGAGCGGCTTGCATCGCGGCGAGAATCCGCAACCGGGACCCGCTGTGGTCGCCGGCCTGCGGCGACGATTTCCCGATATTCGGATCGTCGGGCTCTCCTACGATCCGATGGAAAGCGGGCAATACACCGCCGGGATCGACCGCATCGATGCCGCCTATCTGGTCCCCTATCCGCGTGTGGGCCATCGGGAGCTGCTCGAACGGATCGACGCCATCCGCAAGGATGACCCGTTCAACGTGGTCATTCCCTGCCTGGATTCCGAACTACCCAACTATATCAAGCTGCGGCCCGAGCTCGACAAACGCGGCATCGCCTGCATGCTTCCGTCCGAGCAGTCTTTCGCACAGCGGGGCAAGGAAAACCTGTTCGGGCTATGCCAGCGGCTCAAGGTTCCGGTGCCGGCGACAATCGCCTCCAACGACCCCAACGAACTGGCGAGGTTCGTGGAGCGAATCGGATACCCCGCCTATATCAAGGGGCGTTTCTACGAGGCCCATCTCGTTCATTCCCTGTATGAACTTCACAGCGCGTTCAACGAGCTGATCGGCACCTGGGGCGGCCCCGTCATCGCCCAGGAAATCACCGTCGGAGAGGAATACGACATCGTCGGCCTTGGCGACGGAAAGGGAGCCATCGAAGGCTCCTGCAGCATCCGGAAGATGCAGCGCACGAAGTCCGGAAAGGGCTTCGCCGGCATCGTCGTGGAGGATCCGACACTCGACGAACTCGCGCGCAAGGTCATCCGCGCCTTGCGCTGGTACGGCCCGTTCGAGCTGGAATTCATCAAGGCGCCGGGTCGGCCGCACCAGCTCTTCGAAATGAACCCGCGTTTTCCCGCCTGGGTCGATTTCCCGTCGCAGATCGGCTGTAACCTGCCGGCCCGGCTGCTGGAGCGCCTGCAGGGCATGAAGCCGACGCCATTGAAGAGCTGCAGTGCCGGCCAGATGTTTGTCCGTCATTGCGTCGACGTGGTCGGCGATATCGCCGATCTGGCTCAGATGGCCTCGACCGGTCACCGGCCCGGTCCGGCAGCTTCGATCGTGGAGAGAGGATAATGGCCGACAGCTATCTGCCGCCGCTGATCAGCGGCGAGCTCGGACAGGGTACGTTGAAGGCTGCGGCCGACCGGAACTTCTACGCCCGGGGCACTCACCCCGCGGCCCTGACGTCGATCGACGACGTGCCGATCTCGCAGCTCCTGCAGCAGTTCGGTTCGCCACTGTTCGTCTTCTCGGAGCGCGATCTGCGGGCGAAGGCACACCGCATGCGGAAGGCCTTCAAGACCCGATATGCCAAGACAAGCTTCGCCTGGTCGGTCAAGACCAACTACCTGAACGCGATCATCCAGGTCTTCCGTTCGGAAGGGTGGATTGCCGAGGTGGTTTCCGACTTCGAGTACGAAAAGGTTCGGCGGCTCGGCATCCCCGGCAAAGACATCGTCTTCAACGGCCCCTACAAGCCTCGCGCCGCCCTCCAGCGGGCCGTCGACGAAGGTGCGCTGATCCAGATCGACAACTGGGACGAGCTCAGCCACATCGAAGAGATCGTCGCCCACGCGCGGCAGCCGCTCGAGGTCGGATTGCGGGTCTGGCTTGACGCCGGCATTCGCCCCGTGTGGTCCAAGTTCGGATTCGCCCTCGCCAACGGTGAGGCCGAACGCGCCGCGGCCCGCATCATTGGCAATCCCAAGCTCAAGCTCCACACGCTGCATTGCCATATCGGCACCTATATCCTCGCGCCGGAAGCATATGGGATCACAGCCCGGAAACTGGTGGCGCTACGCGAGCAGCTGCACTCCCGATACGGCCATCTGGTCGAATGCCTCAATCTGGGCGGCGGGTTTCCCTCCCACAGCCTCCTGCACGGAATGGCGGGGCCCGCCGAAACCGCGGTCCGGCCGGTAGAGGACTATGCCGACGCCATCACCGACGTGCTGAACGACCTGCCGGCGAGGAAGCGGCCGCTGCTGAGGCTGGAAAGCGGCAGATGCCTGGTCGACGAAGCGGGCTACCTCCTGACCACCGTCGTCGCGGTCAAGGGCATCGGGCGCTCCGTCGTTTCCGAGGCCGACCTGTCGGCACGCGACTACAAGGAACGGCTGATTCTTGGCGAAGACTCGAAGGTCGGCTACGTGCTGGATGCCGGGATCAACGTGCTCTACACCGCCGCCTGGTACCAGTTCGACGTCCGCCCCGCCCGACTGATCAATGCCCCCATCACGCCGTCAAGGCTCTATGGGCCGCTGTGCATGAACATCGACGTGATCCGCGAGAATGTCGACCTGCCGCCGCTTACGACGGGCGATGTGATTTCGCTGCATCCGGTGGGCGCCTACAATTTCGACCAGTCGATGCAGTTCATCGCCTATCGGCCGGCGGTCGTTCTCGTCGGCCTCGACGGCAAGCCGGAAGTGATCCGGGCTCGTGAAACTCTCGACGACGTCCAGGGGCCCGAGCGGATTCCTGCGGCGCTCGCCGGCACTCGATGACGGTGGCTCCCCCGACACCCGACGAAGAGGACGGCGTCACGCCGGACCCAACTGCCGCCCAGTCGCGCGCGGAAGCCTCCTTTGTCGCGCCGCCGGTCGTACCGGCGCCGACAGGGGAACTGGCGGCCATCCGCGTCCACCTGAATCGCATCGCGGACAGTCTTGGGCCGGCGCTTGGCAACATCTTCTTCATCCCCCATCCATGGATAGGCGTCATCCTGTGGGGTGCCCTGGCGTGGACAGGCCGGGCGGGCTTTGCCCTGCTCGGGCTCGGGCTGGCGCTGCTCTACATGCAAGCGCTGCGCATCAAGGAAGAAAATCTGGTCGGCGGCGGCCTGAGAGCCAATGCATTGCTCGCGGCGGCAGCAGCGGGCTGGGTAACGGCACCGACGGCATACAGCCTGCACATCCGCATCGGCATGGCGATGGCGGCGGCAACGTTTTCCTTCGTCCTAACGGCTGCCGTCGTGCGCATGCTGCGGAACGTGCGAGTCCCGGCCTTGCTCACCGGCTTTTCCTTCACCACCGCCACGTTGTTCGCCATGTTCC
Source organism: Pseudomonadota bacterium (assembly GCA_018240685.1). Taxonomy (GTDB): domain Bacteria; phylum Pseudomonadota; class Alphaproteobacteria; order Reyranellales; family Reyranellaceae; genus Reyranella. Next base: position 84,220 of record JAFEFG010000001.1, on the reverse strand, counting down.
CGGTTGCCACCCGCATGGCAGCCGACCAGTGGACCTGGTGGCGGCAGCCCCTGGACACTCCGCTGGCCTGGGGTCTGGCCTTCGTGCGCTCGGCGGGTACCTTGGCATTCTCGCCCGGTATCGCCGCCGGCGCGATCATCCTCACTGCCATATTCCTGTGGTCGCGAACGGCGCTGATCGCAGGCGCCGTGGCTTGGGCAAGCGGCGCCCTTCTCGCGGTCCACGTGACGGAGCTCGGCGTCGTCTACTATTGGCTGCCGTCATCCTACAACTACTTCATGGCCGGGATGGCAATCGGCGCGTTCCTGATCGTACCTGCCTATTCCAGCTTCCTCCTCGCAGCGATGGCCGGCGCCGGAGCGTCGCTTTTCGAGGTCGCCCTCCAGAATCTTTTCCCCCAATTCGCCTATCTTCCAGTGGCGGCCATCCTGACGATCTGGTGCGGCCTGGCGACCCTTGCCTTCGCCAAGGACCGCCCAGAGCTGTGGCGCAACCTTTGGCCCAGAGTCCCTCCGGAAACGGCATGGTGGCGGGACGCCGTCTGGGGGGCCCGCTTCGGCAAGAAGGAGCCACTGCTGACGATGCCGGTCGGCGGTACCGCGATGATCGCCCAAGGCTTCAATGGCCCCTTCAGCCACGCTGGAAGGCACCGCCATGCGCTCGATCTGGTACGCCCTCCGTCACAGGCGCAGGCGAGCGGCCCGGAGGCCGGCGGTTCACCGGAAACCGCTCTGAGCAATTCTCTGTGGGGATCGACGGTGACCGCCCCGGCCGCGGGGTTCGTCGAACGCGTGCGTGACGGCGTTGTCGACAACCCCGTCGGACTTGCCAACTATGCCGAGCCCTGGGGCAACTACGTATGCATCCGGCTTGACCAAGGAGGCTGGCTCACGCTTGCCCATTTCCGCCGCGGCAGCGTTGCGGTACGGCCCGGCATGCGGGTGGAGATCGGCACCTATCTTGGAATTGTCGGCAATTCCGGACGATCGCCCGTGCCTCACCTGCACTTCCAGGTCCAGGAGGACGCCGACCCCGGCGCCCCAACTCTGTCTTTCAGGCTTGCAAACTACCGTGCCGGGTCGAGCGAGGACGTGCTGACTGACTGGCACGCCGCGTCCGTTCCCGCGGCCGGAACATTCGTTCGGGCAGCCGAAGTCAATCCGACCGCCTACACGATGCTCACCAGCACGGCCCCGGGCGTGGCGGTATGGTCGGCCGAGCACCACGGCATCATTCCGCGCCGGTTTCGCAAGCATGGCACCGCCTTCGAGGTGCACCACCGGATCGATGAGCAGGGACGTCATCGCCTGACGAACTGGCATGGCCGCCTCCTGCTTGCGATGGCGCCCGACGCCTGGCGGATCATCGAAAAACGCGGCCGCTCCCCCTTCCTCGATTTGCTGTCCCATGCAGTCCCGTCGCTTCCCTATGCCGTGGAGACGGGCCTGTCGTGGGACGACGTCGTACCGGCAATGCCGTCGAACTGCCTGTGGCTGGCGCTGGCGCCGTACCTCAGGCGGCCTCTGACCTATTCGCGGACGATCTGCATCGGCGCACCTCGCGCCCCGGGCGAGCAATTGAGGGTCGAAACTGTCGTAAGCCCCCGCCGGCGCGGAATGCCGAAATCCATCAAGTGCACTTTCGATATGGTGAGAGGCCCCGTCGAGGTCGAAGCCGATTTTGAAATCGGCTCCTTGCGCTACACGTTGGTTTCGTTCTCGCCGAGCCTTCCGGGCATCGCAAACCCGGATCTCAGTTGATCCAGCGCAAAGCATCCCGTGCGCCAGTGGCGCAACAGATGTCCCTGGCGAAAAGAGGTACTCCCATGCGCGCAGCCCATCTCGCTCTTCTCTTCCTTCTTTTTGGCTTCCTGGGGTCGGCGAAAGCTGAACAGATCGTCGACGACGCCCGCATCAGTTCGCTGCTCGTCGGCAAGTCGGCAACATTCGCCGACCGCAGCATCGCGACCTACGAGACCGATGGCAGCTACAACTATGTCGCCGCCAACAATCGCTACTACCGTGGGAAGTACACGATCGCGAAGGGACAGGTCTGCCTCACCATGGAAAAGGGCGGACAGAATCGCTGCGACAAGGTCGGTGCCGACACGGCGGGGCTCTACCTCATCGGCACTGGTGGCGACATACTGCGCTTTGCGGTGTCCCCGCCGATCCGGCTTCAGAACGTGAAGACGATCTGCGACGTCCCGATGGCCTACAACATATATCCACCGTCCGAGCGGGTGCCGGCGAGCATGGCGGCGTTCTCCGGAACCTGGATCGGACAATGGGACTACGGCATGTGCGGAGCCCTGATCGTCGAGAGCATTCAGCTCAACGGCATGGCCACGGTCATCTACGTCAACGGTGAATTCGGCCTCGGGACGCCCATCAAGGCCGGCAGCATGCGGTTCATTGGCCGCATCGATGACAACACGCTGACCGATGGCGGCAAAACCGTCTCGTTCGACGTGGTGATGAAGGGTGGTACCTTGTTCATCCGCAAAACCGGTGGCGTGGGCTCCGGAACGGCGAAATTCACTCGCCGGTAGCGAACCGGCAGCGGATCGAGCGCAGTGCGTACAGCCCTTGACGATCCGCGCTACCGCAGGGACATCGGGATGCGGCACGCCTGCGAGCGCAGCGTCCGCGCAACGCGCGGCCGATGCGCCTCACCGAAGCATCACTGGCCTTCGCGGGGCTGTACGTCCTCCACATTCAGATTTCGCGAAAAGCGCGCGTGAAGCTGTCGATCACCGGCTTGGTGAGATATTCGAAGAACGTGCGCTCGCCGGTACGGATGAAGACCTCGACCGGCATGCCGGCAATCGGCCGGAAACCCGGAATCCTTGCCATCTCATGTTGCTCGATCTTCACGCGCGCGACGTAGACATCCCTGCTGCTGCCGTCCAGGCTTGCGTTGAAGCCGGCTCTGTCGGCCACGGCATCGGCCGAAACGTAGACGACCGATCCCAGAAGCGTCGGGGTTGATCGCGCATTCATCCCCGTCAGACGGATGGTCGCGTCCTGTCCGACCTTTACATGGTCGATGTCCTGGGGGCGGACGCGTACCTCGATCAGCAGGCTGTCGTCGATGGGCAGGATCTCCATGATGCTGCGCCCCGCTTCGACCACGCCTCCCGGCGTGTGGTAGCGCATTTTGACCACCACGCCGCGCACCGGAGCGGTGATCCGGACCCGCGTCAATGTCGCTTGCGCCGCGCGCATGCGCTCGCGCACATCCTGCAAATCGGCGAGGACATCCTGAAGCTGCTCCATGGCCGTCTTCACCGACTGGTGGTAGACGCCGTTGATCTGCTCCTTGGCGCGGGCGATCCGGTCGCGCGCGTCGCCGACCTCGCCCAGGAGGCGCCCGATCTCGCCGTTCGAAGCCGCCTGGCCGCGCTGGAGCGCGAACAACTCCGATTTCCGGCTGAGTCCGCTGCTCACAAGCTGCGCCTTGGTTCCGATCTCCTCGTTGTAGAGCGCGGCTTGACGTTCGACGTTGGTGATCTGCGTGCGGCCGGCATCGACGCGCTCGACCAGAGCCTTGATGCTCTCCTGGAGCGTCGCGATGTCGGTCTCGAGATTGCTACGGCGGGCGATGAAGGTGCTCATCTGCGCGTCGAGGATGGACTGCACCTCGGCGTCGCCCTCGTACCTGGCGAAGGATGCCGGCCAGGCCAGCTTTCTCATGCGTTCCGCCTCGGCCTGCAGACGTACCCGCATCGCCTCGTCCCGGGCTTCGCGAAGATACAGACGCCGGAGTTCGGCCTTGGGCTGGGTATCATCAAGGACCATCAGGACCTGCCCGGCCTCGACCTTGTCACCCTCGTGGACCCGGATCTCCTTGATCACGCCGCCATCGAGGTGCTGGATGATCTTGTTCTCGCCTGTCGCCACGAAAAGGCCGGAGGTGACGATCGCCCCGGCGATTAGCGCCATCCCCGCCCACGACCCGAAGCCCAACACGAAGGTCCCGATCAGCCCATAACCGAACAGTGCCGCCCGTCGCCCCGACCGCAGCACGTGCTCGTACCACTCGTCTTCCATCGAACTGGGTGCGCTCATATCCGGCGTACTCCCTTCAGCCTTCAAGCGAGTCGAGGATTCCGGCCCCCTGCTGCGGCTTTCCCGCACGTCCGGAAATCAGGGGAAGAATGTCGTCGCGCAGGCCCATTGCCTGCACGGTGCCGTTGTTCAGGACCATGATCTTGTCGACGCTGCGCAGCAGTGCCGGCCGCTGCGTGATCGCGACCACGGTGATCCCCTTCTTCTTCGCGCGCAGAAGCGCACGGCCCAGCGCCAGTTCGCCTGCCACGTCGAGATTGGAATTGGGCTCATCGAGGACGACGAGGCGCGGATCGCCGAAGAAGGCGCGCGCGAGGCCGACGCGCTGCTTCTGGCCGCCCGACAAGGGAGTGCCGTCCATGGTGATGGGCGTTTCGTATCCCTGCGGGAATTGCGACACCATCTCATGGATGTCGGCGAGTTCCGCCGCCGCGAAGACCGCTTCGTCGGACGCGTCTTCCCGCATCCGGCCGATATTGGCCTTGATCGTCGCCGGAAAGAGCTGAACGTCCTGGGGCAGATACCCCACGCTCTCTCCGAATTGCCGCGGATCCCAGTTGCGCAGGTCCATCATGTCCAGCCGGATCGACCCGGCCGTCGGATAGATCGACCCCACCAGCATCTTGGCAAGGGTCGATTTCCCGGTACCGGACGCGCCCACGATAGCCAGCGACTCGCCCGGATTGAGCTGGAACGACACGCCGTTCAGGATGACCTTCTTGTTCGGTGGCGGAACATAGAGCAGTCGCTCGACCGTCAGCAGGCCGTGCGCCTTGGGCAGACGCAACCGCTCGAAATTCAGCGGCGAGCTCTGCAACAGGCCCTTGATGCGAAGGTAGGACGTGCGGGCCGACACGAAACTGCGCCAGCCCTCGATGGTGCCCTCCACGGGTGCGAGGGCGCGGCTGGCCACGATCGAGGACGCGATCATCATGCCACCCGTCAATTCTCCTCGCAGTGTCAGCCAGGCTCCGACGCCGAGCAGCGCGATCTGGGTCAGCAGGCGGATCAGCCGGGACAGGCCGGCCAGCAGGATGTTGCGATCCTGTGCCTGGACCTGCGCTTTCAACGACTCGCGTGTCTCCCGACCCCATATCTGCACGGCCTCGGGGACCATGCCCATCGCGTTCAGTGCGCCGGCATTGCGGGCCATCGCGTCGGCCTGAAGCGTGGCGCGCATCATGTACACGCCAGCGCGCCCGAACGGATCGGCCGTCGCTCTCTGATTGAACACGGCGATTCCGAGAAGAACCATTCCCGTACCGGAGACGATGAAACCGAGGTACGGATGAACGAGGAAGACGGCGAACAGATAGACGGGGGCCACCGGCGCATCGAGCATCGTGAGGAGCACGGGGCCGGTGACGAAGTTGCGCAGCTGCTGCAGGTCGCTCAGGACCTGGAACTCCCGGCTCGAGCCGTGCTGGGACGATTTCGCGGCCGCACTCAGCACCGCCGGACCCAGTTTGCTTTCCAGCTCGACGGCAGTCCGCATCAGCATGAAGCGACGCACGATGTCGATCAGGACATGCATCACGAGAGCGCCGATCACGATGATCGTCAGCATGATCAGCGTGTCCATGCTGCGGCTGGTCAGGACACGGTCCGAGATCTGGAAGAGATAGATCGGCACGGCCAGCACGAACGTGTTCACCGCAAACGAGAAGAAGGCGACCGTGAAGAGACTCTTGCGGACGGCGGCCACGCCGCGGCCCAGGACATTCTGGAACTCCCGGTCCGACCACCGCCTCTGAATGGGGCCATTGGGCGGAGGCGGCGGCGCCTGTCCACCTCCGGCAGGGGAAGCAGGCTCCTTCGACGTCTGCGAGGCTGGACGAACGACAGCATTCATGGCTCGGGCACCGGTCAGGAAAGGACGCTGCTCAACGGGTCGGGCGTCGGATGCGACATGGCATCGGTCGTGGGCGCGGGTGCCGGATGATCAACCGACGCGGACGACGGGCCCGGATCGTGCTGGATGATGGCCGCCGCTTCCGGCGCCAGCGCCTGCGGATTGTTGGTCACGATGCCGTCCGGCGCCGGAGAAACAGCGGCCGACTGCGTCATGATATTGGTCTGCACCAGGACGGCCTCGGTATATTGATGGCCTCCCACGAATGCTCCCGCGGTCGGGCCGACATCGATCAGGATCGCCTGGTTCGACAGGTTGTTGCCCCCCGTCGCCACGTAGCCGGACTCGCCGTTGGCCAACGTCTGCATGACCGTGTCACTGTCATTGACGACATTCGTCTGTTGCAGGACGTTCAGGTCGTAGTAGTTGCCGTTGATGAACAGCACGTTGAGATCCAGGCTTCCATTGCCGGGAATCGCGAGGCCGGCGCTGGTGTCCAACGACGTGTCGCTGTTGTGCAGCGCATTGGCGATCGCCTGCAGTTCGGACGACATCGGCTGGGCCGGGCCGGAATAGTCGATGATTTGCGCGCTGTTCATCAGCCAGTTGGCGCCGGTCGACACCGTTTCGTGGCCCGCGCCGCCGGATCCTGCATCGACCGATACGTAGTCGTTGTTGAGCAGAACGTTGGTCTGGAAGATCCAGTTGGTGCTGTAGTAGTTGCCAGTGACGACGACCAGGTCGTAGTGCACCGGATCGATGTTCGTGGCCACGAGCTGGTTCCCCTGCTCGTTCGCCCCCGTCTCGACGAACTTGAAGTGATCGGTGGCGGTTTGCTGCACCAGGTCCCGATCGGACAGGTAGTTGTACTGCGTGACCAGGTCGATGTTGTAGTAGTTGCCGGGAAGCGTATCGACGTGCCAGTGCAGCCCGCCGAAGAAGCCCAGCGAATAGGGGTTCTGGTCGAGCGTGTGCACGAACTCGGCAACGTTGTTGGCGGCATCCCCGCCGGTCTGCAGCGCCGCCGTCGGCGCCGTCCCCTCGACCGTCGCGTGATCGACGAGCACGTTGGTCTGGATGATGGCGTCGCTCTTGTAGCTGTCGCCCAGCACCACCAGCGTGCCCGTGGCGCCGGTTTCGCTGGCCACGCCGGCAAAATTCGCGGACAGATTGCCTCCGGTTTCGACAACCGCCATGTTCGCATGATGGTCCGTCGGTGCCGCCGGAATCGCGGTCGTGGGGTCGGCGGGCGGCGACGCATCCGGAGCCACCGCCCGGCCGTCCACGACCGTGCCTTCGGTCAGCGTCGCCGGAGGGCTCCCCGAGACATGATTGCCGAGATCGGTCAATGTCGCGACGATCGACTCGGGCGAGGTCAGCATCGTGTGCGCATACGCGTGCGGAATGTGATGCGCGGCCGTGGCTTCCAGGGTCGCCAGATCGGGCCCGCTATGCACGGGCCATGCCCGCGCCTGCCCGTCGGAATTCAGGACGGTGTCGTCACTGCTCAGCTGATTGACCTGCACGACGCGCAGATCCATCTGATCGCCGCTGCCCTGATACGACACGTCGATCCGCACGACGTCGTCTTCCCCTCCACCGCCGCCACCGCCGCCATGGGGCGCGGGGGAAAGCGGCAGCAGCGGTGGAGGAGTGCCGAGCGCGGGGAGCATTGCGCGCGGCAAAGACGGCGACAACGCCTCCGGTCCGAAAAGATTCCATGCATCCGGAGGAGCGTCATGCGGCCGAGGAGAACCCTGCGTATCGAGGTCCTCCACGACGGGTAAAGGCATGGGAGCGACCACCGGCAACGCGCCAGTCGGCGCCATGCCGTGCCTCTCGTAGGCGCTGCCGTAGTCGATCTCTACACCGAATGCCTCCAGGGGAATGTGCAGTTGGCCGACAAATCGGGAAATGAACTCGCTCTTCCTGCCAGGCAGCATTGCATCCCCCGGGTGCGCGGTTCCATCCCGGCCTTCCGGCCGTCCACTCGATCTCTCAACTGGTCGAAGATTCCGCCCGGCCGCCCACACGCGACCGGGCGAAACCCTACGCTAGCCCAACTGACTCAACTCAGCTGTGGCCACCGTGCCCCATGGCGCCGCCGTCGGTCGTGATCGAGTCGTGACCCACGACGTTGAAGCTCGCGGAGTTGAACTGGATGTTCGCCCCCATCACGATGCTCTGCGTGAACGCATCCTGGGTGATCGGAGCGCTCGCGTTCTCCGTCACCGAGGTCGGGCTGTTGTCGTGCGCGGCCGCATAGGCACCGTCGCCGGACACCGAACCGCCCGTCGCCGTCGCCGTCTGCGAGAAGATGCTTGTCGGCACGTGGCCCGACGGATCGTGGAGCATGTCGTAGCCGCCGCCGCTGCCGCCCACGGAAGCGCTGAAGCTCACGGACGCGTCGGACAGATGCCCGTTGCTGACGAGGTTGTTGACCTGGTCGAGATTGAAGATGGAGTTGTTGCCATCTCCGTTGACATACTGGGCCACCTCGCTCGGCATCGAGAACGCGATGCCGTCGTTGTGATCGACATTGATCGACGCGTCGAGATGCGGCTTGAGATCGCTCGCCGACAGATCGACGCTGACGTTGACCGTCGAGTTGACGGTGTTGTTGACGGCGTTGTTGACCGCGTTGTCGATGCCGTTGGTGTTGTGATCGACATTCGACGTCGCGTTGGACAGCGAGTTGGTGTCGCTGTTGGCGTTGTGGTTGTCGTTGCCGTTCAGGTTCCCGTTGGCGTCGAAGTTGGCGTTGCCGTTCAGGTTGCCGTTGCCATTCAGGTTGCCGTTGCCGTTCGCGTTGTCGTTGCTGGAATCGACGGACTGGGCGACGGCCTGGGCCGCAGTCTGAGCCTCAGACTGGCTCTGCCCCTGCAGCTGACCCTGACCCTGGCCTTGGCCCTGAAGACCGAGCTGGGCCTGACCCTGGCCCTGAAGGTTGGCCTGACCCTGACCCTGGCCCTGACCCTGCAGGTTCAGCTGGCCTTGTCCCTGCCCCTGGAGCTGCCCCTGGAGCTCGGACATCGGATCGTTGTTGTGGTCGTTGTAACCGGACATGACTTGTCTCCTGAAATTGAAAGGTTGAGCATTTCGAATTCGGCACCCGGCCGAGCCATGTCCGCGATCCATCTATTTGCGAGACATGCGCACGTGAGGCGCCCGCTGCGATGTCGTGCCCACGGTCGCCAGGACCGAAGCGCGACAGGAGAGTCGGGTTCAGCAGGGCGGCATGGTTTCCTCCGGTTCTGCGCGCACCATGCAAATCGACCGATGGAGGAATTGCGACGGCTTCGGCGCTTCTGCCTGGCAATCGGAACGCAACACGTTGCAGTTGTGCGGCGTTCCCGGCTCCGATTTGCGCGCACATTGTTTCGCTCGCGCCTTTTCCGCTCAATCGGAGTACCGAGACCCCAACGCGCGACCGTGGGTCGGCTAACGCAAAGCGCTCCCCCAGCCGTTCGATAACGGGAAAATGTTCTTGATTGGCGGCAGATGAGCGATGCCGGCCTGGAGGGAGCGGCCTCTGGCGACGTGCCCGGATGCCGATGCGCGACCAACGACCGCAGCTGGATCAGATCACTCGAAGCAACCCGAAACGCAATACGCCCGCTTAGGTTTCCAACTGCTGAAAATTCTTTGACCAGTGTGACCCAGTCAAAGTCAAGCATGCATCGGCGCGCGTTTTGTGCATAAATGCGCGTGGGTGGGAAGGGTGAAACATATGAACTCGGAGATCGTAGACTGCGATCTGCGGAGCGGCCTTGCGCGCTTCGCAGACGAGCTGAGTGCACATCGATATTTGGAAGGGATCTTGTGGCCGGATGGGCCCGTTTGTCCGCGTTGTGGTGTGCGCGGCAGAGTGGGCAAGCTCAACGGGGCCTCGACGCGATTGGGCGCGCACAAGTGCTATGCGTGCCGCAGGAGCTTCTCGATCACATACGGCACGATTTTCAGCTCCAGCCACGTTCCTTTGCACAAGTGGCTGCAGGCCATCTATCTGACCAACGGTGGCACCAGGCCCATGCGGCCCCATCACCTGCAGCGGATCTTGAATGTTTCCTTCAAGACGGCATCGGCGATGTTGCGCCGGCTCGAGGAGGCAGCGATCGGTGATGACGCCGTCATGCTGAATCTGGCCGCCGGCGACAAGGGCAGCCGGAAGGACGGAAACGTCGAGACTCACGCGCCGGCGTGACTGTTGCGACAGCGCGCCCCCAAAGGGGCGCGCTATTGCACGTCAGCTTCCTTCGCGCGCAATCCCTGCATGGGTCCGCCCCGCAGGGATTTGCTGAGACGCGGCAGGAGATCCCACAACATGCGGTTGAGCAGCCGCAGTTGTTCCCTGACCTGTCTCAACTCTTCTATCCGCTTCTGGTCCATCGGATTGCGGTCGCCGAAGGATATCCGGCCTCGCTTCTCGACGAAGCGCATCGCCTGCGTATGGGTGATCTCGCCCCGGTCGTTCACGGAATACATGGCGTGGAGGAGTTCGTTACGGACGCGGCCAGCCTCGTTGAAGCGTTCGATGACGGCCTCGAGCTCGCGGCGGACCGACGGATCGACGACCTTGAGCAACATGAGCCGCCGCACCAATTCCAGGCGGGCGCGGGTCGTATTCAGCGTCGCGAACACGATCGCCGCCGCCGGCTCGTCGGTTCCCATGAGGAGCATGAGGACATAGACCAGCAGGCTCTCATTGTTCGACCAACTGAAGACCAGCTGCCCGATCAGCAGCATCAGGGCGTTTCGGCCCTCGACCGTCTCCTGCGCCGCCTTCTCGATCTTCTCGAACGGCGGCCGCTCGGGCAGCATCGCGGCCGGCGATTCCGCTGATGCCGGCTCTGCCACATCGTTCAACGGACATTGGTCCGTGCCTCGGCTGGCCTGACGCATCAGCCTGCTTACGGCCTCGTCGAACTTCTCTCCCTCCTCGCCTTCCAGTGAGTCCCTGACCCTTTCGACGAAAAGCGCGAATTGGTCATCGGTATGCCGTGACGGACGCTTACGAGCCATTGGCGACTACCGCGCGGTTTCTTTGTCTATAGGTAATTCGCCATCCGAGGTCTTTGAAGTCCCACCGAAAAATTGCATCGCCCTTCCCCTTCCACAACGCATTGAGTGGATCGACGACGACGCCCTTTCGCCGATCCAGGGACGCATTCGTCCACTTGGGTTGGTCAACGCCACTCGCGGCCGAAACGTTGCAATTACAATGCCGCGTTGAGACAGCCACCGGCAGCGATTGCACAAGGTATCGCAAGTCGAAAGAGCCTGCGTGGCAACGCGCTGGTGCACCTTCGGCCGCAGGCATAACCGGCTTGATCGGAGAGCCCCGCGGATCATGCAGATGGAATCCTTGACGCCAAAAACTGAATCAATATTCATTTCTTGATACGATGGTTTCCGGTCCAAGCCCGGGTGCAACAGAGCGAAACGTACATGGTTTATAGACAGACCGCCAATACAACCCAGAGAATGGCCGACACGCGGGCACGCATCCTGGCGGCGGCGCGCGATCTCGTCGCCAACGGCGGCTGGTCAGTGGCCCGGATCGATCACGTCGCCCGCAAAGCCGATGTCGCCACAGGAACGGTCTATCGCCATTGGCCGTCCAAGGCCGAGCTCTGCGCCGAGGTCGTGGCCACGGTCTCGGCCCACGAGGTCGGCATCGTCAAGGCGGTGGCGGACGCCGGCGGCGCACCAATCGAAAAGCTCGAATCCGCGATCCGCGTCTTCGCCGAACGCGCCCTGCGCGGGCGCTGCCTGGCTTACGCAATGATCGCCGAGCCCGCCGATCCGGAGGTCGAGAGAGTGCGTCTCGACTACCGGTCGCAACTGGCACGCTGCTTCGAGCGCATCCTGCGGGAGGGGATCATGCGCAGCGTCTTCCCGCGACTCGACCCGGCGGTGGCCGCTGCCTGCATCGTGGGCGCCTTCATGGAGGCATTGATCGGGCCGCTGGCGCCCGCCAAGGGCACTGGGGCGCGAGCCGATCGCCAGCTCGTGGAACAGATCACCCGGTTCTGCCTGCGCGCAAGCGTCGGCGCGGCGGAGCATGCAGCATGAGCGGGCACACAGAGCAGCCGGTGTCGGAGAAGCCGGTACGGGATTTTGAAGGGAAGGTCGTCCTGGTTACCGGCGGTGCCACCGGGATCGGGCGCGCCGCCGCGCTCGCCTTCGCCCGTCGCGGTGCACTGGTCGTGATCGCCGGCCGGCGTCGGACCGAGGGCGACGCGGCGGTCGCCGCCCTCTCGGCCATCGGCGCCACTGGCCGCTTCATTCCGACCGATGTCACCAGCCCCGATGCGCTCGCCGACCTTCATCGCACGATCCTGGCGGATCACGGCCGACTCGACGTCGCCTTCAACAACGCAGGCTATCAGGAGCCGCGCGCGACGATCGCGGAGCAGGATGCGGGACTCTACGACCGGGTGTTCGATACCAATGTCCGCTCGGTCTATCTCTGCCTGCAGCATCAGATCCGCCACATGGCCGAGCGCGGCGGCGGCGCCATCGTCGTCAACGCCTCGGTAAGCGGCCTGCGCAATCCCAATCCGGGCCTCGCCCTCTACTCGGCATCCAAGGCCGCCGTGATCTCGCTGACGCGCTCGGCGGCGATGGAATATGCGGAGAAAGGCGTGCGCATCAATGCGGTGGCGCCCGGGCGTGTCGTCACCGACATGATGCTGGCCTCGAAGATCATGGACATGAATGCCGTCGCAGCCGGCCTGCCGCTGCGCCGCATGGGCAAGCCCGAGGAAGTGGCGGAGGCGGTGGTCTGGCTGGCTTCCGGCGCCGCTTCGTTCGTTGTCGGGCACGTGCTGTGCGCCGACGGCGGCTTCATGGCCCTGTAGGAGCGACAGGCTCCCCGATCATTCCATCGCGTCGAATCCGGTGAAGCTGCCGGAGCGTGCGCGACGCTTCATCCGACTGGACGGCGCGTGCGATCGCGATGCGCGGCTGTGGACCGGCAAAAGCAGTTGGGCCGCAAGACAAGGTCAACGAAGGCGTTCAACCCGCGGTCGCTTTCCGGCCGAGGGAGGAAACGCAATGACATCCCGATATGCCTGTCTGACGTCGATCGCAGTCGCGGTGCCCGACAACTGGCAGGCCTGAGACGACAGCGTCGGGAAGTCCGTTTTTGCGGACCGGCGCGCAGCTCGGGCCGGCCCTCATCTCTAGTAGACGGCGGGCGTGACCACCCAGATCAGTTCGACCGCCTGATCGCCAATGCACCAGAAGCGGTGCAGCTTCTCTGCCGAAAACGCAAAACTGTCGCCGGCGGCGAGGACATAGCTCTGACCAGCCACTTCGAGGCCGAGCGTACCGTCGAGGACGGTACCGCACTTGGCGCCGCTTTCGTTGTTGTAGGGCTGGTCGCCCGAGGATCCGCCGGGCTGGATGATGATCCGGATCATCTGGATGCCCGGCACGGTATCGGGCGAAAGCAGTTCCTTTGTCATGCCCTTGGGGCCGAGCGTGAGCCCGCGTCGCGCCGTGGCCCGTACCACGACGTCATCATGATCGCCCTCAGGCACATCGAACAGCCAGCCGACCGGCATATCGAGCGCCGCACAAATCTGCCGCAGCGATTTCAGCGACGGTGTTGTCACCCCGCGCTCGATCTGGCTGAGAAGACCGATCGAGATATCCGCCCGTTCGGCTACCTCCTGCAGCGCAAATCCTTTGATGGTGCGCCGAAGCCGCAGCTTGCGACCAATACCATCGCCTGACCCCTCGCTTGAGGCGGTCGCGACCTGATCCTGTCGTGCCATGGACGCCATATCCCTCCCTACGCTAACGCACTCTTGTCACCAAGGCCGCCGTTTTGCATATCGGACATAAAAATTTCTACTAATTTTTAGCCGTATTGTAATTTTGGTTTGTTCCTGCTCTTATGCCCCGGATGATGTCTACAGGGGAGCGCGGGATGCGCGTGGGGATCGAGGTTGGGGGGACCTTCACGGATCTGGTTGCTGTCGACGGCAGCCGGGTCGAAGTCGTCAAGGTTCCAAGCACTCCCGCCAGCCCGGATGTCGGAGCGTTCAATTCGCTCACGGCGGCTGGCATCGAGCCAGCCCTGGTCACCGACCTCGTCCACGGATCGACTGTCGCCACCAACGCCATCCTTGAACGGAAAGGCGCCCGGGTGGCCTTCGTCACCACCCGAGGCTTCCGGGACATCCTGTTCTTTCAGCGGCACGATCGCCGCAACATCTACGACCTTCACTACAAGAAGCCGATGCCCCCCCTGCGCCGGCGGGACTGCTTCGAGGTCGCCGAGCGCGTGTCCTCGAATGGCGATGTCGTACTCCCCCTCGATACGGCTGAGATCGAACGGGACCTCATTCCTCTTCTCGCCGAGGGCGGCTATGGCGCGGTCGCGGTCTGCCTCCTCTCCGCCTATGCGACGCCGGCTCACGAGGCGCAGGTCAAAGCCCTGATCGGCGCGGCGCTGCCCAAGATACGCGTGACCTGCTCGCACGAAGTGGCACGCGAGTTTCGTGAATTTGAGCGGGCGACGACGACGGTTCTTTCCGCCTATGTCCAGCCGGTCATCGATGGCTACCTCTCCCGCTTCGAGACGACGCTCGCCGCAGCTCGTTTCACGGGCAGTTTCAGTGTCATGCAGTCCAATGGCGGCCGCTTGCCGGCGGTGGCCATGCGCAAGAACTCGATCACGGCCTTGTTCAGCGGTCCCGCGGCAGGAGTGGTCGGCGCCGTTCGTCAGGCTGAACGTTCCGGGCGGAAGGATCTGATCACCTTTGACATGGGCGGGACATCGACGGATGTCTGCCTGGTCGTCGACGGAACGCCGTCGGTTTCCCCCGAGACCGAAGTCGATGGCCTGCCCATTCGTACGCCCGTCCTCGATATCGTCACGGTGGGGGCCGGCGGCGGCTCGATCGTCTGGATCGACGATGGCGGCATGCTGCGCGTGGGCCCGCGCAGCACAGGCGCGACGCCCGGTCCTGCATGCTACGACCGCGGCGGAACCGTGCCTACGGTCACTGACGCGCATGTCGTGCGCGGCACCATTCGTGCCGACGCCTTCCTTGGCGGCACCATGCGGCTCGACGTCGACAAGGCGCACAGGGCTTTCGAGGAAGTCGCGACCAAGCTTGGTCTCTCGGTCCGGGAGGCCGCGGCTGCAGCGATCCGTCTTGCCGTCGCCAACATCGTGCGCGCCGTTCAGCTCGTCTCCACCGAGCGTGGACGCAACCCGCGCGACTACGCTTTGCTTCCCTTTGGCGGCGCAGGCCCGCTGCTGGCGGCCGAGATCGCCGACGAACTCGGCGTACGCGAGATCATCGTGCCGCCCAACCCGGGCGTGATCTCCGCCTTCGGCCTGCTGGCCGCCGACTTTGTCCGGGTGGCCGGTGTGACACGACGCGTCGTGCTGTCCGACGATGCACCGCCTGTGCTGCGCGAGGAGTTTGCCCGTTTCCGTGAAGCCGCCGAACGCGAGTTCCGGGGGCTCGGATTGGACGGTGCACTCATCTTCGAGCTGACGGCGGAAATGCGCTTCATCGGCCAGGCCTTCGAAATACCTGTCGATATCGATCCTGGCCGGCTGCCGACGCTGAGCGCCGCCGACCTTGCGGAGGAATTCAGCGCTGCCCATCGCCGCATCTATTTCCATGGCGGCGAACCGGGCAGGAAAGTCGAGATCGTCGGCTTGCGTTTCGGCGTCCGGCGTCCCCTCGACAAGTTGCCCGAATTCCGCGAGCGGGCCTCCCGTGTCGTCAATTCGGGAGAAACCACCGTGTGGACCGGTGGCAGCGCTCTTTCCGCCCGCCTCGTCGATGCTGCGACGCTCGTGCCTGGCAAGGCGACCTGCGGGCCGGCCATGGTCGAAGGCTACAGCTCCACTCTCTGGGTTCCGCCTGGCTGGCAGGTCGAGCGCGACAACCCCGGCAATCTGATCATGCGGAAGGTATAGGCACCATGGGTGACAGCAAGGCGCTCGACCCGGTCGACTACGCAATCATCAGTCAGTCCCTGATCGCAGCCGCACGCGAGATGGGCGCGAAGCTCATCCGGTCCGCGTATTCGACAGTGCTGCGCGAGGCCCGTGACGGCTCCGCTGCCCTGCTGGACGCCGACGGCAACACGATCGCCCAGGCCGAGCTGATCCCCATGCAGCTCGGAACGATCGGCCACGTCTTCCGGTCCTGCATAGAGCTGTATCCGAAGGAAACGCTGGTGGAAGGCGATTTCTTCGTGATCAACGACCCCTATTCCGGGGGCCAGCACCTGCAGGACGTCTTCTTCTTTCACCCCATCTTCTTCGAAGGCAGGGTCATCGGCTTCTCCGCCTCGGTCGCCCACCATCTCGACCTGTCAGGTGGCGATCCCGGTCTCAATATCGCCGCCTCCGACGTCTATGCCGAAGGCATTGTCATCCCGCCTCTCAAGCTCAACATGGAGCGCGACTGGAACGGCGGCGCCTTCCAAAGGCTGATGCGGGCCAACGTTCGAGTGCCTCACCAGACGATGGGCGACTTCGACGCTCAGATCGCCGCCAACGCAATTGGCCGCACGCGCGTGATCGAGCTGTGCGAACGTTACGGCGTCGAGAAGCTCGTCGCCGTCATGGCGGCACTGATGGACTACTCCGAAGTCCGCATGAGAGCGGCCCTCCGCGCCATCCCGGACGGCGTCTACGTCGGCGAGGACGCTGTCGATGACGACGGCCTCTCGGACGCACCGCTGCCGGTTTGCGCCAGCGTCACGATCAAGGGCGATTCGGCGATCGTCGACTTCACCGGCACCGCCCCTCAGGTGACGCGCAATCTGAATGCCCCCTTCGCGGCGACGATTTCATCGGCCTTGTCCTGCCTCAAGGCCGCCCTCACGAGCCCGGACATCCCCTTCAATGCCGGCGCCTTTCGGCCGATCACGGTTACGGCGCCCAAGGGGAGCATGCTGAACCCCATCCATCCCGCGCCGGTCCGCGCGCGCATGGAAGTCTGCTTCCGGGCCTGGAATGCCATCATGAAGGCGCTCGCGCAGGCGGTGCCGGACAAGGTCATCGCTTGCGGCTTCGACACCACCACCTCGTTCGTCCTGTCGCATCTCGGCCCCTCGGGTTGGTCGGTCTATCTCGAGATCTTCGGCGGTGGCTTCGGCGCAGGTCACGACAATGACGGCTGCGATGCCGTCGACGGGCCGCTCTCCAACTGTTCCAACACGCCGATCGAGTCGCTCGACCAGGATTTCCCCTTCTTCCGCGTGATCGAATATGCGCTCAGGCCGGACAGCTGCGGCGCCGGGCGCCACCGCGGCGGGCTTGGATTTGTCCGGCGCTTCGAGACGCTGACCGACAATGTCCGCATTGCTCTCTACAGCGACCGCTTCCGCCGTCCGGCGGAAGGCCTCTTCGGCGGCGAGGCCGGCGCGGTCGGCTTCTGCGAAGTGCTGCGCGACGGCAAAGTCATTCCGCTCAAGTCGAAGGATGCGATGCAGCTCCGGAAGGGCGACATCGTAACCCTGGCCCTTGGCGGCGGCGGCGGCTTCGGCCCGGCCAGCGAGCGCTCCCCGGACGAGATTGCCGACGACATTGCCGATGGCGTTATCACACGCGATCACGCCCCGCATCGCGCGCCTGCCGCCCTGATAGACGCCTGAACCATGACGTCGTCCGCCGAGAGTTACAGAACCTCGCTCTGGTCCGCCTCCGCACGCGAGCCCGGCATCGCGCCGGACGCTTTCACATCGAGCCGGAGCGTCGATCTTGCTGTCGTGGGCGGCGGTTTCACGGGCCTTAGTGCAGCGCTCGCCGCTGCGGAGCGCGGCGCCAGCGTCGCGTTGGTCGAAACGAGAACCATCGGCTGGGGCGCGTCGGGACGGAATGGCGGGCAGGTGATCCCGGGGCTGAAGCTCGACCCGTCCGAGATGCGCGCCACGTATGGCGAAGAAGCGGGCAGCCGCCTCGCCGAAGCCGTGGGCAGCGCCGCCGACCTCGTCTTCGATCTCATTGCCACTCACGGTATCGACTGCTCGCCGCGGCGGGCAGGGTGGATTCAGGCGGCCCACGCGACGACTGCCCTGCACCGCGTGCAGCGCCGCGGTCGGGAATGGCAGGCGCTTGGCGCTCCCGTCGAAATGCTGGATCGGGATGGCGTACGTCGCCTCACCGGAACCGATGCCTATCTTGGCGGCTGGATCGATCGGCGCGCGGGTACCCTCCAGCCTCTGGACTATGCACGGGGACTCGCCCGGGCGGCCAAGGCCGCCGGCGCGGCCATCCATGAGCAAACGCGCGCGACCCGCATCGTCCGGGATGGCGACGCATGGCGCGTCGACACCACGAACGGAACGCTGACCGCGAAGGCCGTGATCATCGGACAGGACGGCTATGCCGACGGACTCATTCCGGGCCTGGCGCGCAGCCTCATCTGTGTGCAAAGCGCGCAGGTGGCGACGGAGCCGATGCCCAAGGCCTTGCGCGAGCGGCTGGTACCGTCCGGGGTTTGCACCTCCGAGACCCGGAGGCTCGCCTTCTATTTCCGGCAAACGGCCGACGGCCGTCTGCTCTTCGGTGGGCGAGGCGCGGTCGGCGATGCCGAAAATCCGGCCTTCTTTGGTGCCCTGGTCAACGCCATGCACCGGACGTTTCCTGATGCACGCTCTCTCGCCGTCACCCACCGCTGGTCGGGACAAGTCGCCATGACGCTCGATGGCCTGCCTCATATCCATGAGCTGGGGCCGGGGCTCCTGGTCGGCATCGGCTACAACGGCCGCGGTATCGCCATGGGCACGCTGATGGGCCGCTGGCTCGTGGGCAAGGCGTTCGACGACGCAACGCTGCCTCTACCAATCACAACGCTCAAACCGATCGTTTGGCACAAGCTTCGCACGCCCGCTGTCCATCTTGGGATCACCTGGGCGTGGATCCGAGACCGCATGGGATTTGCCGGATGACGACAGAACCGCATCTTTTCAGCTCTCTTTCGCTTCGAGATGTCACCATCCCGAACCGGATCGCGATCTCGCCGATGCAGCAGTACGTGGCCGGAAAGGATGGTCTGCCTACTGCCTTTCATCTGCAGCACTACGGCAGGCTCGGCATCGGCGGGGCCGGGCTGATTTTCACGGAAGCACTGGCCGTCACGCCCGAGGGAAGGGTCACACACCACGATCTCGGCCTGTGGTCGGACGCGCAGGTCGAACCGCTTGTTCCGATTGTCGAGGCCATCGCCGCCCGCGGCGGCGTGCCGGCGACCCAGTTGATTCATGCAGGACGCAAGGGCAGCGTCGGCCGTCCGTGGGAAGGATACAATCCCCTCGATGAGACCACTGCCGCGCGGGGCGAAGAGCCGTGGCAGACCTTCGCCGCCAGCGCCGTGCCCGCCAATCCCGGCTGGCACGTTCCGGCCGCCCTCAACAAGAACGGCATCGCCCGGCTGGTCGATGCCTACGCAGCAGCAGCCCGACGGGCGGCGCGAGCGGGATTTCGGGCGCTCAACATCCATGCTGCCCATGGCTATCTCATCCATAGCTTCCTCTCCCCGCTCTCCAACCGGCGGGATGACGACTATGGCGGCGACTTCGCCCGTCGGACGCGGTTTCTCCTCGAGGTGACCGACGCGGTGCGGGCGGCGTGGCCTGCTGGCCTGCCCCTGTTCGTCCGGTTGTCATGCGTTGACGACCAGGAAGGTGGCTGGACGCTCGACGAATCGGTAGCTCTTGCACGACTCCTGAAGGATCTCGGCGTCGACGTGATCGACTGCTCGTCAGGCGGACTGGGTGAACGCACCACCACCCGGCTCATCGCTCGGCCCGAAGGCTACCAGGTACCCTACGCCGAGCGCATCCGCGCCGAGGCCGGCGTCCCGACCCAGGCCGTCGGACTGATCACCACCCCGGCCTTCGCCGATTCCGTCATCCGCGAGGGCCGTGCCGATATCGTCGCCATCGGACGCGAAGCCCTGCTCAATCCGCATTGGCCGCTGCAGGCCGCACGCGCGCTCAACCACGATCCGAACTTCTCGGCCTGGCCGCCTTCCTGGGGCTGGTGGCTCGAAAAGCGCGCCCGCTCCGCTTCAGCCGGACGAGCGTCCCGTTAGCGTGAACCAAACAGAGAGGGAAAGACCATGCCGATCGAACGCAGAACGCTTCTCAAGGGTCTCGCCGCAGCGCCCGCCGCGCTTGCTGCGCCGCCCCTGCTTCGTCACGCCATGGCGCAGAGCGAGACGCTCGACGTTGCAGCGGTCTATTCGCTGTCCGGCACTTTCGCCAACGTCGGCACGCTCCTCAACAACGGCAGCCAGTGGGCGATGGAGCATTATGGCTCCGTGCTCGGGCGCAAGATCAACTACATCCTGCTCGACGACCGCGGCGATGCCGGCGAGGCGGTGCGCAAGGTGCAGGAGGCGATGAGCCAGCGCGGCATCAAGCACATCATCGGCTGTACCAACTCCGCCATCGCCCTGGCCGTCCAGAAGGAAGTGAATGCGCGCGGCGGCATCTACGTGCAGATGGCGGGCGCCGACGAATCGACCGGCAAGGACTGCAACAAGGCCAACTTCCGCTGGCCCGTCGCCAGCTACAGCGCCGTCAACGCCACCATGCGGCCGCTGATCGAGAAGTTCCCCAACGCCAAGAAGTGGTACACGATCACCGGCCAGTACGTGTTCGGCGACAGCCTGCTCACCAACGTCAAGGACGTGCTGAAGGAGAAGGGTCTGCAGCATGTCGGCAACAGCTACCATTCGCTGTCCGACCGCGAGTATTCGGGCTACATCGCCACGGCGCTGGCGAGCAGCCCGGACGTGCTGGCGATCTGCAACTTCGGCAACCAGACGCTCGATGTCATCCGCCAGGCGATCAGCTACGGCATGAAGCGCAACACCAAGATCCTCGCGATCTGGTCGACCGGCCTCGACCAGTTCCAGGCGCTCGGCCCCGAGAACTGCGAGGGCGTCTATTTCGGCTGCAACTTCTGGCACGGGGTCGATACGCCCGGCGGCCGCGAGGTGGCGGCGGTGGTGAAGGCCAAGACCGGCGATGTGCCGAACTACCTGCAGGCCTGCGGCTATGCCGTGGCGCAGGTGCTGGTCGAGGGCATCAAGAAGGCCGGAACGACCGAAATCGCCCCGCTCATCAAGGCGATGGAAGGCATGACCTACGAGGGACCGACCGGCCTCGAGAAGATACGGCCGGAGGATCATCAGGTCATCAAGGACTACTACCTGATGCTCGGCAAGGCCAAGAGCGCGATGAAGGACAAGAACGACTTCGCCGAAGTCATCGCCGCCACCAAGGCATTCCTGCCGCCGGACAAGACCGGCTGCAAGATGGCCTGACGCAACTTCCAGCCCAACCGGTACGATGCAGCTCTTCCTCTTCCAGGTGCTGAACGGTCTCGGCATCGGGATGATCTATTTCCTGCTGTCCGTCGGGCTGACGCTGATCTTCGGCCTCATGCGCTTCGTCAATTTCGCGCATGGGGCCTTCTATCTCGTCGCCGCCTATCTCGCCTTCGCCATCGTCGGACTGACCGGCAGCATGGTGCTGGCGCTGGTGATCGCACCGCTGGCGGTGGCGATTCTGGCAGTCGCCACCGAACGGCTGCTGCTGCGCCACACCTACCGCATGCCGCACGAGGCGCAGATCCTCATCACTTTCGCGATCGCCCTCCTCATCCAGGAGGTGGTGATCATGCAGTTCGGCCCGCTGGGCCAGAACGTGCCGGTCCCGCAGGCGCTGTCCGGCGTCGTGTTCCTGGGGCCGTTCGTCTATCCGGCCTACCGGCTCGCTGTCGTCGCGGTGGCTGCCGTCGTCGCCGTCGTGCTCTGGATCGTCGTCGAGAAGACGAAGCTCGGCGCGGTGCTGCGCGCGGGCTCGGAGAGCGCCGAGATGGTGGCGCTGCTCGGCATCAACGTCGATCGCGTCTTCATGGCGACTTTCGCGCTCGGCGGCGCGCTGGCGGGCCTGGCCGGCGTGCTGGCCGCGCCGCTGCGCGGCGTCGAGCCGTTCATGAGCGCGGAGGCGCTCGGCATCGCCTTCGTCGTGGTGGTCGTGGGCGGCCTCGGCACGCTGTCCGGCGCGCTGGTCGGCGGCCTCCTGATCGGACTGGTGCAGTCGATCATGAGCACGCTGTGGCCGCAGGGCGCGCATCTGATGATCTACGCGGCCATGGCACTGGTGATCCTGGCGCGGCCGACCGGCCTGCTCGGGCGAACCTGATCATGGACACGCCCCGCTTCCCGAACGTGACGACGCTGATCGTCGCCGCCGCGATGATCGTCCTGCCGTTCGTCGTGCCGGCAACGCTTGCCAGCCAGATCGCGATCTTCGCCACGGCGGCGCTGTCGGTGACGCTGCTGCTGGGCGGCGCCGGCCTGCTCTCCTTCGGTCAGGGCCTCTATCTCGGCATCGGCGCCTATGCCTCGGGCCTGCTGTTGCGCGACGCCGGCTTCGCACTGCTGCCGACCCTGCTGGTCGCCACGGCGGGCACGGCAGCGGTTGCGGCCGTGCTGGGAGCGGTAATGGTGCGCCGACAGGGCATCTATTTCGTGATGCTCACCCTCGCCTTCGCGCAGATGGGCTATTTCGCCATGCTCGCGGCCAAGGACGTCACCGGCGGCGAGAACGGGCTGAGTGGCCTGCCGCGCCGCTTCGATCTGTTCGGCGCGACCATCGCCTCGCCCCTGTCCTTCTATGTGCTCTCGGCCGGTGTCTTCGGTCTCGCCTTCCTGGCCGTGCAGCGCCTCCTCGCCTCCCCGTTCGGCAGCGTCCTCACCGCCATCCGCGAGAACGAGGGACGCTCTGAGGCGATGGGCTACAACGTAAGGCTCTACAAGATCGCCGTGATCGCGGTCGCGGGCGGCATCGCCGGGCTGGCCGGCAGCCTGCATGCCGTGTTCCTCGGCTTCGTGCCGCCCACCGACGTCGACCTGGAAGTGGGCCAGCGCATGCTGGTGATGTCGATCATCGGCGGCGTCGGCTCGCCCGGCGGCGCGCTGGTCGGCTCGGCCTTCTACACCCTCGTGTCGGAGGCGCTGTCGGAACTGTGGGCGCGCTGGATGGCGCTGATCGCGCTGGTTCTGATCGCACTGGTGCTGTTCCTGCCCGGCGGGCTGTGGAGCGCCGGCCGCCACCTGACCGGTTTGCTGCGGAGAAGGGATGCCGATGGCTGAGCCTCTCCTGCGCGCCGAGGACATCACTGTCCGCTTCGGCGACTTCATCGCGCTGAACGGCATGTCGATCGCCGTCGCGCCCGGCTCCATCCACGCGTTGATCGGCCCCAACGGCGCCGGCAAGACGACCTTCTTCAACGCCCTGACGGGCGTGCGTCCGCCCAATGCCGGACGCATCGTCTTCAACAGCCGCACCGTGACGCGCGTGCCGGCGCATGCCCGCGTGCGCCATGGCATGGCGCGCTCCTTCCAGGTGACGAACATCTATCCGGCACTGTCGGTACGCGAGAACCTGCGGCTGGCGGTGCAGGCGCATCATGCACGCGAAGGCTGGGTGTTCTGGCGCTCGCCGGCGGCCCGGCGCGACATTGCGACGGAGGTCGAGGCGATCCTCGCCGATGTCGGCATCGCCGACCAGGCCGACCGGCGCGCGGGCGATCTCTCACACGGCGGCCAGCGCTCGCTGGAAATCGGCATGGCGCTAGGGGCGAGGCCGCTGATGATCTGCCTCGACGAGCCGCTCGCCGGCATGGGCATTGACGACGTGCACCGCACCAAGGACCTGATCCTGGGACTCAAACGGCGTATGGCCGTCCTGCTGATCGAGCACAACATGAGCGTCGTGCTGTCGATCTCCGACCGCATCACGGTGATGGCGCAGGGCCGCAAGATCGCCGAGGACACTCCCGACCGCATCCGCAACGATGCCGCCGTGCGCACCGCCTATCTCGGGAGCCAGGCATGACGGCGGCCGCGCCCCTGCTCGACGTCGCCGGCCTGAACGGCTGGTACGGCAAGAGCCACATCCTGCAGGGCATCGATCTTGCGATCCGCGACGGCGAACTGGTGGCGCTGCTGGGCCGCAACGGCGTCGGCAAGACGACGACGATGCGCGGCCTGACCGGACTGCTGCCGCGCGCGGAAGGCCGCGTCCGCTTCGACGGCACCGATCTCCTCGGCCTGCCGCCGCATGTCATCGCGCGGCGCGGGCTCGCCCTCGTGCCGGAGCATCGCGGCATCTTCGGCACGCTGACGGTGGAGGAGAACCTGTCGCTGGCGGCACGGCGCGAGTCGCGCTGGCGCATTGCCGACATCTTCACCATGTTCCCCGCCCTCGCCGAGCGGCGGCGCACACCGGGCGGAAAGCTCTCGGGCGGCGAGCAGCAGATGCTGTCGATCGGCCGCGCCCTCGTCACCGGGCCTCGGCTGCTGCTGCTCGACGAGCCGACGGAAGGCCTGGCGCCGGTGATTGTCGACCGGCTGGTCGAGCTGATCCGAGACCTCAAGGCGACGGGGCTGTCGATCCTGCTGGTCGAGCAGAGCCTCGATGTCTGCCTGGCCGTGGCCGACCGGCTGGCGATCATCGACAGCGGGAGAATCGTCTGGGAGGGGGACGGCCCCGCACTCAAGGCGGCCGACGACATCCGGGGCAGACACCTCACCCTCGAGCACGCCTAGCCGGCGGGACGGCTTCCGCAGCCCAAGGACTACGGCGCCATTCCATGGGCGTCGCGGATGCAGCAGCGACACCCGCGCCAATCCCGTTCGGCAATCCGTCCATTCAGATCGTGTAACGCTGCCAGGGAGAACGGCATACCGAAGCGGCTGGACGGCATACCTCGAAACTACGAGTGCCGCTCTCGCATTTCGGGCACCGGCGTCAACACCGATTGCCCCTCCAGAAATAATTCGACGTTGCGGCGCAGGAGCTCGGCGGCGGCGCCCTGCACTTCCGGCGCAGCCGCGCCGACATGCGGCGTCATGACAAGGTTGGGCAGCGCCCGCAGATCGGCCGGGATCTCGGGCTCGTCCTCGAAGACATCGAGCCCGGCTCCGGCGATGGCGCCCTCGCGCAGGGCTGCAACGAGCGCCGCCGTGTCGACGATGCTGCCGCGTCCGACATTCACGAGAAAGCCTTGCGGCCCCAATGCCTTCAGCACGGCCGCATCGACCATATGATGGGTGGAAGCGCCACCCGGCGCGGCCACCACCAGCAGATCGACCGCCTCGGCGAGCGCCAGCGCCGACGGAAAATGCGGCCACGGCAGATCGGGCCGCGGCCGGCGCGTGTGATAAGAAATCTCCATGTCAAAGGCGGCGCCGCGACGGGCGACGCGTTCGCCGATGCCACCCATGCCGATGAGCCCCAGGCGCTTGCCGCTCGGAATCGGCCGCGCCCCCAGCGACCCGCGCCAGGCGCCGCGCCGCGCCGAGGCATC
The DNA here is from genome assembly GCA_018240685.1 of Pseudomonadota bacterium. Lineage (GTDB taxonomy): Bacteria > Pseudomonadota > Alphaproteobacteria > Reyranellales > Reyranellaceae > Reyranella. Next base: position 58,923 of record JAFEFG010000001.1, on the reverse strand, counting down.
GAATCGCGGAATGTCGCGCATCGCCGCCAGCAGCAGCGCAAAGGCATGGTCGGCAACGGCGCCCGCATTCGTCCCGGCGCCATGCACCACGACGATGCCGCGCTCGCGCGCAGCGGCGAGGTCGACATTCTCGTAGCCGGTGCCGATGCAGCAGATCAGCGACAGCGCCGGCAGCGTCGTCATTTCCTCGCGCGAGGCGCCGGCATGGCCGGTCGTCACCAGGACGCGCGCGCGGCAACGCACGTCCGCTTCCGGCAATGCGGCCATCGGCGGGTAGTCGATCAGGGTGAAGGCGCCGGCCAGCCTCTGCCGGTAGACCGGTGCATCGACCTTGAACAGCAGTTCGGGTTTCACGTCGCGACCTCCTTGCCGACTGCCGCCCGCGTGGCCTCTTCCGTCTCCGGCCGCGGCGAGGCGCGCAGACGCAACGTGCTCACCGCGGCGGCGATCAACGCAACGGCGGCGCCGATCGCCAGCGCGCCGGTGGCACCGACATCGCCGAACGTGCCCAGCATCAAGGCCGCCAGTGCCGCACCGGCCGACTGCCCCATCAGGCGCGCCGTTCCAAGCGTGCCGCCCGCCGCGCCGCTGCGCCTCGGTGGCGCAGCGGTCATGATTGCGACGTTGTTGGGCGACTGGAACAGGCCGAAGCCAACGCCGCAGAGCGCCATTCTCCACGCAATGTCGAGCGGCGTGGTCCGATCCGGCATGAGCGCGAGCGCCGCCAGCCCGCCAGCAAAGGTGACCAGCCCGACGCCGCCCAGCAATCCGGCGGGACGACGTTCTGACAAGCGGCCGGCCAGAATCGAGGACACGGTCTGCGCGGCAGGCCATGGCGCCAGCAGCAGCCCTACCGCGGCGCCGCCATAGCCCATCGCCTGCTCGAGATGGAACGGCAGGACCAGCAGCGCCTGCATGCTGGCGGCAAAGGCCGTCACCGAGGTCGCGACGGAGAGGCGGAACTGCGGAATGCGGAAGAGATCGAGCGGCACCAGCGGATCGCTGTGGCCGCGCTCGCGCATCAGATAGAAGATGCCGGCGCCGAGGCTCGCGGCCAGTTCGAAGCCGACCAGCCAGCGCGGATGGCCGTGGGCGACACCGTTGGCCGCAAACAGCAGCCCGCCGAAGAAGGTCACGCTCAGCACCGCCCCCGCCGTGTCGAACCGGCGCGCGGCCCGCGGAGTCTCCGGCAGGGTGAAGAGCGCAAAGGCGAGCGCCAGTGCGGCGATCGGGACATTGAGCGCGAACAGCCACGGCCACCCGGTAACGGACAGGATCAGCGCCCCGACGGGCGGCGCGGCGGTGGTTGCGACGGCGGCGATGAATCCGTTGATGCCGATGCCGCGGCCGAGGTGGGCGCGCGGATAGACGAAGCGCAGCATGGCGATGTTGACGCCGAGGATGCCGGCGGCACCCAGCCCCTGCACCACGCGCAGGCAGGTCAGCATGGCCAGCGACGTCGACAGCGCGACCGCGAGCGAGGCCAGGGTGAAGACAACCAGGCCCGCGAGATAGACGGGACGGTAGCCGTAGATCTCGCCCAGTGTGCCGAACGGCAGCAGTGCTACCGCCAGCGTGATCTGGAAGGCACTGACGACCCAGATCGAGGCGGCGTCGGTCGAGCCGAGGTCGCGTGCGATGGCGGGCAGCGCCACGTTGACGACGTTGGTACTGAACGAGGAAAGCAGCACCGCAAGCGCGATGGTGGTGATCGCGAAGTAGCGGCGCGGCGTGGGCAGACCGTCCACGCCGTTGACGGGAATCGCACGACCGAGTGGCATGACCTCAGGCGTCCGAAACCAGCCAGTTGCTCTGCGGCGACCACGAAGCGGAGACCTTGTCCCCGGCCGCGAAGGACTGACCGGCCGACTCGCCCACGCGGTTGGGCAGGAAGGCGACGAAGGGCTCGCCGTCGGCGAGCTGCATGTGCACGTGCGTGGTCTGGCCGCGATAGACGACCTGCTGCACCGTCGCCGGCACGCCGATCTCCGGCATCGCGCCCTCGGCAAGCGGCGCAAGGGCGACCGCCTCGGGGCGCACCGAGATCAGGACCTCGCGACGCCCGTCGTCGGGCCACGGCACCAGAACCTGGCCGCCAGCCGCGAGGCTGACCCGCAGCATGCCGCCGCCATATCCGGCAACATTGCCGCGCAGAAAGTTGGAAGTGCCGATGAAGCTCGCCACGAAGCGCGATGCGGGGCGGCTGTAGATCTGCTCCGGCGTGCCGACCTGTTCGAGCTTGCCGCCGCGCATGATGACCACTCGATCGGCCATGGTCAGCGCCTCCTCCTGGTCATGGGTGACCAGGACGGCGGTGATGCCGAGCCGCTTCTGGATCTGCCGGATCTCGACCTGCATGTTTTCGCGCAGGTTGCGGTCGAGTGCGCCCAACGGCTCGTCGAGGAGCAGCAGGTTCGGTTCGATGACGATGGCGCGGGCCAGCGCCACGCGCTGCTGCTGGCCGCCCGAGAGCGCGGAAGGCAGCCGGTCAGCATAGTCGCCCAGCCGCACGAGCGACAGCGCCGCCTCGACCTTGGGCCGGATCTCCGCCTTTGCCAGGCCGCGCATCTGCAGCCCGAAGGCCACGTTCTCGGCAACCGACATATGCGGGAACAACGCGTAGTTCTGGAACAGCATGCCGATGTTGCGGCGATGGACGGGGATGCGCGTGACGCGGAATCCGCCGATCAGCACGTCGCCCTCGGTCGGCTCGACGAGGCCGGCGATCATCCGCAGGGTCGTCGTCTTGCCGCAGCCGCTCGGCCCCAGCAGCGCCACCATCTCGCCGGCGCCGATGCGCAACGTGACGCCGGCAACGGCGGTGTTGGTGCCGTAGACCTTGGTCAGGCCCGAAAGCGCAAGATCGGTGGCGGTGCCGGATCCGGCCACGATCAGCTCCCGAACACCTGGTTGAACTTGTCGAGGATCGCGCCGCGCTGCGGATTGATCTTCTCCCAGTCGAGCACGTAGAGCTTCATCTCCTTCATGCGCGATTCGGGATAGGGCACGACTGCCGCCGTCTTCGCGTCGAGATCGACGCCGCTCACCGACGGTGCGGCGATGGTGTACTCGGCCATGCCCTTCTGCACTGCGGGCGACAGGATATGGTCGATGAAAGCCGCGCCCAGATCGGGCTCGGGCGCCTTGTTGACCAAGGTAACGGTGTTGACGCCTGCGAACGCACCCTCCGCCGGCTTCGCCTGCACCAGCGGCGCGCCCCTGGCGATCGCCGGCAGGACTGCCTTGGAAAAATCCGGCCCGGCCGCATCCGCCTGGCCCTGCGAGACGGCCAAAATGGCAGTGTTGATGCTGTCGTAGATCGTCTGAACGTTGGGCTTCAGCTCGGCCATCTTCGGCCAGCCCTTCTCGAGTTCATATTGCGCCTCGAGGATCGGCTTGCCGGTTGCCATGGAAGCGGCAACGGCCAGCAGCTGGACCGTCTGCGTCTGCTTCGGCGTCACCATCATGTAGCGGCCGCGAAAGCGCTCGCTCCACAGGTCGGCGAAGCTTTCCACCGGCTTGACGCTCTTGTTGAACCACGGCGCCACCGTCGAGACGGCGAAGGCTGCACCGTAGCTGTCGTTGTACATGAAGTTCGGAAAGACCTTGGCCAGGTTCGGGATCTTGTCCTTCGGCAGCTGGGTGATCAGGTGCTCCGCCTTTGCGATCGGCACGCCGACATCGTCCATCATCATGACGGAGTAGTTCGGATTGGCTTTCTGCGTGCGCAGGATGCCGATGTTGCCAAGCGTCACGTTCTCGGTCTGGAAGACCTTGCAGTTCAGGTCCGACTGGAACTTCGGGATGACGAACTTGCGGACATACTCGCCCTGCACGCCGGTGTAGGTGCCGACGTAGAGCGACTTGCCGGCCGCCCAGCCGTTGCGGATGAAGAACATCGGGCTGGCGACACCCGCCGCGGCAAGCAGCCGGCGTCGACTGGTCTTGGGGCCCGTCCTCTTGGTCGTGTCGGTCATGTTCGTACTCCTCTGAAGAATGCGGCTCACCGCCTCACACGCTCATCGCCCGCCGCAGGCCGACCAGCTTCTCAAGGCCGATCACCGCCAGGATTCCTGTCATGATGGTGAAGCTCGACATGGTCGCGATCGACGGATCGAAGACCTTGGTCATGCTGTTCTGGAGATAGATCGGCAGCGGCATGTTCTCGGCGTTCGACAGCCAGAACGAGATCGGGAAGTCGTCGAACGACACCATGAACGCGAACAGACAGCCGGCAGCGATGCCGGGCGTGATCTGCGGCGCGGTCACGCGCCAGAAGACTCTCCAGGGCGACGCGCCCAGCGTCAGCGCCGCCTCCTCCAGCGACCGGTCGACCTGCTTGAGGCTCGCCGTCACGGTACGCACAAGGTAGGGCAGCGTGATCAGCACGTGGCCGATGAAGAGGTTCGTCAGCGCGTCCCGCATCCTGAGGAGCGCCATGAACTGCAGCAGCGCCAGGCCGGTGATCAGGATCGGCAGGATGAAGGGCGACAGCAGGATCGTCTCGATGGTGCGTGCGCCCGGCACCTCCCATCGATTGAGAGCATAGGCCGCCGGCAATCCCAGCACGAACGAGGCCACGGTCGAGGCCAGCGCCAGCGTCACGCTGGTCAGGAACGCCTGCCGGAACTCGTCGTCGACGATGACGCGTTGATACCACGCCGTGGTGAAACCCACGGGCGGATAGGTCGCGATGCTGGCTTCTGAGAAGGACAGCGCCACGACGACGACCAGCGGCGACACGATGAAGATCAGCCCCGCCGCTGCGAGGAAGTAGGTCAGGGCGCCGCCGCCGCCGGACAGACGAGCCGCCATCAGCGTGCCCTCGAGCGGCGCAGCCGCGCGGCCGCGCGGCGGCCGACGAGCCATTCGACTCCGACATTGGCTCCCAGCGCGATCGCCACCATCACGGACGCGATCGCCGCGGCCATCGGCCAGTCGAACGAAGTATTGATCTGCTGCTCGAGCAGCACGCCCAGCATCAGGCCGCGGTTGCCGCCCACCATCTGCGGCGTCACGTAGGATGCAGCCGTCAGCGAGAAGACGATGGTCAGTCCCGCGAGCAGGCCGGGCACGCTGAGCGGCAGCGTAATGCGCAGGAAAGCCCGCCAGGCCGGCGCACCCAGCATGCGCGCCGCTTCATTGAGCGAAGGATTGATACGTCCCAGAGAGGCCGCGAGCGGCAGCACCATCAACGGCAGAAAGACATGGACCGAGGCGATGACGATTGCCCATTCGGTAAACATCACCTTGACCGGCGCGGGGCCGAAGCCGATCAGCTGCAGCAGCCAGTTCAGGACGCCGGTATTGCTGTTGCCCAGCACGAGCTGCCATCCGTAGGTACGCACGACCACACTGACGACCATGGGCAACACCACCAGGATCATCGTGATGCGGCTGAACAGCGGCTTGCCGTAGGCAATCGCCATCGCGAGCGGATAGGCCAGCAGCGAGGCGAAGAGCGACGTGAGGACCGACACGCGCAGCGTCGTCATCACGACGTGCCGATACGCCGGACCCGAAACGAGCCTCTGGTAGCTCGACAGCGTCAGCGGCAGACTGATGTCACCGCTCTCGGACTGCGTCAGCACGCTGTAGCTCAGCAGGATGATCGACGGCAGGACGAGGAAGGTGAAAAGGAAGGCCAGTGCCGGCAGGAGGATGGCAATGCCGGCCAACCACTTCGGAAGCACCGCCCGCCTTGTCGGCATGTCCGTTGCCTGCAGAACACTCGCCGTCATGATTGCGCGCCCGTGTTGGCTTCGGCGAAACGCCTCAGGCGCTGCTCGAGGTAGTGGATCGTCACGCCGCCCTTCTCGAAGGTCTCGTCTTCGAGGACGAACCGGTGAAGTTCGGCATTCACATCGATGCCCTCGACCTGCAGCTCCGCCAAAGCAGCTTTCATCCTGGCGATGCATTGAGCACGATCCGTGCCGGACGTGACGATCTTGGCGATCAGGGAATCATAGTGCGGCGGCACCTCCGCGCCGGGCGCCATGTGGCTGTCGACGCGGATGCCTGGACCGCCCGGCGCATGCCAGCGGATCACCCGCCCCGGCGAAGGCCGGCCGCTGAAGCCGTGCTCGGCATTGATGCGGCATTCGATTGCGTGACCGCGGCACACGACATCGCGCTGCGACAGCAACAGCGGCTCGCCCATTGCGACGCGGATCTGCTCGCGCACGATGTCGAGACCGGTCGTCTCCTCCGTCACGGTGTGCTCGACCTGGATGCGCGTGTTAATCTCGATGAACGCGAACGTGCCGTCCTCGTAGAGGAACTCGAAGGTGCCCGCGCCGCGATATCCGATGGCGCGACAGGCAGCAGCGCAGCGTTCGCCCAATTCGGCGATCTGCGCGCGCGGGATTCCCGGTGCCGGCGCCTCTTCGATGACCTTCTGATGCCGGCGCTGCACCGAGCAGTCGCGCTCTCCCAGCCACAGTGCACCGCCATGGTGGTCGCACAGGACCTGGATCTCGATATGGCGTGGATGCTCGAGGAATTTCTCGATGTAGAGATCGGGATTTGCGAAGGCGCGCACCGCCTCCTCGCGTGTCGTGGCGATCGCCGTCGCGAGTTCGTCGGGACCTCGCACCACGCGCATGCCGCGCCCGCCACCGCCGCCCGCCGCCTTGACGATGACGGGATAGCCCACGCGCGCGGCAAGCTGCGCGCAGACCGCCGCATCCAACGGCAAGGCGCCATCGCTTCCCGGCACGCAGGGCACGCCGGCGGCACGCATCGCCTCCTTGGCGCGGATCTTGTCACCCATCAGCCGGATCGTCTCCGCCGCCGGGCCGATCAGCGTCAGGCCCGCCCGCTCCACCGCCTCGGCGAAGTCGCCGTTCTCGGCAAGGAAGCCGTAGCCCGGATGAATCGCGTCGGCGCCTGCGACCTCGGCCGCCAGCAGAAGCGCGCCGATATCGAGGTAGCTCCGCGACGCCGGCGCCGGCCCGATGCAGACGGCGTCGTCGGCCGCCTGCAGCCAGGTGCCGCCGCGATCGGCCTCCGAACAGACCGCGACCGCGCGCAAGCCGAGCGCGCGGCAGGCGCGGATCACCCGCAGCGCGATCTCACCGCGGTTGGCGATCAGGACGGTCCGGAAGGCCATCGGCGGCAGCCGGTCAGTTCGCGAGCTCGGTGAGCGGCACGATCTTGCCGCCGCCCTTCTCGATGGTCTCGCGGACGGTCCGGGCGATGTCGACGGCGCCGGGCGTATCGCTGTGGATCAGGATGCATTGCGCGTCGAACTTGACGCGCTTGCCCGACTGCGCGGTGAAAGTGCCGTCGTTCAGGAACTGGCTGACGCGCGCGACGACTTCATTGAGGTCGGTGATGACCGCACCGGGCAACCGGCGATTGACCAGGCGTCCCTCGTCGTCATAGGCGCGATCCGCAAACACCTTGCCGACGGTGCGCACGCCGATCTTCCTGGCATACGTGGCCGCGTATCCGTTCGGCGCCGTGGCATGGATCAGGTCCTTGTCGTAGGCCTTGAAGACATCGAGCATGAGCTCGACATATTCGTGGTTCTTCGCGAACATCGTGCCCATCGCGCCGTGTCCGCCGGCATGGGTGACCTTGTAGCCGCCGACCTTGGCGATCGCCGACAGCGCACCGAGCTGATAGAGCATGTGCTTCTGCAGGTCGCGGGGATTGATGTCCATCGGCACGCGGCCGAAGCCGAGCAGGTCGGGCAGGCCGCAATGCGCGCCGATGGCGACGCCGTTCTCCTTCGCGGCCTCGACCATCCGCGTCATGATCACTGCGTCGCCGGCGTGGAAGCCGCAGGCGATGTTGGCCGACGAGATCAGCTTCATCAGCGCCTCGTCGTCGCCCATCTTCCAGCGGCCGAAGCCCTCGCCGAGGTCCGAATTGATATCGATCTTCATCGCGTGTCCTTTCGTTTGCCTGAATCCGGAGAGGAAGGAGAATGCGGGGCGAATTCGAACAGCGGCGTGCCATGATCCACGCGCCCGCCGGCCGCGCAGAGGAGTCGCCCCAGAGTGCCTGCAGCAGGTGCCGCGACGGGACGCAGCAGCGGCCCCGCCGCGATCGTGCCCACGACCTCGCCCGCCTCGACCCGCCGGCCCCTTGCCGGCGCTGCCGCCCGCGCCGGATGGCCGGGTTGGAAGAACCCGCAGGCCTCGGCAGCGATGACGTACGGCGCGGCGACGGTGGTCGCGGCAGCCGTACCGTCCACGGCCGGCGCGATCGCCTGCTCGGGAACGACGACGCGCAGCGCGCTGCCGGCCTCCTCGAGTTCGATCTCGGCCACGCCGACGCGACGCATGTGCGCCACCAGGCTCATGATCTCAGCCGGTTCGAGGATCATGCGACCTTCCCCAGCGATGGCAGGCGGCAGTATCCCGCCAGGCGGCGCAGGGTGCCGAGATAGGCGGCGACCGCCCGCTCCGCCGTGCGCGCTTCCTCGAGCGTGCAGGAGACGAAGCGCAGCGCGCTGCCGGGCGCGGCCTGGGCGATGCGCCACAGATCGGCCTCGATGACGACGCCGATCTTCGGGTAGCCGCCGGCGGAGTTGCCGTCGGCAAGCTGGATGATGGGCTGTCCGGAGGGTGGCACCTGGATCACGCCCGGCACGATGCCGTGCGAGCGCATCTCCACCGGCTCCAGGCGCTGCAGCGCCACGCCGGCCAGCCGATAGCCCTGGCGGTTGCTCTGCGCCGTCACCTTCCACGGCGTCTGCCACAGCGCAGCCTGGGAGGCCGCGTCGAACTGCTCATATTCGGCAGCCTGGATGACACGCAGCACCGTCTCGCCCGGCTGCGCCTGCGGACAGTCGGCAGCGGCAAGCGCCAGCGACGCCGGCAGCGCGCCCAGCCCGGCGCCGTCGCGCAGCGCGAACGCCGGCGCCGGGAACGCGGCAAGCCGGTCGCCGGCCGCGAGCGCGCGCCCATCCAGCCCGCCGAACCCGTCGCGCATCTGCGTGCTGCGCGATCCCATCACCTCGGGCACGTCGATGCCGCCGGCGACGGCGAGATAGGCGCGCAGCCCCTGCCTTGGCGGCGACAGGACCAGTTCCTGCCCTGCCTGCGCCGACATTGCCCACCAGGGCGGCAGGAGCCGGCCGTCGAGCCGCGCCTCGCAATCCGCGCCGGTCAGCGCGAAGACGGTGTCGCCCGCGAAGCGCACCCGCACCGGAAAGAGCTGCAATTCGATGCCGGCCGCATTCTCGTCGTTGCCCAGCAGCGCATTGGCGGCCGCGAGCGCCACCCGGTCCATCGCTCCGCCGCGACCGACGCCATGGCAACGATAGCCGAGCCGGCCGAGATCCTGGATCGCGTTGAGCGGCGGCGTCTCGAGGATCTCGATCATGCCTCGATCCTGTCGACCCGAAACCGGATACGGTCGCCAAGCGACAGCAGGTTGGGCGGATCCTTGGCGAGATCGAACGGCGCGGGCAGCCTCGGCGCGCAGCCGATCACGTGCCAGCCGGTCGGGTTCATCGTCGGCCCGCCTTCGACGTAGGGCTTGCCGAGATTCGACTGGCCGCCGCCGATCGACACGCCGCCGCCCACGGGCCGCATCACCGGCACCTTCCGGCGCGGCGTGAAAAGGCGCGGATCGAGGCCGAACAGATAGCCGAAGCCCGGCGAGACGCTGGGCGCGAACACGACATATTCGGGCGCCGCATGCAGCGCCACGATCTCCTGCGGCGTGCAGCGATGATAGGCCGCGACGTCGGGAAGGTCCTGCCCGCCCTCGCCGCCATAGACCACGCCGACTTCCAGCAGGCGGCCGCGGATCCGCCCCGCCTCGATCGTCGGCCAGACGTCCAGCAACCGCGCCGACAAGGCTTGCGGATCGGCCTCGAGCGGATCGAGCACGATCAGCAGGCTGTTCATGCCCGGCTGCGCATCGACGACCCCTTCCCAGTCGCGCACACGATCGCCCAGCCGCCAGATGCGTTCCTGGGTCGGCAAGGTCATCGGGCCCTCCGCATCGAGCAGGAGCGCCGCGCTGCCGCACAGGCTGACGCGAGGCTCGGCGAGGACGACGACGCCGGTATTCATTCGGCGGCCTTGAGCTGCGGCGGCGCCGCGAGGGTGAAGAGCGGCTGGCCCGCCATCACGTCGGTGCCGTTCTCGACATGGACCTCGGCCACGATCCCGTCCTGCGGCGCGGTCACGGCATTGAAGACCTTCATCGCCTCGAGGATGCAGAGCTGCTGGCCGCGCACGACGTGGCTGCCGACGCCGACGAACGGATCGGCGCCCGGCGCCGGGGCGCGATGGAAGACGCCGTGCATGGCGGCCGTCACGAGGACGCCGTCGGCCGGTGCGTCCGCCTCCGGCTCGGCGGACGCTTCGCCGCCGCCGGCCATCGCGGCGTCGGACTCCGGCACTGCCGCCGGTGCGATCCCGGCGGACGCCGCCGGCGACGCGGCTGTGGCGCCCTTTCGTCGAACGATGCGCAGCTTCAGGTCGCCGTCGGTGACCTGAAGCTCCTCGGCGCCGCTGCGCGCGAAGGCGTCGAGGAGTTCCTTGATCGTGGCGAGGCGCGCGGACGTCATGGCGGCCGCCGCTATTTCAACCGTGCCACGGCATCCGCGATGCGCGCGCACGCCGTCTCCAGACGCTCCAGCGAAGTGGCGATGGACAGCCGGAAGTACGGCGAAATGCCATAGGCCGTACCGTTGACGACGACGACGCGCGCTTCGTCGAGCAGGTATTCCGCGACCTCGATGTCACGGGCCAGCACCCCCCCCTTCGGGGTCTGCTTGCCGAGCAGGCCGCTGCATTCGACGAAGAGATAGAAGGCGCCCTCGGGTCGATGGCAGCGCAGGCCCGGCACCGCGCCGAGCAGCGCCATCACGCGGTCACGACGCGCCTGGAACGCCTCGGCCCTCTCCTTCAGATAATCCTGCGGCCCCAGCAGCGCCGCCACGGCGGCGGCCTGGCTGATCGAGCAGATGCTGCCCAGCGACTGCGACTGCACTTTCTTCATGGCCGCGATCAATTCAGCCGGACCGCCTGCGAAGCCGACGCGCCAGCCGGTCATGGCGTAGCCCTTCGAGACGCCGTTGAGGGTCAGCGTGCGCGCCTTCAGGTCGGGCGCCACCGCGGCAAAGCTGTGGAACTTCACGTCATCGAAAAGAATGTGCTCGTAGATCTCGTCGGTCATCACCAGCACCTGGGGATGCCGGCGCACCACCTCCGCCAGCGCCAGCAGGTCCTCGCGGCTGTAGACCGCGCCGGTCGGATTGCACGGCGTGTTCAGCATCAGCCAGCGTGTCCGCGGCGTAATCGCCTGCTCGAGCGTCTGGGCATCGAGCTTGAAGCCGTTGTTCTGCGCGCAGGTGACGACCACCGGCGTGCCTCCCGCCATCTTGGTCATCTCGGTGTAGGAGACCCAATGCGGCGCCGGGATGATGACTTCGTCGCCGGGATTGAGACTGGCGACCAGCGCCAGGAAGATCGTGTTCTTCGTGCCGGCGCTCGCCAGCACCTCGGACAAGTCATAGACGATGTCGTTGTCGCGCCGGAATTTCTCGACGATCGCCTTGCGCAGCTCCGGCGTACCCCCCGTTCCGGTATAGCGCGTCTGCCCTGCGCGCATGGCCGCGATTGCCGCCTCGACGACGTGGCCCGGCGTGTCGAAATCGGGTTCGCCGGTCGCAAGGCTGATTACATCGACGCCGGCAGCGATAAGATCACGTGCTTTCTGCGAGGCTCCTTCGGACGCGGAGGGATTGATGAGGGCAAGGCGATCAGACGACAAACGCATCAGGGACTCCCAATCTCCCGTCCCGAATTACCGGCGAGAGATACGTAAAATCCCCGTCTTTTCGCGTTTTTCCCTTGCGACGTGTTCTTATTGTGCAAGCCACGTCCGCTCGACGACGGCCTCATATTGCCGCGAGAATCCCCAACCCGGTGATTTGTTCTTCCCTTCCTCTAATAAGTTTTTGCTAATAATGTAGGAGCCGTTACGCAAATGGCAGGCCAATCCTTCCCGAACCTCCGACATGCGCGCCTGTTTCTCATGGTCGCTGGTGGCGCCAGCGTGCACGCCACGGCTCGCCACGCCGGGCTGACACAGCCTGCCGTCACCCTCTGCCTCGCCGCGCTGGAGAACTTCTATGGCGTGGCGCTGTTCGAACGACGACCGACTGGCCTCACGCCGACCAAGTACGCGACCGTTCTGAGCGAACGTGTGGCGCGCTGCATCGCCTTCCTGACGCGGGCGATCCGCAAGGTGCCACGCGAAGCCGATGCCGGCCCACAGCGGATCGAGAAGCTGCTGCGCGCCCTCACGGTTGGCCAGCTGGTGGCGCTGGTGGCGATGGAACGCCAGGGCGGCTTTGCGGCCGCCGCCGAAAGCCTTGGGGTGCGCGTGCCGTCACTGCATCGCGCGCTCGGCGGCCTGGAGAGTGCGATCGGGGTCGAGCTGTTGTACCGCGAGAAGCGCGGCGCGCGGCTGAACACGCTTGGCCACGAGATCGCGCTGCTTGCCAATCTCGGCCTCGAGGAGCTGCGCCTGGCTGCCGCCGAGGTGAAGGAGCTGGACGGTCTTATCGAAGGCACCGTCACGATCGGGGCGGTGCGCGCCTCGGCGGGCGGCGTGCTGTCGGCGGCGATCCTGCGCCTGTCGGCTCGACATCCGCGCGCGCGCTTCTCCGTCACCAACGACCAGTACGAGGAAATGCTGCTCGAACTTCGTGCCGGACGTCTCGACTGCATGGTGAGCACGGCGCGGCCCAACGTGCCGGCCGACTTCACGACGGAAGAACTGTGCCAGACCGACGTGCGCATCATCTGCCGCCGCGATCATCCGCTGGCCGGCCGCCGCAACATCAGCGCCCGCGAACTGGCGACCTACCGCTGGATCGGCAATCCGCCGCGGACCGGCATCGCCATCCGATTCCGCGCCATGTTCGAGGAGGAAGGCGTCACGCCGCCCGAATTCACCGCGCAGAGCGAGCTGTTCGAGCTGACGCGCAGCCTGGTCCTGAGCGGCGAATTCCTCGCCCTGACAGTGCGCAGTGACTTCGGCACGGACTACGAACACCAGGGCCTCGTCGCGCTGGACAGGCCCGTGCCGAATGCGCGGCGACCGATCTGGCTCATCTGCCGTCACAACTGGAAGCCGACCCGCCTTCACGAACTCTTCGTGGAGACCCTGCGAGAAGTCACGCGCCGGCATCCCGCCTAGGCGTTCGGCCGCGACTTCGCGCGCGGCGTCGGGCGGAGGCGGATTCAGAGGGATTGCACGTCACCGCACCCCATCAGTTTGACATCGGCACGTCGGCACCGGACCCTCGCGGACCCGGACCACGGGCGACATCAAGAGATGCGGGACTGGCTCGGCCCCGGCTTCGATCCCAGCGCCCCGATGAAATGCCGGAACGACTTCCCGACCGATGACGATCAACCGCCGTGAACGGAAATTGCTCCGGACAGCCTGATCCCGTACCTGTCCCACTGCGCCTTGACGCGCGCCCTGATGTCCGGGTCGTCGCACAGGGCGGGGAATACCTTGCCTTCTTCTTCGTAGTCGAAGATGGGACCGGTGGCATCAATGCCCATCTTCGTGCCCCAGTTTCGCCGGGTCTGCGAGACATCCAGACTGGTCTGCGGGCATCTCGGGATGATCATCAGGTCGCGGTCGGCCTGAACATGGGTCGCGACCGCCCAGGCGACGTCGTCGCGGTTGCGGATGTCGATGCCTTCGCCGACGACGGTGATGTGCTTGATGTAGCCGCCGACATCGGAATCGCCGAAAACCTTCTGAATGGTTTGGCGGACCTGGCCTTTGCTCGTTACCCTCATCGAGATCACGAGTTCGAAGCCCACGCCGGACAGCGGCATGTGAACATCGAGAACGCCGCCGACGCTCTCGAGTTTCTTGAGCACCACCGGTTCCATTCCGAGGATGTACATCAGGCCGCCCTCTGACGGGTAACCTTCGCGCTCGCCGTGGAAGATCGGGTTGTCCCTATGGGTGATCGCCTTGAGCCGGAAGATGTTGCACCTGCTCTGGTGATCGAGGAAGCCGGTGAACTCTCCGAATGGGCCATCCTTGTCCATCTCGCCGGGCATGACCTCGCCTTCGAGGATGATCTCGGCGTTGGCGGGGACCTTGAGATCCGACGTCTGGCACTTGACGAGCTCGATGGCCTGTTGCCGCAGCCCGCCGGCATAAGCGTCCTCGCCCGGCGGCTGTTCGAACTTGGAGCCTCCGGCCAGGACGTAGCAGGGGTCGGCCCCGAACACGACGGCCACCGGCATCGGGATGCCCGGGTGCAGCCGTCCCCATTTCTCCAGGTGCTGTGCGCCGCCCTGGAACGGCTGCATCATCAGGCCCGTCTCGGTGCGACTGCGGTACATCATGCGATAGCAGCCGACGTTCTGATCGCCGGTCTCGGCGTCGGCCGTCACGAGCATTCCCAGCGTGCCGAGGTAATAGCCGCCGTCGTGCGCGTGCCAGCGGATCATCGGAAAGAGTCCGTCCAGGCTTGCCTGATCGCCGGTGAGGACATTCTCCTTGCACGGTCCGGTCTGCACCTCCACTGGCGCAATCGGATTCCCGATCCTCCTGATCCACTCGGAACGGATGGCGACTTGATCCTCGGTGTCGAGATCCATCGCCAGGGCCAGGCGACGCCAGGACCGGCCGAACAGCTCTGCCAGAACCGGTGTGGTCGTGCCCTTGACGTTATCGAACAGAACCGCCGGACCGCCCTCGCTGGTCACCGCATGGGTCACGCCATTGATCTCCCATTCGGGATCGACCTCGACGCTGACCCGAGCCAACAATTCCTTTGCCTCGAGAAGCGAGATGAACTCACGCATGTCTTTGTAAGGCATTGAAGCGCAATCTCCTTCGTCGATTGGCCGGGCGCCGGTTGTTGCCGCGAACCTGCCACTGCGCATCGCCCGCCGCAACGCGCGTACGGCTTGCGCCCTGGGCCTGGGCGACCACGTGTGGCCCGGCCGGCGCCCGCGCGCCCTTGAGCACTCGCTTCACACGTCCGTGTTGTTGGCCCACCCGTCTTGCCTGGCGCAATGCAAAGGCTACGATTTGACACCAGGCGAGCTGCCAGAACGCGAGGGTCAAATTGCATCCAGGTCAGCCCCGTCATGCGCTTACGCGACGAGCGATGCTTGGCGCCCCCGCCTGCTATCTGCTTGCCGCCGGACCTGCCGTCGCGCAACGCATCCAGCGCCCGGTTCGTGTGGGATTTCTGTCTCCGGCAAGACCGACCGACCCGGATCTGGCGCAATTGCGGCTGGGCCTGGGAAAACTCGGCTGGGATGAGGGGCGCGACTACGTGATCAGGTCTCGGTTCGCGAACCTCGATTCGAAGATACTCCCGGCGCTCCTCGATCAGTTGCTGCAGGAAGGCATCGACGTTCTTGTGGCATACGCGGCCGCGACCAGGGTTGTTCCGATTGCCCAGCGTTCGGTGCCGGTCGTCTTCTCATTCAGCGGCGACCCGATCGCCGCTGGATTTGTGCGGAGCATGGCCAGGCCCGGGGGCAATGCGACCGGAAACTCTCAGTTGATGTGGGAGTTAGCCGGCAAGCGCATTCAGCTCCTGCGCGAGCTTGCGCCCACGGCGAGGCGCACGCTTGTCGTCCAGAGCCCCGACCATCCCGGGGAAACCGAAGAGCGCAAACGCACGCAAAGCGCCGCGGAACAATTGGGCCTGGAACTTCTGGTGCGCCCGGTCAGAGATCGCTCTGCGTTGGAAAGCGCCCTTGGCGAGGGTGCGGCCAGCGGCTGCGACTCGATGTTGTGCTTCACCGACCCCGTGACGATCGCAAACAGGCAGATGATTGCAGATCGCGCCCGCCAGATGCGTGTGCCGGCCGTGTTTCCTCGACGCGAGTTTTGTGAAGCCGGCGGTCTTGTCAGTTACGGCCCCAACGTTCCCGCTTTGATTGCACAACTCGCCCGGTTCATTGAGCAGATTGCGGCCGGCGTTCCGCCGGCGGACATACCCGTCGAATGGCCGACGGTCATCGAGACAGTCATAAACAACCGAACCGCCAATGAAATCGGCATTTCGATCCCCCTGCACGTGATGGCAAGAGCAGACGAGACGATTGAATAGTCGCACCCCCTCGGGGCCACCGCCCACAGCCCCGATAGATGTCTACACTCGAATGCCAATCGCACGCGTCTCGCGGAGCAGGCCGTGCACTTACGCGCGCTCAAAGAGAAGAACGAATCGAGGAGGAGGTCGAACGGCCGCAGTTCCCGATGCCAAGGCCGGAGTGCGACAAGCCGAAAAAATTACCTGGGCGAAACCAGATCGTTGGCTTGCGCAAAAGCGAGCGTGGTGCCCCCGGTCGGACTCGAACCAACACTTCCGTGAGGAAACCTGATTTTGAGTCAGGCGCGTCTACCAATTCCGCCACGGGGGCACGCTGGGTGCGCCGGGAATAAAGCCGAAGGGCGGAACCGGGTCAATGCTTGCGAGGAGCCGGGCTGTCCGGTCATATGGCGCCCCAGCAAGAGCGCAAAGCAAGAGCGTCGTCCGGAGGAAAGAGTTCCAGTGCATCCGTATATCCACGCCCAGAAGCATCCCGACAAGCCGGCCTATGTCATGGCCGCCACCGGCGAGACCGTCACCTACCGGCAGCTCGACGACCAGTCCAACCGCATCGCCCAGCTCTTCCGCGCCGCCGGCCTGAAGCCGGGCGACCATGTCGCCCTGTTCCTGGAGAACCATCCGCGCTTCTTCGAGATCTGCTGGGGCGCCCAGCGCTCGGGCCTGATCTACACCGCCATCAGCTCGCGCCTGACCGCCGCCGAGGTGGACTACATCGTCGGCGACTGCGGCGCGAAGCTCTTCGTCACCTCGCACCACCTTGCCGACCGCGCGGCCGAGCTGGCGCCGCTGATGGCGGGCGTCACGCGGCGCTACATGATCGACGGCACCCTCCCCGGCTACGAGTCGTGGGAGGAGGCGGTGGCCGCGTATCCCGCGACCCGCATCGCCGACGAGACCGCCGGCCACGACATGCTCTATTCGTCCGGCACCACGGGGCGGCCCAAGGGCGTGCTGCCGGTGGTCGAGCCGCAGCCCATCGATGCGGAGAACCCGCTGCTGCAGATCACCAGCAGGATCTACGGCATCAACGAGGACACGATCTATCTGTCGCCGGCGCCGCTCTATCACGCCGCTCCGCTGCGCTTCAACATGAGCGTCATGCGGCTGGGCGGCACCTCGATCGTCATGGAGCATTTCGACGCCGAGGAGTATCTGCGGCTGGTCGAGAAGTACCACGCCACGCACACGCAGCTCGTGCCGACCATGTTCGTGCGTTTCCTCAAGCTGCCCGAGGAGGTGCGACGCAAGTACGACGTCTCGTCGCTCACGTGCGCCATCCATGCCGCCGCCCCCTGCCCCATCCCGGTGAAGGAGCAGATGATCGCGTGGTGGGGGCCGGTGATCTGGGAATACTATGCCGGCACCGAGGGCAACGGCCTCACCCTGTGCAACTCGGCCGAATGGCTGGCGCACAAGGGCACGGTCGGTCGCGCCGTCGTCGGCAAGCTCAAGATCTGCGACGACGAGGGCAACGAGCTGCCCCAGGGCGAGCCCGGCACGATCTACTTCGCCGAGGGCCGCCCGTTCGAATACCACAACGACGCCAGGAAGACGGCCGAGTCGCGCCATCCCAAGGGCTGGAGCACGCTGGGCGACGTGGGCTACGTCGATGCCGACGGCTACCTGCACCTGACCGACCGCAAGGCGTTCATGATCATCTCCGGCGGCGTGAACATCTACCCGCAGGAAGCCGAGAACCTCCTCATCAACCATCCCAAGGTCATGGACTGCGCCGTGTTCGGCGTGCCCAATCCCGACTTCGGCGAGGAGGTGAAGGCCGTGGTCCAGCCGCGCCACTGGGCCGATGCCGGCCCGGCCCTGGCCGAGGAGCTGATCGCCTACTGCAAGCAGCACCTCTCGGCGATCAAGTGCCCGCGCAGCATCGACTTCGAGCCGGAACTGCCGCGCCATCCCACCGGCAAGCTCTACAAGCGCCTGCTGCGCGACCGCTACTGGGAAGGCCGCGAAAGCAGGATCGTGTGAGGCGCACGATCGCGGCCGCCCGATCCGGCGGCGCCGCGATCAGACGAAGCGAGGGGCGGACGCCCCCGGGGTCAGACGAAGCGGGCGGAGATCGTTCCCAGCGGGCCGTAGTCGACGTTGAAGACGTCGCCGGCCCGCGCTTCCACCATGGCGGTGAAGGAGCCGCCCAGTACGAACTCGCCGGGCTCGAGCGCGATGCCGAAGGGCGCGAGCTTGTTGGCGAGCCACGCGACGCCGTTGGCGGGATGGTTCAGCACCGCCGCGGCGACGCCCGATTCCTCGATGACGTTGTTGCGATGGCAGAGCACGCCGACCCAGCGCAGGTCGACCTCCATCGGCCGGATCGGCCGGCCGCCGACGATCAGCGCCGCGTTGCCGGCATTGTCGGCGATGCTGTCCAGCACCGAGCGCGGCTTGCCGGTGTCGGGATCGACCCGATGCGTCCGCCCGTCCACGATCTCGGCCGCCGGCACGACGTAGTCGGTCGCATTCAGCACGTCGAAGATCGTGCAGTTCGGCCCCTGCAGGCGCCGGCCGAGGACGAAGCCCAGCTCGCATTCGAGGCGCGGCTGCAGGAAGCGGCCGACGGGGATCTCCGCGCCGTCGCCATAGAACATGTCCGCCAGCAGCGCACCGTAGTCGGGCTCGTCGATATTGACCTGGCGCTGCATCGCCCGCGAGGTGAGGCCGATCTTGCGCCCCCGGATGGGATTGCCGCGCGCGACCTTGATCTCGACCCAGCGCCGCTGCACGGCATAGGCATCGTCGATGGTGAAGCCATCATATTGCACCGACGGCGGCCGGATGCGGTGACGCTCCCGCTCCGCCTTGTCGTAGGCGTGGGCGATCGTGTCGATGGTCGCTGCGTCCAGCATGATCCGTCCTCCCCTGGGTCGCCCGGTCCGCTCGTCGTGCGCCGGTTGTGCGCTGGTTATGCGGGCGTTGCGGCGACCTTGGGTGTGCCGGCGGACCATCGTCAAGCGCCGGCGGCCAGAGGCGGTTCGCTGCGCGAAGTGCGAAGCCGCGCCCGGTGGCGACCGGAATCGTGCGCCATCGTCGGGCGCGCTATGCTTGTGCCGCACGAACCGCGGACACCGCGCACGGCGAGCGATTTTCGGTCAAGAAAAGCTCATGCGCGAAAGGCCGGTTACCGCGCGGTAACGTTTTTATTCTCCTTTTAAAAAGGGAGACCCAGCGTTGGCGCGCGAAGGCAAGTCGATTTTTCTAATGAACGAGGAGCGTCGTCATGAAGGCAGTCGTGGTGGGCGAAAAGGGCGTCGGCATCGGCGAGGTGGCCAAGCCCGCGCCGAAACCCAACGAAATCCTGATCCGGGTGAAGGCGGCCTCGCTCAACCGCGCCGATCTCGGCGTCGCGGCCGGCCATCGCCACGGCGCCATCGGCGGGCCGGGCACGATCGTGGGGCTGGAATGCGCCGGCGAGGTCGAGGCGGTCGGCAGCGCGGTGCAGGAGTTCAAGCCCGGCGATCGCGTCATGAGCTCGGTCGGGGGCGGCTTCGCCGAATATGCCGTCGCCGATGCCGGCCGTGCCCACAAGGTGCCCGCCAACAACATGAGCTGGGAGCAGGCCGCCTGCATGCCGGTGGCGGTGCAGACCATGCACAATGCGCTGGCCGGCGCCGGCCGGCTCAAGAAGGGCGAGTCGGTCCTGATCCAGGGCGCCAGCTCGGGCGTCGGCCTGCTCGGCATGCAGATCGCCAGGCACCTGGGCGCCAGCGTCGTGATGGGCACCTCGACCAACGACGCCCGCCGCGCCCGCCTCGCGGAGTTCGGCTGTGACCTCGCCCTCGACACCCGCGACCCGACGTGGCCGGAGAAGGTCAAGGAAGCGACCGGCGGCAAGGGCGTCGACCTGATCGTCGACCAGGTCTCGGGCGGCGTCATGAACCAGAACATGGAGGCCGCCGCCATCCTCGGCCGCATCGTCAATGTCGGCCGGCTGGGCGGCATGAAGGGCGAGTTCAACTTCGACCTCCATGCACTGAAGCGCATCGACTATATCGGCGTCACCTTCCGCACCCGCTCGCCCGAGGAGGTGCGGGACATCGTCCAGGCGGCCCGCAGGGACCTGTGGCCGGCGATCGAGGCCGGCAAGCTCAGCCTGCCGATCGACCGCACCTTCCCCCTCGCCGAGGCCGCCGCCGCGCTTGCGCACATGAAGGCCAATGCCCATTTTGGCAAGATCGTCCTGGTCGTATAGGACTCTCCCCGTAGCGGGGATTTGAGCGGGCCCGAAGCCTGCGGTCCGCATGAAAGGTGCGTTCGAATGGCAAAGGGCATCAACCATCTCGCCACCGCCGACGGGCTGTTCTTCGGCAAGGGTGCGCTCGACCAGCGCAAGACCGAGAAGATGGTCGACGAGGCGCTCAAGGGCTGCGACGACGGCGAGCTGTTCCTGGAATATGTGCAGAGCGAGAGCCTGAGCTTCGACGACGGCAAGCTGAAGAGTGCCGCCTACGACACCACCCAGGGCTTCGGCCTGCGTTCTGTCGCAGGCGAGGCGACCGGCTTCGCCCATGCCTCGGCGCTGGACGAGAAGGCGCTGAAGCGCGCCGCCGACACCGTCAAGGCGGTGCGCTCCGGCAAGTCGGGCAAGTCCGATGAATCGCCGCGCGGCACCAACCGCCTGCTCTATGCCGACGACAACCCGATCGACGGCGAGGGCTTCGAGAAGAAGGTGAAGCTCCTGCAGGAGATCGACGCCTACGTCCGCACCAAGGAACCCAAGGCGCGGCAGGTCTCGATCTCGCTGGCGGGCTCGTGGCAGGTGGTCGAGATCATCCGCGCCAATGGCTGGCGCGCCGCCGACGTGCGGCCGCTGGTGCGGCTGAACGTCAGCGTGGTGTGCGCCGACGGCAGCCGGCTCGAGGCCGGCAGCACCGGCAGCGGCCGCCGCGCCGCCTATGGCGACATCTTCCATCCCGACTACTGGAAGAAGGAAGCCGACGAGGCGATCCGCCAGGCGCTGGTCAATCTCGACTCGATCGACGCGCCGGCGGGCGAGATGCCGGTGGTGCTGGGCTCAGGCTGGTCGGGCGTGCTGTGGCACGAGGCGGTCGGGCACGGGCTGGAGGGCGACTTCCACCGCAAGAAGACCTCCATGTTCACCCACCTGATGGGCGAGATGGTGGCCTCGCCGGGCGTGACGGTCGTGGATGACGGCACGCTCTCGGACCGTCGCGGCTCGCTCACCATCGACGACGAGGGCACGCCGACGCAGCGCAACGTGCTGATCGAGAACGGCCGGCTGGTCGGGCTGATGCAGGACCGCATGAACGCGCGCCTGATGGGCGTGAAGCCGACCGGCAACGGCCGGCGCCAGAGCCATGCCCATGCACC
Source organism: Pseudomonadota bacterium (assembly GCA_018240685.1). GTDB lineage: Bacteria > Pseudomonadota > Alphaproteobacteria > Reyranellales > Reyranellaceae > Reyranella. The sequence continues at coordinate 37,499 of JAFEFG010000001.1, read as the reverse complement.
GATGCCGCGCATGACCAACACCATCATGCTGGGCGGGGACAAGGATCCCAAGGAGATCATCGCCTCGGTGAAGAAGGGCCTCTATTGCGCCAACTTCGGCGGCGGGCAGGTCGACATCGTGTCGGGCAAGTTCGTGTTCAGCGTCACCGAGGGCTACCTGATCGAGAACGGCAAGATCACCCGGCCGGTGAAGGGCGCGACCCTGATCGGCGCCGGCTCCGAGGCGCTCACGCGCGTCGGCATGGTCGGCAACGACATGGCGCTCGATCCCGGCATCGGTACCTGCGGCAAGGACGGCCAGGGCGTGCCGGTCGGCGTCGGCCAGCCGACCCTGCGGCTCGACGCCATCACCGTCGGCGGCACGGCGACGGGGTGATCAGAGGGCGTACAGCCCCTTCGAGACCGCGAGGCTGACGCAGAGCGATTCGATCGCGTCGAGGGTCGGCGTGTCGAGGCCGGCGCTGCGAGCGAAGGCGAGCGGCGCGCGCACGATGGCCTCGATCTCCATCGGCCGGCCGAGCTCGTAGTCCTGCAGGATCGAGGGCCGGTGATCGGGATAGACGCGGCCCGGCCCGTAGCGGACCTCGGGACTGTCGTCGAGATGGACGCCGTGGGCGGCCGCGATCGCCAGCGCCTCGGCATGGGCGCGGCGGGCGAGGCGGTTCACCATCGGCGTCTTCTGGATCGTGGTCGGCTCGCGCAGGATGAGGCAGAGCGTCGAGCCGGTGAAGTTGGCCATCAGCTTGTGCCAGACGTCGTAGCGGATGTCGGTCGTCTCGGGCGAGGCGATGCCGGCGGCCTTGAGCGTGGCACGGATGGCCTTGAGGCGGTCGCTCTGGCGGTCGTCGGTCTCGCCCACCCACAGCGTGTTGCGGTCGGGCGAGATGTTGCGCACGACGCCCGGCTCGATGACGTGGTTGGAGGAGGTGACGACGGCGCCGATGGTGCGCTCGACGCCGACCGCCTTCGCCAGCGCGCCGCCGGGATCGAGCCGCGACAGGTCGGGCGCAGGCGGCCGCGACGGCGCGAGGCCATGGCCGTACCACCACGGAATGCCGTTCTGCACGAACACGACCGGCGTGTCGGCGCCCAGCAGCGGGCCCACCGTCTCGGCGAGCGCGGCGAGGCCGGAGGCCTTCATCGTCGTCAGCACGACGTCCTGCGGGCCGAGATCGGCCGGCCGGTCGCTGGCGCGCACCGGCGCCACGATCTTCCTGTCGCCCGTCAGCAGCGTCAGGCCGTTGCGGCGGATCGCCTCGAGATGCGCGCCGCGGACCACGACCGAGACCTCGTTGCCGGCCTCGGCCAGCCGGGCTGCGAAGTTGCCGCCGATCGATCCGGCCCCGAACACGCAGATACGCATCGCCACTCCCTCCGCCCGCTACTGCTTCGTCTCCGCCAGGCGCAGCGAGTCGATGAAGCGCAGTGCTGCGCTGCGGGTCCTCATGTCGGCCTGCGCCGTCGTCAGCAGACGATAGAGCCGGTCCTTCACCAGGTAGGTGCGCATCATGACCAGGCCGCCGTCCTCGCCCTCGATGTCGAGGGCATAGCCGTCCCAGCCCTGCAGCGTCACCGGCTCGTCGCGGACATACTTGAACTTGGCCAGCGGGAAGGCCTTCTCGGCCTCGCCGCGGCCCAGCATCCGGGCGATCTCCTTGCCGTCGCGGCCGGCGAACCAGCTCGGCTCGTAGTCGACATAGTCGAAGTCGAACATCTGGTTGGCGCGCTTGGACTCGTAGGCGACGCGGGGTGCGGCGTGCCCCTGCTCCTTCTCCGCCGTGCTCTTGGCGACCGGCGACGGCATCTCGAGCCGGAACCTGAGATCGGCGCCGACCACGGTCTCCCAGCCCTCGTCGCTCTGCGCCCAAGCCGCCGGCGCCGTCGCGGCCAGCGGCAGCGCCGCGAGGCCGAGCATCAGGGTTCGTCTCTTCATGGCGCCGGCACCAGATCCTCTCGTCCCGACCACTCCCACGCCAATCCGGTGCGAGAGATGCCGAGCAGCAGTCCATGCAGTTCCTTCGGATGCACCCAGCCGCCGTCGGGGTCGGTCTCGGGATCGGAGCCGCGCGGCGTATATCGCGCCCCGGCTTCGAGCAGGCGGCCGCGGATCGCGGGCCAGTCGTGCGTCTCGACGTAGCACATGTAGAGCGAGTCGCCGTGCTTCTTCACGAAGCGGCCCATCGCCTGCACCTCGTCGGTCGCCTGGCTGAGCTCGATGCGGTCGAGCCGGTTGGGCGGATCGAACAGGGTGAGCGTGCCGACATAGCCGAAGCGTTCGCTGCCGATGGCGCTGAAGCGCGCCGGGTCGAGGCCGAACAGGCCGGCATAGAGCGCGGCGGCGCGCCGCCAGTCGCTGCCGAGCGTGTTGGTGGTCTCGTAGAGGAAGGAGACCGGCCCCACGCGCGGCCGGTAGGTGCTGAGCGAGATCACGATCGGCAGGCCGAAAGTGACGTCGGCACCGAGATAGAGCTGCTCGCCGTCGCGGTCGAAGGAGACGCCGAGCCCCTGCCATCGCTTCATCATGCCGTCGAGATCGGCGGTGCAGTAGCCCGCCGTCATCAGCCCCTCGCCGCGGCGGGCAAGGAAGTCCTGCGTGCGGCCGGCACCGTCGGCCTCGCACAGCTCGAACTCGCTCTCGCCGACGGCCAGGATGGTGCGCCTGGCGTCGAGATGGCGGCTGTGCTCGCGGCGCGAAATCTCGCAGCCGAGAAGCTGGCAATAGCGTTGCGCCGCCCTGGCGGCATCATGGACGGCGATCTGGACACGGTCGCAGCGGTCGAGCATGGCGCAGACGATAGCCGAGAGCGGCTACCGTTCAAGTGTCCTGCGACCGGCGCCCTACTAGTAGGCGCAGTCGCGGAACAGCAGATCGAACGAGCCGCGCCATTCGCCCTGCCACTTTTCCAGCAGCTCGTCGGCCGGCGCCAATCCGCTCGCCACCGCACGATCGAGCGGCGCCAGGTAGATCGTCTCGTCGTTGCCCTCGGCGTTGAGCTGCTTGCGCGCCCTGAGGCCCGCATGCGCGATCTCCACCACGTCGCGCGCCAGGTCCGAGAGCGGCAGGCCCTGGAACTTGGTCGACAGGCCAGCGCGCGGCGCGTGGCTGCGCAAATAGTCGTGATCCTCGATGGTCCAGTCCTTCACCAGGTCCCATGCCGCATCGAGCGCGCCCTGCTCGTAGAGCAGCCCCACCCACAGCGCGGGCAGGGCGTTCAGCGCCGGCACTGGCCCGGAATCGGCGCCGCGCATCTCGAGGTAGCGCTTGAGCCGCACCTCGGGGAATGCCGTCGTGACATGGTCGGCCCAGTCGTTGATGGTCGGGAGCTCGCCCGGCCGCGCCGGCAGCCTGCCCTTCAGGAAATCGCGGAAGCTCTGCCCGGAGGCGTCGATGTACTTGCCGTCGCGGTAGACGAAGTACATCGGCACGTCGAGCATGTAGTCGACATAGCGCTCGAAGCCGAACCCGTCCTCGAACACGAACGGCAGCATGCCGCAGCGGTCGGGGTCGGTGTCGGTCCAGATGTGGCTGCGGTAGCTCTTGAAGCCCGAGGGCTTGCCCTCGAGGAACGGCGAGTTGGCGAACAGCGCCGTCGCCAGCGGCTGCAGGGCGAGCGACACGCGGAACTTCTTCACCATGTCGGCTTCCGACTCGAAGTCGAGATTGGTCTGCACGGTGCAGGTGCGCAGCATCATGTCGAGGCCGAGCTTGCCCTTCTTGGGCATGTAGTCGCGCATGATCTTGTAGCGGCCCTTGGGCATCCAGGGGATGTCCTCGCGCTTCCAGTCGGGCGCGAAGCCAAGGCCGATGTAACCGGCGCCGATTCCGCCTGCGACCTCCTTCACCTCGGCGATGTGCTGCGCCGTCTCCGCCGCCGTCTCATGCAGCGTCTCGAGCGGCGCGCCCGACAGTTCGAACTGGCCGCCGGGCTCGAGCGTGATGTTGGCCTTGCCGCGGGTAAGGGCAATCGGATGGTTGCCCTCCAGGACCGGCTCCCAGCCGAAGCGCGTCAGCCCTTCGAGCACGGCGCGTACGCCCACCGGCCCGTCGTAGGGCAGAGGCCTTCGCGTCTTGAGGTCGAAGCCGAACTTCTCGTGTTCGGTCCCCATGCGCCACTGCGCACGCGGCTTGTTGCCGGCAACGAAGTATTCGATCAGCTGACGCCGGGATTCGATCGGCGTGCCGCCGCCCGTTGGTGGTGCGGACATGCGTTGATTGCTCCCTGTTCATCCCGCGGCATGGCCCGGCGGGACGGCACGTCTCACACAAGGAATTCTCATGCGAGAACGCGGCTGGTTCATGGTGTTCAAGTCCCCGTCTCCCACATCGCCGGGGGCCAGCGCAAGCGCTCAGGTGGTAAGCCGAGATGTGCGATAATCGTTGACCAAACGCGGTGTCGGTCGGCGCCAGTCACCGAGCAATGCCTGCCAGCAGGCAAGCGCCGCAAGCGCCGCCGTATCGGCGCGCAGGATGCGCGGGCCCAGACCGACAGCCGTCACATTGCTCATGCGACGGAGCGCCGCGAGTTCGGCGGCGGCGAACCCGCCTTCGGGTCCGATCACGATCGCCCACGGTGCCGCGCGCGCCGCATCGTCGAGCTGCGCCAGCGCCTCGGCGATCGGCGGGCCGCCGCCGGTCTCGTCGCACATCAGCAGACGCCGCTCGGCGGGCCACCGATCGAGCAGGGATCCGAGTCCGATCGGCTCGCGCACTTCCGGCACCGTCAGGCGCTCGGTCTGCTCGGCCGCCTCGATCGCATTGGCCCGCAGGCGCTCGACATTGACGCGCTCGACCGCCGTGTGCTGCGTCAGCACCGGCTGCAGCGCCGAAACGCCGAGTTCGGTCGCCTTCTCGGCGATGAAGTCGATCCGGGTGCGCTTGACCGGCGCGAAGCACAGCCACAGGTCGGGCTCGGTTCCCTGCTCGCGGGTGCGCGCGCCAACCGTCGCCACGGCGGCCTTCTTGCCGCGCAGGGACAGCGTTGCGCTCCATTCGCCGTCGCGGCCGTTGAACAGCGACAGCTTCGCGCCCTCTTCCCGCCGCATGACGTGACGCAGATAGTGGGCCTGCGTCTCGTCGAGCGGCGCTTCGATGCCCGCGGACAGGTCAGCCTCGACGAACAGGCGCGATACGCTCATGGAACTCCTGCTTGCTTGCCGCCATGATGCAGCCATGACCGCCGAACCGACAACCGGCTTCACCGACATCGACCGCCAGCACTGGACGCTGCGCTACCTTCCGCCCTGGGCGCGACCTTTTGGCCGCCTGGCGCGCTGGGACCGCCCGATCGGCATCTGGCTGCTGCTCTTTCCCTGCTGGTGGTCGCTCGCCCTGGCCGAAGGTCGCGACTGGACGCATCTGCTGGGCTGGATGGTCGTGTTCGCGGTGGGGACGATCGCCATGCGCGGCGCGGGCTGCACCTGGAACGACATCCTCGATCGCAAGATCGATGCGGGGGTGGAGCGCACGCGCAGCCGTCCGTTGCCGGCGGGCGAGGTGCAGCTGCGCGACGCGGTCATCTGGATGGGCCTGCAGGCGCTGGTGGGCGCCGTGATCCTGTTCAAGTTCAACAAGTTCGCCGTGGCGGTGGGCTTCGCCTCGCTGGCCGTGGTGGCCATCTATCCGCTGATGAAGCGGGTGACATCGTGGCCGCAGGTGGTGCTGGGCTTCGCCTTCAACTGGGGCGCGCTGCTGGGCTTCGCTGCCGTAACGGCAACGCTTTCCTGGGCCACCGTGGCGCTCTACATCGGCGGAGTCGCCTGGACACTGGTCTACGACACCATCTACGCCATGCAGGACCAGCGCGACGACGCCGTCGTCGGCGTCGGCTCGACCGCGCGGCGCTTCGCCCGGGCCCCACGGCTCTGGCTCGCCGCTTTCGCCGCGACGGCGCTGGCGCTGTGGACGGCAGCGGGCCTGCTGGCGCCCCTCGGCCTGCCTTATTTCATCGTGCTGGCGGGCGTCGCCCTTCACTTCGGCTGGCAGATCCTGGACCTCAAGCCGCACGACCAGCCGGACTGCCTGGCCAAGTTCCAGGCCAACGCTCAGGTCGGCTGGCTGATGCTGCTGGCCGTCGTCGCGGGGCAGTTCGGCTGATGACGCGTCTGCCCGCCGATCCCGAGGGATTCATCCGCGCCAACACCGCGCTCGAGACACCGGCCATGGTGCCGGAGTTCAAGCTCTGGCTCGCCACGGAATACGTGCCGATCTGGCAGGCGACCGAGGCCTGGATGGAGGAGCAGAACATCGATCCGCCCTACTGGGCCTTCTGCTGGCCCGGCGGCCAGGCGGTCGCCCGCTATCTGCTCGACAATCCCGACCTCGTGAGCGGACGCCGCGTGATCGATTTCGCCGCCGGCTCCGGCGTATCATCGATGGCCGCGGCACGGGCCGGCGCGGCAGCGGTGACCGCCAACGACATCGATGCGCTCTCGCTCGTGGCAGCCCGCCTCAATGCCGCGGCGAACGGTCTCGCCCTCGACGTCAGCAGCGAGGACTGGCTCGCAAGGCCCGAGGCGGCGCCCGACACCGACGTCGTGATCGCGGGCGACGTCTGCTACGAGCGCGAGATGTCCACGCGGGCGCTGGCCTGGCTGCGCAGCCACGCGCGTGCCGGCCGGCTGGTCCTGCTCGGCGACCCCGGCCGCAACTATTTCAGCGCTCAGGGACTGGAGGAGTGCGCCCGCTACGAGATTCCAACCTCGCTGCAGCTCGAGAATCGCGGCATGCGGGAAACCGTGGTGTGGCGCGTATTGCCTCACCCCTGAGCAGGCGTCAGAATTCCTTCACTGTTCTTTCACTTAACTATCGGCTACATGGCCCCCGCATGTCGAAAAAACCAGAAAAAGCAACGATCAAAGCCAGCGATTTCGCCGAGCTCTATGCCGGCTTCCGGTCGAATATCTCCCGCTTCGACTGTGGACGGAAATGCGCGCCGCTGAACGGCGGGTCGCCGGTCTGCTGCTCGACCGAGAATGCCGTGCCGGTCGTGCACAAGGTCGAGTTCGAGTACCTGAAGCCCCGGACCGACATCTGGTCCAAGTTCAAGCCTTACGACTATGCCACGCGGCAGATCGTGAACGAGCTGACATCGGACTGCATGGCGATCGAGTGCAAGGGCGCACGCTTCTGCGAGCGCGACAACCGCACGATCGCCTGCCGCGGCTTCCCCTTCTACCCCTACCTGACGCGGCAGAAGGAATTCGTCGGCCTCGGCACCTACTGGGTGTTCGAGGATCGCTGCTGGATGATGTCGAACATCGAGATCGTCGATAAGAAGTTCGTGAAGGAATTCGTGGCGACCTACGAATCGATCTTCAAGCTCGATCCCACCGAGTTCACGACCTATGTCGACTTCTCCGCCTCGGCACGACGCGTCTATTCGCGCTGGAAGCGGGAGATCCCGCTGCTCAGCCGCGAGGGCGAGCTGCTGATCGTCGAGCCCAGCACCGGCACCATCCGGCCAGGCAAGAAGAAGGACTTCCCCAAGATCGCCCCCTTCTCTTCGGAGAAGGCCTACCGGGCGGCGATCAAGGAAGCCGGCGGCGAGGTACCCAAGGAAGGGCTGAAACCGGCCTGATCGCCGGTTCCGGGAAATGCCCGCGCCGTCGGCCCGCCGCCGTCTCGCCTGGGTGTTGCTCTGCCTGTTTCCGGCCTTCTTCAGCGTGAACATGCTGGCGGCGCGCTACGCGCTCTTCGTGCCGCCCAATGCGCTCGCCCTCGGCCGCTGGGCCTTCGTCGCCCTGTTCCTGCTGCCGTTCGTGTGGCCGCGATTGCGGGCCGGCATGCCCACGCTGCGGCGGGAATGGCGGGACCTGTTGCTGTCCGGCGCGCTCGGCATGTGGGTGTGCGGCGCCTTCGTCTATATCGGCGCCCACTCGACCTCGGCCCTCAATATCGGACTGATCTATGCGGCGTCCCCGATCCTCGTCGTGCTGCTCGACCATGTCATCGATCGCAAGGGGCTGAGCGCGACGCGCATTGCAGGCATCGTGCTCTGCCTTGGCGGCGTGGCCACCGTGTTCGCCAAGGGCGAGTTCGGCAACCTCGCTGCGGTGCATCTCAGCTCGGGCGACGTCTGGATCGCCATCGCCGCCGCCTGCTGGGGACTTTATTCGGTGCTGTTGAAACATCGGCCGAGCCGGCTGGATCCGGTCGCGCGCCTCTGCGCCACTTCCATCGCCGGCTGCCTCGTCCTCCTGCCCTTTGCCCTCGGCGAGGCGGCGCTGTGGGGAGGACCCGACCTCGGTGACTGGCATGTCTGGGCGGTATGGCTGGTCGTCGCGCTGGTGCCCGGCATCGGCGCCTATGCCGCCTACTCGTTCTGCATCCAGGAGCTCGGGCCCGCGCCGACCAGCGTCTCGCTCTACCTCGGTCCACCCTATGTCGGCGTCCTGGCCTGGCTGACCCTTGGCGAGCGGCCGCAATGGTACCATCTGCTGGGTATCGTCCTGGTGCTGCCCGGCCTGTTCCTGGTCACGCGCCAGCCGCGATCCATCAAGGGAGCCTGATCGATGCGCCGTCTCGTCCTCGCCCTGCTGCTGTCGCTGCCGGCCCTGCCGGCGCTCGCCGACGAGATCGGCTCGGTGGGCTATCGCTTCAAGTGGATCGGGCCCAACGACAAGATCGTGGTCGAGGCCTTCGACGATCCCGATATTCCGGGCGTGACCTGCTACTTCTCCCATGCCCGCACCGGCGGCATCAAAGGCGCGATCGGCGTGGCCGAGGATCCGGGCGAGGCCTCGATCGCCTGCCGGCAGGTCGGCGCCGTCGACGAGTCGAAGCTCGACAGGCTCAGGAGCCCGCACGAGGTCTTCAGCGAGCGCGCCTCGCTGATCTTCAAGAGCACGCAGGTCGTGCGCTTCTGGGACGCCAAGCGACGGGCGCTGATCTATCTCACCTACACCGACCGCATCTTCGAAGGCAGTCCGCGCAATTCGATCAGCGTCGTGCCGCTGGGCGCGAGGTAGCGCGGCGGCCTGCATCGGCGAACAGGAAGGTTCCCAGCAGCACCCAGCGCCCCGAGCCGGGCTTGCCGACCAGCGGCGTCGTGTAGTGCCAGAACGGCAGCCGGTAGGCCGTCACCGTCGCGGGAGCGGCGACCGACGCGATCTCGCTGAAATGGCCGGCGCGGCTGTAGACGAGCCACTGATGGGCAACCCCCGGCGTGCACAGGCTGAGATGCAGGTCGATATAGCCCGACGCGACGTCGGCGTTCTCCGGATGATGATCGTTGTGCGGGCCGGCATAGTCGCCCGGCCCGTAGCGCAGCACCTGCAGGCCCCAGCCGGCGGCAAGCTTGCGGCCCGCCAGTGCCGTAGCGAAGGCGCGATAGCTCTCCGACCGCATCATGCGCACGAGGCCGATCCGTTCGGCCGCCTTTACGCCCGGCTCGCGGCGGCTTTCGAAGAAGATGGTGCGGGCGCGGGCCGTCTTGGGCAGCAGCTCCGCATAGTCGTGTCGCATGTCCCAGATGGTTTCGGGCGGAATCGGTTTGGCCAGCGGCTCCAGCACCTCGGCGAGGTTCGCCTCCAGCGCCGCCCGCACACGGACCACCTTGCGCCGGTCGAGGAGATCGTCGGCGGCCACGAACCGCGTGCGCGGATCGGCGAGCGCCCCGCACAGGGGATGCACACCGGCCAGCACCTTGCGGCCGGCACGGCTCAGCAGGTCCTCGAACTCGGACGGGATGGCGTTTGATCTCATGCGGCGGTCACTCTAAAGGACAACGCCAAGATGCCCTACGCCTCGCTGCGCGACTTCATCGCGCGCCTCGAACAGACCGGCCGCCTGGTGCGCGTGAAGGCGCCGGTCTCTCCGCATCTGGAGATGACGGAGATCCAGACCCGGCTGCTCGCCGAGAAGGGGCCGGCGGTGCTGTTCGAGAACGTCGTGCGGCCGGACGGCACGCGCTCGGAGATCCCGGTCCTGGTCAACCTGTTCGGTACCGTGGAGCGCGTCGCCTGGGGCATGGACCGCGAGCCGCACGAGCTGCGCGCCGTGGGCGAGACGCTCGCCTTCCTGCGCCAGCCCGAGCCGCCCGGCGGCTGGCGCGAGGCGCTCGACATGCTGCCGATGCTGCGCACCGTCATGGCCATGAAGCCGAAGACGGTGGGCGGCGCACCCTGCCAGGAGATCGTCCTCACCGGCGATGACATCGATCTCGGCCGCCTGCCGATCCAGACCTGCTGGCCGGGCGAGCCGGCGCCGCTCATCACCTGGCCGCTGGTCGTGACGCAGGGCCCCGACCCCAAGGGCGACAGGCAGGACGCCTTCAACCTCGGCATCTATCGCCTGCAGGTGACGGGCCGGAACACGACGCTGATGCGCTGGCTGAAGCATCGCGGCGGCGCCCAGCATCACCAGCGCTGGAAAGGTTCGGGCAAGCGCGAGCCGCTGCCAGCCGCGGCGGTGATCGGCGCCGATCCGGGCACGATCCTCGCCGCCGTGACGCCGGTACCGGACACGCTGTCGGAATATCAGTTCGCCGGCCTGCTGCGCGGCAGGAAGGTCGAGCTCGTCGACTGCCGGACCGTGCCGCTCAAGGTGCCGGCCGAAGCCGAGATCGTGCTCGAAGGCCATGTCAGCCTCGACGACTACGGCGACGAAGGCCCCTACGGCGATCACACCGGCTACTACAACAGCGTCGAGAAGTTCCCCGTCTTCACGGTCTCGGCCATCACCATGCGCCGCAACCCGATCTATCTGTCGACCTTCACGGGCCGGCCGCCGGACGAGCCCTCGGTGCTGGGCGAGGCGCTGAACGAGGTGTTCATCCCCCTCTTCCAGCAGCAGTTCCCCGAGATCGTCGACTTCTGGCTGCCGCCCGAAGGCTGCAGCTACCGCATCGCCGTGGTGTCGATGAAGAAGGCCTATGCCGGCCACGCCAAGCGCGTGATGCTGGGCGTGTGGTCGTATCTGCGCCAGTTCATGTACACCAAGTGGGTAATCGTGGTGGACGCCGACATCGACGCCCGCAGCTGGAAGGACGTCATGTGGGCGATCTCCACGCGCATGGATCCGGCGCGCGACATCACCGTGATCGAGAACACGCCGATCGATTACCTCGACTTCGCCTCGCCAGTGTCGGGGCTGGGCTCCAAGATCGGCCTCGACGCCACCGACAAGCTGCCCGGCGAGACCAACCGCGAATGGGGCCGCCAGATCCGCATGGACCAGGGCGTGGTCGACAAGGTCGATGCGATGTGGAGCGAGCTTGGCCTGCCGGGGAGCGGGAAGAAGATCTGGAGATAATCGGTCACGCGAGCCGGTATTGCCGCTGGAAAAACGCCGAATGAAGCCCGCCGTCGGGCGGTCTGGCGGCGATATGTTGTGTGATCTGGGAATTTTCCGAACCGTTTCCGGCGACCATCAGCATGACGTGGTTCACCGGAATGGTCTTGAGCGTCGCCCGCTTCAGCAGCTCGTCGAGGACATCCTCCGGCTCGCCCTCGGGAACAACGATCCAATGTCTCAGGGCTTTAAGCATGCTCTGCGTTTCAGGGTCATACGCCTGGTAATCACCGGCAACATAGTGCGTGCCCAGCGTCTCGATCCTGGCGATGCAGATTGGTTCTCCTGCGCTGTCCGGATCTTCCGCACTATGGTCGGTATGCAGGCCATGAGGTTCAGGCACTGTGAACTTGCCGTAGGCATAATGCCCCTTACGATAGCGCGCCGAAGGAACGAGCACGTTCATAATTCCATCAACATCGTCGTTATAGAGGCGCGCATAGTTCGCCATCGTGTCGGGGATGCCGCCGACGAATTCTTTCAGGAACCAGCCGTCACCGACAGATACCGTCCTTACGTCGTTGAGCTGCCTGGCATGTTCGTAAACGGCTTTCCTCGCGGCGTCGCAAAATCGGGCGATCGTTATCGGCAAACGAGTATGTGTTTCACGATCGTTGAAATCTGCATGCAGCCGTTCAACGAGAGGCCACTGATCGGAAGAGAATTGCACCGCCTCCAATATTTTCAGCCTGGGCTGTAGGTTCGCCCACGCCTCACGGAGAGATGTATTCGCGAGTTGCATCGCTTTTCCTTTCCTCCCATATGGAACCCGTGTCGCTTCCGAATAACAAGCTCCTCGAAGGGCCGATCCTCCGCTCGCTGCTGACGCTTGCCGTTCCGATCGTGCTGACGAACGTGCTGCAGTCGGCCTATCAGATCATCGATGCCTTCTGGGTCGGGCGGCTGGGCGGCGCGGCGGTTGCTGCCGTGTCGGTCAGCTTTCCCGTGATGTTCCTCATGTTCGCGGTCGGCGCCGGACTGTCGATCGCGGGCTCGACCCTCACCGCTCAGTATGTCGGCGCGCGCAACGACAAGATGGTCAGCCATGTCGCGGCCCAGACCCTGCTGATGGTGATCTCCGCGGCGCTGGTGCTGGGCCTCGTCGGCTATGTCATCACGCCCTCGCTGCTGCGTCTCATGAACGTGGCCCCCGACGTCTACGATGGCGCGCTCGGCTTCATGCGCGTCTCCTTCATCGGGCTTGCCTTCAACTTCGCCTTCTTCGTCTTCCAGGGAATCACGCGCAGCATCGGACGGCCGGCCGTACCGATCTACATCGTCCTGGCGACGGTGTTCCTGAACTTCGCCGTCAACCCGTTGATGATCTTCGGCTGGGGGCCGATCCCGGCGCACGGCGTGATGGGCGCGGCGCTGACCACGCTCATCACCCAGGGCCTCGCCTCCATCGTCGGCATCGTCCTGTTGCGGCGCGGCCTGCATGGCGTGCGAATTCATGCGCACGACCTCATTCCCGATTTCCCGCACATCAGGCGCGCCTTCTTCCTCGGCCTGCCTGCCTCGCTCGACATGTCGGCGCGCGCGGTGGCGCTGATGATGATGACCTTCCTGGTCTCCGGCTTCGGCACCCTGGGTCTGGCCGCCTATGGCGTCGGCGGGAACGTCCTGCAGGCCGTCGCCATCATTCCCGGCATCGGGCTCTCGATCGCCGTGGCGGCGCTGGCCGGCCAGAACATCGGCGCCGGCAATATCGACCGCGCCGAACGGATCGGCCGGCTGGGCGCGCGGCTGGGGTTCGTCGCCCTCACCGGCTTCGGCATCGTCGTCTTCCTGCTGGCCTCGCCGCTCGTCGCCTTCTTCGTGCCAAACGATGCCGAGGTCATCCGCGAGGGCGCGCATTTCCTCCGCATCATCGCCTGGAGCTGGGGCTTCTACGGCGCGCAGTTCGCGCTGATCGGCGTGTTCCGCGCCGCCGGCAGCATGATGGTGAGCATGATGCTGACCGTGGTCTCGCAATGGGTACTGCAGTTCCCGCTGGCCTATGTACTGTCGAAGCACACGGCGCTGGGGGTCGACGGCATCTACTGGTCGCTGCCGATCTCTACCGTCCTCACGTTCGTCATCACCGTCGCCGTCTTCGCCAGAGGCGGCTGGCGCCGCAAGAAACTGCTCTCCGACGAGGAGCAGCTCACCAACAGGGTGACCGACGAGATCCTGAGTGACGAGGCGCCACGCTAACGCGCGATGACCGTTGCTTCGACCGTCGTCCCGGCGCTCGTAAAGTGAGCCGTGCCCGCGCCGGGACGACGGCATGATCCGACGAAAAGTCATCGCGCTGCAGAGACCCGGCCACTACGAGCAACCGGCGGCCTGAACTGGCAGCGTGCGCGACGCGCCGCCCTAATGTAAAGTCTCTTAACATGAGTTGGAAACGGCGCGCCCGCGAAGGCGCGTATCATCACGGCAACCTGCGCGAAGCGCTGATCGAGGCGGCGCGGGAACTGATCAAGGAGAAGGGTCCGGCGGGCTTCACCTTCGCCGATGCGGCGCGCTGGGCCGGCGTCAGCCCCGCCGCGCCCTACCGGCATTTCCGCGATCGCGAGGCGCTGCTGGCCGACGTGGCGCGCGAAGGCTTCCAGCGCTTCGAGGCCATGCTTTCGGCCGGCTGGGCCGGCGGCAAACCCGATCCCCTGACCGCCTTCAACAATCTCGGCCACGCCTATCTCGCCTTCGCCCGCACCGAGCCAGCCTATTACGCCGCGATGTTCGAATCGGGCCTGCCGCCCGACCTCAACCCGGAATTGCGGGCGGCGGGCGATCGCGCCTTCGCCGTTCTGCGGACGGCGGCGGAGGCCCTCACCACGAGCCTGCCGTCCAAAGGCCGTCCGCCCTCGCTGATGATGGCCCTGCATCTATGGTCGATGGCGCACGGCATCGCGTCACTGTTTGGTCGCGGCGATGCCGGCCGCCGCACCTTGCCGATGAGCGCCGACGAGCTGCTGGAATCGGCGATGCTGATCTACCTGCAGGGACTGGGTTTTCCCCAAAAGAGCTGAAATCGCCGCGGCAGCCCTTGACTCCGCTGGCTGCAATGCCCAATGTAAATGTCGTTAACATTTACATGGTTAACCCTACGGAGGAGGCCAGCCCATGTATTACGGCCTGATGGAGAAACTGGACGAGATGCCCAAGGCGGCTTGGATCGCCCTTGTGGTGCTGGGCTTCATCGTTTTCTGGCCGGTTGGCCTCGCCCTGCTCATCTACCTGAAATGGAGTGGACGCATGTCTTGCTGGAAGCATGGCCGTTACGGCCGCTGGTATACGCCTGACGGCCGTGACGCCCGCGAGGAGTTCCGCGCCTGGCGCCGCCGCCACCGTTGGGGTCGTCAGTCCAGCGGCAACGTCGCCTTCGACGAGTATCGCGAGGAGACGCTGCGCAAGCTCGACGAGGAGCAGCAGGAGTTCCGCGACTATCTCGACAAACTGCGTTCGGCCAAGGATCGCTCCGAGTTCGACCAGTTCATGGCCGAGCGGCGCAGCCGTCCGCCGGCGGCCGAGCCGTCGCCCGCGCCTCCCGCGGCCTGATCTTCGCCGCGACTGTCTCGACACCTCGAACCTGCCGCCCGCGACGGATACCGTCGCGGGCGGTTCCGTTTTCGGGATGTGCGGGAACCAAGCCTCGCAATCGAGCTTAGTAATCGAGCTTAGTAATCGAGCTTCATGGGCAGGCTGTGCCGGACCGCCTGCTGCGCCAGGTCCCGGATCACCGCGAAGGCATAGCGGGCGCGCAGTTCGAGCGGCGCGTCGTCCCGCGGGCGGCGCCGGGCCCAGGAAGCGGCCTCGTCGTCATCGACCTTCCAGGTCGCGCCGTTGAGATCGGCAAGCTGGCTCGCCAGGGTATTCACCGAGCCGACGACAATGCGGCGGCCATCCACGTCCTGGCCTTCGAAGGTGAAGCGGAAGGCGCAGGGCAGCCAGAGCTCGACATTCCTGACGAG
This sequence comes from Pseudomonadota bacterium, assembly GCA_018240685.1. Lineage (GTDB taxonomy): Bacteria > Pseudomonadota > Alphaproteobacteria > Reyranellales > Reyranellaceae > Reyranella. Next base: position 22,253 of record JAFEFG010000001.1, on the reverse strand, counting down.
ATGCGAATAGCGCGACCGGAAGCCCTCGGCATTCGAGCGAATCAGAGCCGGATCGTTGTCCCATTCGTCGGGCAGAAGCAGCGGCTTGGCCATGAAGGGATGCTCGGCATAGGCCGCCCACAGCACCAGCGAGCCGAAGCCGTCCCATCCGGGGCGGCCGGTGAAATAGGGCGCATCGGCCGACTCGTTCCAATCGAGAGGTTCGCTGATGTTGTCGCCGAGCGAACGCGCGAGGCGGTCGCGCCAATTCAGGATGCGCGGCCGGAGGCGCTCCAACGCCTGCGGATCATCGGCCCGTCCCCGCGGCTGTCTCTCCGGCTCCCCCCGTTCACGGGCGGCCCTGTCCGCAATGTTCTCCCACTCTCCCGCGTAATACCGCGCCAACGACCCGACATAGACATCCAAAGCCATAAACGAGGGGTTCCTTTGTTCTTTTCCGCCTCGGAAGTTCTGCCACCTGTAGTTGCTGTATACCGCAAATGATCCCGTGAAAAGTCACGTATGCAAATATCTGGAATTCGTAAACGCACTTCATGCAACCGGTCGTTTGTGGCATGCGCGCCCACGGCCGCCTCGTCGGCAATCCCCGGCCGCATCGTCCCTATGCCGGCCGCCTGATGCAGGCCGTGCGCAATGATTGCCCTGCCGTCCCGGGGATTCCCGGCCTTGGGCTCCTGCCGCGTCACTCTTCCTTGCGATGGCGACGAGGTGGTCCAGCGGAGGCCGGCGCTCAGCCTGCCTTGGTCGCGCCCGACTTCAACATGGCGTCGATCTCCGCGGCCGTGTAGCCGGCTTCACCCAGCACCTCGACGCTGTGCTCGCCCAGCCGTGGCTGCAGGCGCGTGACCTCGGGCTTGGTCCTGCTGAAGCGCGGCGGGATGTCCGGCATACGCAGCTTGCCCTCGCTCGGGTGGTCGACCTCTTTCCAGAAGCCGGTCGCCTGGAGCTGCGGATCGACGAACAGATCCTCGAGCGTGTTCACCGGCCCGTGCGGGACGTTCGAGGTCTTGAGCAGTTCGACCCATTCGGCGTTGGTGCGGCTGGCACAGATTTCCGCCAGCGTGGCGTAATAGGCTTCGACGTTCCGCAGGCGCTCGGCCAGCGAGGTGAAGCGCGGATCCCGGGCGAGATCCTCGCGGCCGATCAGGGCGCAGAACTCCTTCCAGTGGCCGTCGGTATAGGGAAGCAGCGCGAAATAGCCGTCCTTGGACGGGTAGGGTCGCCGCTCCTTGTTGAGCACGCGCTTGTAGCCTGCCGTGTCGAGCGCCGGGCGGAAGGTCTCGCCGTAGAGATGCTCGACCATCACGAACGAGACCAGCGTCTCATACATCGGAACCTCGACGGCCTGGCCGTGACCGGTCCGCTCGCGGGCGAGCAGGGCGGCGAGCACCGCGGAGACGACGCCGTTAGAGCTGGTCTTGTCGGCCACGATCGTCGGCAGGAAGCGCGGCTGGCCCGCCACCACTGTCTGCAGCGAGGCAAGCCCGGAGCCGGCCTGGATGATGTCGTCATAGGCCGCCTTCGGACCGAGCGGGCCTGCCGCGCGATAGCCGTAGGTGGCGACATAGACCAGCCGGGGATTGATCGCCTCGAACGCCTCGTACTCAACGCCCAGGCGCTTGGCGGGCTGCGGCCGGTAGTTGTGCATCAGCACGTCGGCGGTCTCGGCGAGCTTGAACAGCGCCTGGCGCCCGGCCTCCTGCTTGAGGTCGAGCACGATCGAGCGCTTGGAGCGGTTGCAGCCGAGATAGAAGGCGGCCATGCCGGCATGGCGCGCCGGGCCGAGCTGCCGGGTCGTGTCGCCTTCCGGCGGCTCGATCTTGATCACGTCGGCCCCGAGATCGCCGAGCTGCTGCGCGGCCCACGGCCCCAGAACGACCGTCGTGCAGTCGAGAATGCGTATCCCGGCCAGCGGCCCCGCCATTGCGTATCCCCCATTCTTGCTTTTGCGGGCCGCATCTAACCATGGCCCGACAGGGAGTGAAACAAGCGTCGCCCCGGCTGCGAAATCCCGGCCGGCCACAGGTTTCTCACAGCTCCGGCGCGGCCGGGAACGCTACTTGTTGGTGGCAAACCTGGAGGTGAAGAAGATGCGTAAACATGCGACGACGATGTCGGCCCTGAGCCGCACTGCGGCCCTGCTGATTGCCGGTGTTGGCGTCATGGCCGCAACGACGGCCGCGCAGGCACACGACGACAAGTACTGGAAGCGGAAGGGCCCGCCCTTCGTCGTTCCGCCGGGCCACGTCTACTACGCCGCGCCCGTCGTCTACGCGGCGCCGCCGGTAGTGGTCTATCCCGCCCCCGTCGTCTACGAGCGCATGCCGATGTACTACGGACCGCCGCCGGGTCTGAACATCAACCTCAACGTGCCGCTGCGCTGAGCTTCGGGCCGGTGCCGGGATTGTGGCGAAACCGGACAGCACTTTTCGCAACAATGCCCAAATCGGCGGGAGATCAAATCCGAAGACGCTGCGTATCCCTATACGTCAATGGAGGTATCCCATGCGTGTCGTGACCAAGCAGCGTTTGAAGAAGCTCTCCGTCGCCGCCGCCCTGTTCGGATCCGTCGTCCTCGCCTTCGCGGGCAGCGCCCAGGCCGACGATCACTGGGATCATGATCGTGGCTGGGATCGCCACCGCGAGCGCGAGTGGCGGGAGCATGAGTGGCGCGAGCATCATCGCTACGGCCCGCGCTACGTGGAACAGCGACCGGTCTACGTCGCTCCGCCGGTGGTCTATTCGCCGCCGGTCTATGCGGCGCCCGCGCCGTCGAGCCTGAACCTCAACTTCAACATTCCGCTGCAATAGGGAGCCCTCTCTCCCTCCAACCCGCCGGAGCCCCCTCCTCCGGCGGGTTGACTCCTGCCCGCGGCGCACTAAAGTGCCCGCATGCTGCGACTGCTGACGCTTCGACTTATTGGCTGATCCGCCGCCCCGACCCAGTCGATCTGGCGAGGGGCCCTGCGGGTCACGATGTCGTTCGTCCCTTCCTTCCACCAGTCGCCGCCACTTTCTTTTCCATCGCAGTGTTCGTCCAGAGCCTTAGGGCCGTGCGCGGCGCGAGGAGTCTTCAATGTCAGCCCAGAAACCGATGATGCCGATCGCGGCCGAGAAGTACGTCCCCTTCAAGCCGATCGAACTCAAGGACCGACGATGGCCGAACGCCGTCATCACCAAGCCGCCGATCTGGTGCGCGGTCGACCTGCGCGACGGCAACCAGGCCCTGATCGAGCCCATGGATTCCGATCGCAAGACGCGGATGTTCAGGCTGCTCTGCGATATGGGCTTCAAGGAGATCGAGGTCGGCTTCCCCGCTGCATCCGAGACCGACTTCGACTTCGTCCGCGAGCTGATCGAGAAGAAGATGATCCCGGGCGACGTCACCATCCAGGTGCTGACGCAGAGCCGGCCGGAACTCATCGAGCGCACCTTCGAGGCCTGCCGCGGCGCCAAGCGCGTCATCGTCCATCTCTACAACTCGACCTCGACCCTGCAGCGGCGCGTCGTGTTCGGCCTCGACTATAGCGGCATCATCGACATCGCCGTGTCGGGCGCCAAGCTGGTCAAGCAGCTCGCCGACGCCAATCCCGGCACCGAATGGGTCTACGAATATTCGCCCGAGAGCTTCACCGGCACCGAACTCGAGTTCGCGCGCGACATCTGCGCCGCGGTCGCCGACGTCTACAAGCCGACGCCGCAGAAGAAGATGATCTTCAACCTGCCGGCGACGGTCGAGATGGCCTCGGCCAACGTCTATGCCGACCAGATCGAGTGGTGCCACCGCAACTTCAAGTATCGCGATTCCTTCATCCTCAGCCTGCACCCGCACAACGACCGCGGCACCGGCGTGGCCGCGGCCGAACTCGGCTACATGGCCGGCGCGGAGCGCATCGAGGGCTGCCTGTTCGGCAATGGCGAGCGCACCGGCAATGTCGACCTCGTCACGCTCGGTCTCAACATGTTCACGCAGGGCGTCGACCCCGAGATCGACTACTCGAACATCAACGAGATCCGCCAGACGGTCGAATACTGCAACCAGCTGCCGGTCCATCCGCGCCATCCCTACGGCGGCGACCTCGTCTTCACCGCCTTCTCGGGCTCGCATCAGGATGCCATCAACAAGGGTTTCAAGGCGCTGCAGGCCTCCAACAGCAAGGTGTGGGAGGTGCCGTACCTGCCGATCGATCCGGCCGATCTCGGGCGCTCCTACGAGGCGATCATCCGCATCAACAGCCAGTCCGGCAAAGGCGGCATCGCCTATATCCTGAAGACGGACTATGGCATCGACCTGCCGCGTCTTCTCCAGGTCGAGTTCTCCAAGGTGATCCAGCAGATCGCCGACGAGACCGGCAAGGAGATCCAGCCGACCCTGATCTGGGATACGTTCCGCAAGGAGTATCTCGAGAACCGCACGCCGCTCGACTTCGTGAGCCACACCACGGTGCCCGAGCCGGGCCATCCCGACCTGCGGCTGATCGATGCCAAGGTCCTGATGAACGGCAAGGAGCGTTCGGTGAGCGGCCACGGCAACGGCCCGATCGCGGGCTATGTCGAGGCGCTGGCCAAGGACTGCGGCATCAGGATCAAGGTCCGCGACTACCATCAGCACGCCACCGGCGCCGGCGAGGACGCGCAGGCCGTCAGCTACATCGAGGCCGAGACCGGAGACGGCCGCGTGCTCTGGGGCGTGGGCATGGACTCCAACATCGTGACGGCCTCGCTGAGGGCCGTGACCTGTGCGGCCAACCGCGCCTCCCGCCATCTCGACGGCGGCGTGCGTTAGCGCGTAAGAAGGGGGCATGGCGACAGCGAAGAAGAAATCCCCTTCCCCGAAGAAGCGTCCGGCGGGTGCGCCGGACGCCAACCTGCTGGCAGACCTGATGAAGTGGGCGCAGGCTGTCGGCGCCGATGCGGCCGACGCGCTCTATGTGAACGGAGAATCGATCTCCGTCTCGCAGCGGCTGGGCAAGCGCGAAAAGCTCGAAAGCAGCGAGGGCCGCGACCTTGGCCTGCGCGTCTTCGTCGGCAAGCGCCAGGCCTTCGTCTCCTCCACCGACTTCTCGCCGGCGGCGCTCAAGACGCTGGCCGAGCGCGCCGTCGACATGGCGCGCGCCGTGCCCGAGGACCCCGTCTGCGGCATCGCGCCGGAGGAGCTTCTGGCGCACGATTGGCCCGATCTCGACCTCGACGACAAGCGCCGCCCGCCCTCGCCCCGGACCCTGCTGGCGCTCTGCGCGGAGGCGGAGGATGCGGCGCGTGCGGTGAAGGGCGTCACCAACTCCGAGGGCGCCGAGGCGGGCTGGGGGCGCACCTCCGTCATGCTTGCCGCCAGCAACGGCTTCGCGGGCGGCTACCGACGCAGCGGCTATTCGCTCTCCTGCTCCGTTCTGGCCGGTGAGGGCACCGGCATGGAGCGCGACTACGAATGGTCGAGCGCGGTCCATTTCGACGATCTGATGCCCGCCGCCAGGGTCGGCCGCAACGCCGGCAAGTTCGCGGTGGCGCGCCTCAATCCGAAGAAGGCGCCCAGCGCCCGCGTGCCCGTGATCTACGACCGCCGCATCGCCGGCGGCCTGATCGGCCATCTCGCGGGCGCCATCAACGGCCGCTCGGTCGCCCGCGGCACCTCGTTCCTCAAGGACAAGATGGGCCAGCAGGTCTTCGCCAAGGGTATCCGCATCCTCGACAACCCGCATCGCAAGCGCGGGCTCGGCAGCCGTCCGTTCGACGCCGAAGGTCTTCCCACCCGGCGCTATGCCGTGATCGACGACGGCATGCTCACGACCTGGCTGCTCGACCTCGCGGCCGCGCGCCAGCTCAACCTCAAGCCGACGGGACACGCCTCGCGCGGCACATCGGGGCCGCCCAGCCCCACCACGTCGAACTTCTATCTCGAGAAGGGCAAGCTCCCGGTCGACGAGTTGATCGCCGACATCAAGAGCGGGCTCTACATCACCGACCTGATCGGCTTCGGCGTGAACGGAGTCACCGGCGACTACAGTCGGGGTGCAGCGGGCTTCTGGATCGAGAACGGCAAGCGCGCCTGGCCCGTGAGCGGCATCACTGTCGCGGGCAATCTCAAAGACATGTTCCTCAACATGACCCCCGCCAGCGACCTGCAATTCAAGGGGGCCACCAATGCACCCACCGTACGAATCGAGGGGATGACGATCGCCGGCTCGTGATAAAGTCGGTACATGATCCCCTCTAAAAAAGCCGTGCTCTTCGCCGCAACGACGGCGTTTCTGTCCACTCCTGCATTCGCGCAAGGCGAGTTCCGCGCCTGCCTGCAGGCCATCAAGACGGAGGCACTGCGGCAGGGCGTGTCGGCGGAGACCGCCGACCGCGCCTTCCAGAATCTCACACCCGACCAGAAGGTGATCGACCTCGATTCGCGCCAGCCGGAGTTCACGCTCACCTACGGCAGGTACATCGGCAATTCGGTCACGCCCGAGCGCGTCGCCAAGGGCCAGCAGAAGATGGCGCAATACCGGTCGCTGCTCGATGCGCTGCAGCGCGAGTACGGCGTGCCGCCGCAGTATCTGGTCGCCTTCTGGGGCATGGAGACCAACTACGGCACCTTTCTCGGCGACTTCCAGGTCGTGCGCTCGGTGGCGACGCTGGCCTGCATGACCAAGCGCATCGCCTTCTTCACCAACGAGACGGTTCAGGCGCTCAGGATCCTCGCCACCAACGGCATGACCAGCCAGCAGCTGCGCGGCTCCTGGGCAGGCGCCATGGGCAACATGCAGTTCATGCCCTCGACCTTCATGAAGTACGCCGTCGATCGCGACGGCAACGGGCGCATCGACCTGTGGAACAGCATGCCCGACGCCTTCGCCTCGGCCGCCAACTTTCTGCGCGGCATCGGCTTCAAGCCCGGCCTGCCGTCGAGCGACGAAGTGTTCCTGCCCCAGAACTTCCCGCTCGAGCAGGCCGACACGTCGGTCGAGAAGCCAGTGAAGGCCTGGGCTGCGATGGGCGTGAAGCGCGCCGGCGGGGCGCCGCTGCCGGCCTCGGACGAGCCGTCGTCGATCATCCTGCCGGCCGGCTGGCGCGGACCGGCCTTCATCCTCTATCCCAACTTCAAGGCGGTGATGAACTGGAACCGCTCGACGCTCTACGCGCTCGCCGTCGGCATCCTGGCGCGCCAGATCGCCGGCGGCCCCGGCGTCATGCAGGCACCGCCCGACGACGACCAGCCGCTCTCGCGCGACACGGTGATCCAGATGCAGGTCCGGCTGGCCCGTCTCGGTTTCTATACCGACGACGCCGACGGCCTGCTTGGCCCCAAGACCCGCTCGGCAGTGCGCATGTTCCAGAAGCAGATCGGCATGCCGGCCGATGGCCATCCGACACCGCAGTTCGTGCAGCGCCTGCTGCAGGACGTGCACTGAGGCCTGCCTGCCGGCACACCGAGGACGGATGACCGGCAGACAGACGACTGGTGGATAGGCGGCCCGCCATCAGGCGGGCTGAAGCAGCCTCACCGTGCCGGCCGCCATGCCGATCGACACCGGCAGGGTGAGCGCGTCGTCGCCGTCGATCTGTACCGGCTGACGCCGCTGCTCGCCGGCATCGCTCAGCACCGAGATCGTCACCCGGTGGCCCGTGACCACGCGGTAGCCGCCGGTGCGCGGCAGCCAGCCAAGCAGCAAGGCGAGGCCGAAACGCAGCGTCTGCAGCCGGCCCCAGCGCTCGAACAGGCAGACATGCAGGAGCGGATCGTCGAGCGCCGCGTCGGGCGCCACGACATAGGGCCCGGCATAGTGGCGGCTGCGGGTCACGATCACTGACGAGGCCTCGTAGCGCTTGCCGTCCACCTCGACCATGTAGCGCACCGGCTTGTAGCGGCGTGCCTCGACCAGCGAGCGCCAGACATAGGCCGCACGCCCGAGGCGGCGCTTCAGCGGCGCGGTCACGCCGGCCACCACCTTGGCGTCGAAGCCCGCGCCGGCCATCAGCGAGAAGCAGCGTGGCACGGCGGTCCCGTCGGCCGGCGCGCACCAGGCCTCGCCCGGCCGGACCAGCAGCGCATGGCCGGCGACGATCGTCTGGGCGATTGCCGCGGCCTTGAATTCGAGCCCCAGTTCATGGGCGAGCACGTTGGCGGTGCCGAGCGGCACGATGGCGAGCGCGGGCCCATCGCCGCTGCGCTGCGCGAGCCCGTTCACCACTTCGTTGATGGTGCCGTCGCCGCCGGCCACGGCGATCACCGCATAGCGCCCGGCGTCGCAGGTCTCGGCCAGCCGCCGCGCGTCGCCCGCATCGGCAGTATCCACCAGGTCGACCGTCCAGCCCGCATCGCGAACCCGGCGCACCACGGCATCGACCAGCCCGCGGCGGCGGCGGCCCGCGATCGGGTTGCGGATCAATAAAACGGTCTTGGGAGGGGTGAATGTCATGGAAGCGTCACAACCGATTAACAGCCGCGCAACGGCTCACATACACAATCTGCTGAGGGTCGTGCAATCGCGCACGACAGATTTTGTGTCGGTCGACTCGTTATCCACATAGCTGCCATCCGATGACCGTTATCGAGCGCCCCCCTTCCGTCCGCCACCGCGCCATCTTCCTGTCGGACATCCATCTCGGCACGCGCGGCTGCCAAGCCGAGATGTTGCTCGACTTCCTGAAGCGCAACGAGAGCGAATATCTCTATCTCGTCGGCGACATCGTCGACGGCTGGCGGCTGAAGCGCTGGTGGTACTGGCCGCAGGCTCACAACGACGTGGTGCAGAAAGTCCTGCGCAAGGCGCGCAAGGGCACGACCGTGATCTACATCCCCGGCAACCACGACGAGGCGGCGCGGCAGTACTGCCAGCTCACCTTCGGCGACGTGCGGGTCGAGGAGGAAGCGATCCACACCACGCCTGACGGCCGTAAGCTTCTGGTGATCCACGGCGACCAGTTCGACGGCATCATCCGCTATGCCCGCTGGCTCGCGATCCTGGGCGACTGGGCCTACAACACGGCGCTGCGTGTGAACACCAGTTTCAACTGGTGCCGCCGTAAACTCGGCCTGCCCTACTGGTCGCTCTCGGCCTATCTCAAGCACAAGGTCAAGAACGCGGTGCAGTTCATCGCCGACTTCGAGAAGGCGGTGGCGAGCGAAGCGCGCCGGCGCGGCGTCGATGGCGTGGTCTGCGGCCACATCCACCACGCCGAGATCCGCACCATCGACGGCATCCTCTACTGCAACGATGGCGACTGGGTGGAGAGCTGCACGGCGCTGGTGGAGGATTTCGACGGCCATCTGCGCATCATCAACTGGGCACAGGAATTCGCGCGCCGGCGGCCGGCGCTGCCGCGATATGCGCCCTCCCAGCTGGCGGCGGAGTAAGCCCGGTTGCGCATCGCCATCGTCTCCGATGCCTGGCGCCCGCAGATCAACGGCGTGGTGCGCACGATAGAAACCATCGTCCGGTTGCTGCAGGCCGAAGGCCACGAGGTCGAGGTGTTCGGGCCCGACCGGTTCCGGACGCTCCCCTGCCCGACCTATCCGGAAATCCGGCTCTCGCTGTTTCCGACGGCGCGCCTGACGCACATGCTGAAGCTCTTCGCGCCCGACGCGATCCATCTCGTGACCGAGGGCCCGCTCGGCTGGGCGGCGCGCGGCTTCTGCCTCAAGCGCAACATCCCCTTCACCACCGCCTATCACACGCGCTTTCCCGAATACGTCCATGCGCGCGTGCGCCTGCCGCTCTCCTGGAGCTATGCCCTGATACGCCGCTTCCACGCCCCGTCTGCGGCGGTGCTGGTGGTGGCGCAGTCGATCCGCGAGGAACTCGCGTCGCGCGGCTTCCAGAACCTGGTTCCCTGGTCGCGCGGCGTCGACATCGCCGCCTTCCGGCCGCGACCGCAGGAGGACGTGGGCGACCCGCGCCCGATCTGGCTCTATGCCGGCCGGCTCGCCATCGAGAAGAACATCAAGGCCTTCCTCGACCTCGACCTGCCCGGCACCAAGTGGGTCGTGGGCGGCGGGCCGCAATATCGCGAGCTCAAGCGCCGCTACAAGGATGCCCGCTTCTTCGGTTCGGTCGACACCGAGGAGCTTTCCTATCGCTATGCGCAGGCCGACTGCTTCGTCTTTCCCAGCCGCACCGACACGTTCGGCCTGGTCATGGTCGAGGCGCTGGCCTCGGGCGTGCCCGTCGCCGCCTATCCCGTGCCGGGGCCGCTCGATGTCGTGACGACGCCAAAGGTGGGCGCCCTCAACGACGATCTCCGCGCCGCCTGCCTCGCCGCGCTAGGCTGCCAGCCGGCCGACTGCCGCGCCCATGCCGAGACGTTCACCTGGGCCGAATGCGCGCGCCAGTTCCACGACACGCTGCGCCCGATTCCCCGCACCATCTGGCAGCCGCTCAAGCGCCGCGTCGTGCCCAACGCGGCATCCTGACCGCCGGAACCATCCCATCGCCGGTCGAACGCTCGCCGGCCGGCCACAAAACCCACAGCATGGGAATGCCTGCGCGGCCGCCGTGCCGCACGGAGTTCTAGAGCAGCGAGCCCTGTCCGCCGTTGCCGCGGCCGCCTTCGCGCTTGCGCGGCGTCGGCGAGGCCGGGCGCGGGGCGCCACCGATCCCGTCGCTGACGCGTGCGCCGATCCGGCCGTCGGCAAACTCGATGCTGAGCATCTCACCGGGTCGCGCGCCGGCCGCCGCCAGGACCGGATGGCCGTCCTGATCGCGCACCAGCGCGAAGCCGCGATTGAGCACCGAGTGGAAGGAGTAGCTGTCCAGCAGCTTGCCGAGCTGGCTGACCCGGTCGCCGCCGCGCGTGAGCAGGTCGTTGGTGCAGCGGCGCAGGCGGTCGGCGAACTGCTCCAGCCGCTCGGCGGTGCGCTCGATCTTCTGCGTCGTGTCGCCCTTGAAGCGTCTCATCGCGCTCTCCAGCGCGCGCGCCTCGGCGGTGAGGAGTTGCTGCTTGGCCGCGATGACCGCGTCGGGCCGAACCAGTCGCGCGACCGCAAGTTCGTGGTCACGACGTTCGACCAGCCGACGCATCGCCAGCGCCAGGCGCTCGCCGCCGACATCGACGCGCTGCTGGCGCTCCTCGATCATCTGGCGCGGATCGCCGAGGCCGCGCGCCAGACCGGCAAGTCCGGTGGCGGCCTCGCGCAGGTGCCGGTTCATGCCGGCGACGGTGCGCTTGCCCAGATCGAGGGTCTGCGCCAGCAGGTCGGCGCGCACAGGCACCGCCATCTCCGCAGCCGCCGTCGGCGTCGGCGCGCGACGGTCGGAGGCGAAGTCGATCAAGGTCGTGTCGGTCTCGTGGCCGACGGCGGAAATCAGCGGGATGGTCGAGGCGGCGGCGGCCCGCACCACGATCTCCTCGTTGAAAGCCCACAGATCCTCGAGGCTGCCGCCGCCGCGGGCGACGATCAGCACGTCGGGCCGCGGGACCGGACCGTCTTCCGGAAGCCTGTTGAAGCCTGAAATGGCGGCCGCCACTTCGCCCGCCGCCTTCTCGCCCTGCACCGCCACCGGCCAGACGAGCACATGGCGCGGAAAGCGGTCCGAAAGCCGATGCAGGATGTCGCGGATCACGGCACCGGACGGTGAGGTCACGACGCCCACCACCCCGGGCAGGAAGGGCAGCGGCCGCTTGCGATCGGCGTCGAACAGCCCTTCTCCGGCGAGCTTCCGGCGCCGATCCTCCAGGAGCTTCAGCAGCGCGCCTTCGCCCGCGAGTTCCATCCGGTCGACGATGATCTGGTAGCGCGAGGAGCCGGCATAGGTGGTGAGCTTGCCGGTGGCGATCACCTCGAGCCCTTCCTCGATCTTGATTCCGAGCCGGGGAATCGTGCCCTTCCAGGCCACGCCGTCGATGACGGCGTTCTCGTCCTTCAATCGGAAATAGCAGTGGCCCGACCGCGGAAAGGAGGGCTGGCTGATCTCGCCGCGCACCCGTACCCGCGGGAAGGCGGTCTCGATCTCGCGTTTCAGCGCGAAGGAAAGCTCCGAGACGGAGAATTCCGGGACGTTGCTGGCGGGGGCTGCGGTGCCGGTGTTTTCCATGGCCGGCGGCAGACTAGCGGCTTGTGCCGACCGCGCAAACTGTGGTCAAAGCCTCGCCATGCGAATCCTGGTGGTAGGCGGCGGTGGCCGCGAACACGCGCTGTGCTGGGCCATTTCAGCCTCGCCGCTGTGCACGAAGCTCTTCTGCGCGCCCGGCAATGCCGGGATCGCGGCAGTCGCCGAATGCATCGATGTCGCCGCCGAGGATGTTGCAGGCCAGGTGGCGCTCGCCCGGCGCGAGAAGATCGATTTCGTGGTCGTCGGCCCCGAAGGACCGCTGGTGAAGGGGCTTGCCGACCGGCTGGCCGAGGCCGGCATCAAGGTCTTCGGCCCCTCGGCCAAAGCCGCCCAGCTCGAGGGCTCGAAGGGCTTCACCAAGGAGCTCTGCCGGCGCCACGGCATCCCGACGGCCGCCTACGAACGCTTCACCGACGTCGCCAAGGCGGAAGCTTACGTCAGGGCCCAGGGCGCCCCGATCGTGGTGAAGGCCGATGGCCTCGCCGCCGGCAAGGGCGTCGTGGTGGCGGAGACGATCGAACAGGCGCTCGAGGCGGTGCGCGACATGCTGTCAGGCAACCGCTTCGGTGCGTCGGGCGCCTCGGTGGTGATCGAGGAGTTCATGGAAGGCGAGGAGGCCAGCCTGTTCGCCCTCTGCGACGGCGAGCATGCCCTGGCTCTGGCTGGCGCGCAGGACCACAAGCGCGTCTTCGACGGCGACAAGGGGCCGAACACCGGCGGCATGGGCGCCTATTCACCGGCGCCGATCCTCGACGCGGCGATGGTGGAACGCGCCATGCGCGAGATCGTGCTGCCCACCGTGCGCGGCCTGAAGGCCGAGGGGATGCCCTACAAGGGCGTGCTCTATGCCGGCCTGATGATCGGCCCCGAGGGTCCTCGCCTGGTCGAGTACAATTGCCGCTTCGGCGATCCCGAGTGCCAGGTGCTGATGATGCGGCTGAAGTCCGATATCGTGCCGGCGCTGATGGCCTGTGCCGACGGCGGACTGGGCCATTTCGACCTGCGCTGGGCCGACGAGGCGGCGCTCACGGTGGTGATGGCGGCCAACGGCTATCCCGACGCCTACGAGAAGGGCAGCGCGATCCGCAATCTCGACGCCGCAGCCAAGGTCGAGGGCGTGCAGATCTTCCATGCCGGCACGAAGTTCGGCTCCGACGGCCGGACGATCCTGGCCAACGGCGGACGCGTCCTGAACGTCACCGCCATGGCGCCCACCGTCGAGGAAGCCCGCGCCCGCGCCTATCGCGCCGTCGACCTGATCGACTGGCCGCAGGGCTTCTGCCGCCGCGATATCGCCTGGCGGGCACTCAGGAAGTGACCCGCCTCGCCGCCCCCGGCGGCGGAAGCGCCCAAGGCCGGTACGGATGATGATACGGTTCATCGTTGCATACCGCCTTCCCCCCCGATGGGGCTCCTCCCCCCGAGACGAGCGCGGAAAGTTGATCTAGGTTCGGCTCATGCCTGATGCCCCCGATCTTTCGCAGCGGCTCCTGGCCCAGCTGCGCTTTCCCTGTGGCGACGTGCCGGAGCCCGGCGACATCAAGAACGTTGCTCCCGGCATCTACTGGGTACGGATGCCGCTGCCCTTCCAGCTCAATCACATCAACCTGTGGCTGATCGAGGAGAAGGACGGCTGGACACTGGTCGATACCGGCATCAACTCGCAGGCCACGCGCGAGCTGTGGGAGAAGATCTTCGCCGACCGGCTGGGCGGCAAGCCGCTGACGCGCGTCGTCGGCACGCACCTGCATCCCGATCACATCGGCCTTGCCGGCTGGCTGTGCGAACGCTGGGACGCGCCGCTGTTCATGACGCTCGGCGAGTACATGAGCGCCATCGCCGCGCGCAACGACTTCGTCGACAACGAGGAGGTCCGCGCCACCCACCTGCATCGCAACGGCGTGCCGGCTGACAGGATCCCCCTCTTCCATCGCCACAAGGGCGGTTACGCCAAGGGCGTGGTGCCGCTGCCGACTGCTTTCCAGCGGCTGATCCATGCGCATCCGATCACGCTGGGCGGCCATCGCTGGGACGTCATCGTCGGGCGCGGGCACGCGCCCGAACATGCCTCGCTCTGGTGCCCCGAGCTCAACGTGCTGATCGCGGGCGACCAGGTGCTGCCCAAGATCAGCACCAATGTCGGCGTGTGGCCCAACGAGCCGCTGGCCGACGCGCTGACCTGGTTCCTCGACGGCTTCTCGCGCTTCCGCCGCCTGCCAGCCGACGCGCTGGTGCTGCCGAGCCACGGCTTCCCGTTCGTCGGCCTGCATACGCGGCTCGACCAGCTCGTGGCGCATCACGATGCGCGCATGAACGACATGACCAATGCCATCGCCCGGCTGGACACCGAGGGCGCCACCGGCTGGGACATGGTGCCGGTGCTGTTCCCGCGCCATCTCGACAACAACCAGCTCGTCTTTGCCTTCGGCGAGACGCTGGCACACCTGCATTGCCTCGAGACGCGCGCGCGCGTGACGCGCACGGTCGTCGACGGCGTGCACCGCTTCGTTGCCCTGGTCGATCCGCACGGCCAGCCACCCGCCGACGATTCGGACTCCGACGTGATGGACATCGGGCCGACCTGACCTCGCCTTGCCTCCCTGCGCCTCGCGCAGGGAGGTGCCCGCATCCCGGGCGGAGAGGCCATGGGCCTCGACAAGTCATCCCCGACTGTGGCCTATGGCCCCTCCGGCCCTGCAGGCCGCCTCCCCCCGGTACGACGTGGGGAGGAGGAAGAATTCTTGATGCGAGTCGACCTCTTCGATTTCGAGCTGCCGCAAGAGCTGATCGCCCAGCGGCCGGTGTTCCCGCGCGATGCGGCGCGGTTGCTCGACGTGGCTCCGGACGGCCTGCACGACTGCACGGTGCATGATCTGCCCAGACTCCTGCGGCGCGGCGATCTGCTGGTGTTCAACGACACCAAGGTCATCCCGGCCCGCCTCAAGGGCGTGCGGCCGGGCGGCTCCGGCCGCCAGGACGTCGCCATCGAGGCGCTGCTGATCCGCGATCTCGGCAGCGGCCACTGGCTGTGCTTTGGCCGGCCCGTGAAGCGGCTGAAGCACGGCGATGTCATCGCCTTCGCCGGCGGCATCGGTGCGACGGTCGACGCGCTCAATGCCGACGGCTCGCTGGTGCTGGCCTTCGATCGCAGCGGTCACGAATTTCTCACTGCCCTCGAGAAGAGCGGCGCCGTCCCGCTGCCGCCCTACATCCGCGGCGGCGTCGCCGACGCGCGCGACCGCGCCGACTACCAGACTCTGTTCGCCAGGGTCGATGGATCGGTGGCGGCGCCGACGGCAGGACTGCATTTCACGCCCGCTTTGATGACCGCCCTCACCGAGGCAGGCGTGGACGCAACCAACGTGACGCTGCACGTCGGCGCCGGCACCTTCCAGCCGGTCCGCGTCGAGGACACCGACCAGCACAGGATGCACGCCGAATGGGGCGAAGTGCCCGAGGCGACGGCCCGCGCGATCGAACGCACGCGCCAGGCCGGTGGCCGCGTGGTCTCCGTCGGCACCACCGCGCTGCGCCTGCTGGAGTCGGTCGCACGCGCCCACGATGGCGCCGTCGAGGCCTGGAGCGGCGAGACGGACATCTTCATCACGCCGGGCTTCCGCTTCCGCGCCGTCGACCTGCTGCTCACCAACTTCCACCTGCCGCGGTCGACCCTTTTCATGCTGGTGGCGGCCTTCGCCGGGCTGGAGCGCATGAAGGCGGCCTACGCGCACGCCGTCGCGCATCGATACCGCTTCTATTCATACGGCGATTGTTGTCTCTTGCACCGATGAGTCTTTCCTTCGATCTGCTGGCCGCCGACGGGCAGGCCCGGCGCGGCCGCATCACGACGGCGCACGGCACCGTCGAGACGCCGGCCTTCATGCCGGTCGGCACGGCTGGCACCGTG
This sequence comes from Pseudomonadota bacterium, assembly GCA_018240685.1. GTDB lineage: Bacteria > Pseudomonadota > Alphaproteobacteria > Reyranellales > Reyranellaceae > Reyranella. The sequence goes on along the minus strand of JAFEFG010000001.1, from coordinate 6,305 downwards.
AAGGCGATGATGCCCCAATCCGTGGCCGAGACCGGCGCGGAGATCGTGCTGGGCAACACCTATCACCTCATGCTGCGGCCGGGCGCGGAGCGCGTCGCGGCGCTGGGCGGACTGCACAAGTTCATGAACTGGCCCCACGCGATCCTGACCGATTCGGGCGGCTTCCAGGTCATGTCGCTCAAGGAGCTGCGCAAGCTCGACCGCGACGGCGTCACCTTCCGCTCGCCGATCGACGGCACGCAGCATCGCCTCACCCCCGAAAGCTCGATCCAGATCCAGCACCTGCTCGACGCCGACATCACCATGTCCTTCGACGAATGCACGTCGTGGCCGGTCGAGGAGAAGGCTGCGGCCGACTCCATGCGTCTTTCCATGGTGTGGGCAGAACGCGGCAAGCGCGCCTTCGTCGAGCGGCCGGGCTACGGCCTGTTCGGCATCGTCCAGGGCAGCACCTTCCCCGCCTTGCGCGAGGAGAGCGCCAAGGCCCTCGCCGCGATCGGGTTCGACGGCTACGCCGTTGGCGGACTGGCCGTGGGCGAAGGCCAGGAACTGATGTTCCGTACGCTCGACACCACCGTGCCGCTCCTGCCCGCCGACAAGCCGCGCTACCTGATGGGCGTCGGACGCCCCGCCGATATCGTGGGCGCCGTGCTGCGCGGGATCGACATGTTCGACTGCGTGATGCCCACGCGCGCGGGCCGCACGGCGCAGGCCTTCACGCGCCGCGGCGAGCTCAACCTGCGCAATGCGCGCCACCGCGACGACCCGCGGCCGATCGACGAGCAGTGCGGCTGCCCGGCGTGCCGTCATCACAGCCGTGCCTACCTCCACCATCTGATCCGCAGCGAGGAGATTCTCGGGCCGATGCTCCTCACCTGGCACAATCTCCATTACTATCAGGACGTCATGCGCGGACTGCGCGCCGCGATCGAAAGCCGGTCGCTTCGCCACTGGATCGCCGCATTCGAGAACGAACAAGGCCAGGGAGATCTGCCATCACTTTGAAGGAGAGCACCGGGATGCCGAATGAGGCGTTGATCGTGATCGACATGCAGAACGACTTTTGCGACGGGGGCGCACTTGCGGTTCCGGGTGCGAATGCCACCGTGCCCTTCGTCAACCGCCTCATAAGCCGCTACGACAACGTGATCCTGACCCAGGACTGGCATCCGGCGGGCCATGCCTCCTTCGCCAGCAGCTGGAAGGATGCGGCACCCTTCTCCACCGTGCAGTTCTCCTACGGCCCGCAGACCCTGTGGCCAGATCATTGCGTGCAGGGCAGCCCGGGTGCGGACTTCCATCCCGACCTCGACGTCGTCAAGGCGCAGATGATCGTGCGCAAGGGCTTCCATGCCGGTATCGATTCCTACTCCGCCTTCCGCGAGAACGACCGCATGACGCGCACGGGGCTCGACGGATACCTGAAGGCGCGCGGCTTCACGCGTCTGGTGTTCTGCGGCCTCGCCTTCGACTACTGCGTGGCCTGGTCGGCCATCGACGCGCGCCAGGCCGGATTCGACGTGGCCGTCGTTCTGGACGCGACCGCGGCGATCGACCTCGACGGCAGCAGGAAGCGCATGATGACCGAGCTGCGCCAGGCCGGCATCAACCTCACCGAAACGCCGTAGCGCAGGCCGACGCCCGGACTGGCCGCTACTGCTTCACCAGCTCGACGCGGCGATTCTTCTCCTGACCGTCCTCGGTATCGTTGGGCGCCAGCGGGCTAAGCGGCCCCACCCCCTTCGACGCCAGGCGGTCGGCGGCGATGCCGTAGCGGGTCGAGAGCGCGCGGGCCACGGCGTCGGCCCGCCGCTGCGACAGGTCGAGATTGTAGGCGAGCGTGCCCTTGTTGTCGGTGTGCCCGACGATGAAGACCTTGAGGCCGGTATTGGACTTCAGGAGCGCTGCCATCTCGGCGAGCTGCTTGTCCGACTCCGGCTTGAGCCCCGCCTTGTCGAAATCGAAATAGATCCCGTAGAGCGCCACGCGCCCGTCCTTGCCCAGCGCGCCGCCAATCTGCTCGGCGGACACGAAGGCGAGGTTCTTCTGCATCGCCTTGGTCTCGAGCACGTCCAGCATCACCAGGACGCGGCCCTTGAGCGCCGCCGAGATGTCGCCCATCGAGCCGCCGGTCTGCGTCGCGGCATAGATCGAGACATAGACCTCGCCGCCTTCCCGATCCCATTGGCCGACCCACAGGCGCTGATCCTGGCCGGGATCGACATACTCCAGCACATTGGCTGCGAGCGCACGCCGTTCGCGGCTATAGGCCGAGCCTTCCGGCTTCAGCGCCCGGGGCACGCCGTGGAGCTTGTAGAATTCCTCGCCACACGCCGCCTTGCTGCATTCGAACAGCGTCCTGGCGCCCTTGGCTTCCAGTTCACCGGTGTAGTTGCGGACGACTTCGAGCGTCGAGCGGCCCTCCGGGACGACGTAGACCGTGCGGGTCAGCCGTCCCTCGACGGTGCGCGTCTTGCTGTAGCGCAGCTTCTTGTCGGGATCGCTTGCGTAACTCGCCCCCACGGTCGGGCCGAGCGGCAGCACGAGCTCGTCGAAGTCCTTGCGCGTCTGCGCCAGAATGAAGGAGCCTGCGTAGCGCGGCAGGAGCTGGTCGCCCGATCCGGGCGCATTGACCGCCAGCTCCTTGGCGTAGCGCGGCTCGATCTGCGCCTGCGCGAGGCCGCAAGTGCAAGCAAGGATTGCGGCCGCGAGCAGGAGCTTCCGCATCAGACCCTTTCCAGCGCCAGCGCGATGCCCTGGCCGACGCCGATGCACATGGTGCAAAGCGCGCGCTTGCCGCCGGTCGCTTCGAGCTGGTTGAGGGCCGTGATCATCAGCCGGCCGCCCGAGGCGCCCAGCGGATGGCCGAGCGCGATCGCGCCGCCGTTGGGATTGACGTTTTCCGCGTCGTCCGCGAGGCCGAGCTGGCGCAGCACCGCGAGCGCCTGGGCGGCAAAGGCCTCGTTGAGCTCGATCGTGTCGAAGTCCTTCACGGTCATGCCGAGCTTGGCCAGCAGCTTCTGCGTCGCCGGCACCGGCCCGATTCCCATCACGCGCGGCGGCACGCCCGCCGACACGGCGCCGAGGATGCGCGCCCGCGGTACGAGGCCGTTGGCCTTGGCGGCTGCTTCCGAGGCGATGATCATGGCGCAGGCGCCGTCGTTGATGCCCGAGGAGTTGCCGGCCGTCACCGAGCCGCCTTCGCGGAACGCGGGCAACAGCTTGGACAGCGTCTCCATCGTGGTGTCGCCGCGCGGATGCTCGTCCTTGTCGACGACATACTCGTTCTTGCCCTTCTTGGCGGTGACCTTAACGATCTCCTTGTCGAAGAAGCCGCGATCCTGCGCGGCCTTGCAGCGGCGCTGGCTGCGATAGGCGAAGGCATCCTGGTCGGTGCGGCTGATCTGGTGCTCGACGGCGACGTTCTCGGCCGTCTGGCCCATCGCGTCGACGCCGTAGGCAGCCTTCATCTTGGGGTTGACGAAACGCCAACCCAGCACCGTGTCCTCGAGCTTCATCGAGCGGTCGAACGGCCCCTCGGGCTTGCCCATCACATAGGGCGAGCGCGTCATGCCCTCGACGCCGCCCGCGATCACCATGTCGGCCTCGCCAAGCTTCACGGCGCGTGCGGCATGGCCGGCCGCCTCGAGGCCCGAGCCGCACAGGCGGTTCACCGTGGCGCCCGCCACTTCCACCGGCAGCCCGGCCAGCAGGCCCGCCATGCGCGCGACGTTGCGGTTGTCCTCACCCGCCTGGTTGACGCAACCATAGATCACGTCGTCGACTGCCCCCCAGTCGACGCTGCCGTTGCGCTGCATCAGCGCCTTGATCGGGTGGGCGGCGAGATCATCCACGCGCACCGCGGCGAGACCGCCATTATAGCGGCCGACGGGGGTGCGAATGGCGTCGCAAATGTAGGCTTCGGTCATCTTGGGGACTCCCAACGCTGCAAAATGTTCCCGTCCGGTTAGCATCGGACGCGGAAACTGCCAATGCCCCGTGGCGGCCGGGACCATGCAGCGAAAGGGAGGCGGCCTTGCCTAGGCGTGGAGGCGGCGACAGACGGCGTACTGGGCGTAGCCGCGGAACGGCCGTTCGACGGCCGTGAGCGCGCCGGATCGCAGGCCGATGAGCGTCAGTTCCTGCTCGAGTTCGTCGCGCGGCGTGACGTGGAACAGCCGCAGCCAGGTCCGCAGACCGGCGCGGAACCAGGCCGGCAGGCGCTCCTGGCCGCCGAAATCCACCACATGCAGCTCCCCGCCCGGCGCCAGCCAGCGCAGGGCGCGCTCCAGGACCGCCTCCCAGCCCGGCATCATCGACAGGCTGTAGGAAACGAAGATGCGCGAAAAAGAGGGAACGCCGAACAGCAGGGCGGGGTCGAAGGCCGTCGCGTCGGCACGCGCGAGACGAATGTCGTGCGACAGGCCCTCGCGTTCGACGAGACGGCGCGCCGTCTCCAGCATCTCGGTCGAGATGTCGATGCCGAAGAACTGCACGCCGGGATAGGCGCGCGCCGCGACGATGAGATTGCGTGCCGTGCCGCAGCCGATCTCCAGCACGCGACTGCCCGCCGGCGGCGCCAACCGCAGGATCATGCGGTCGCGGCCGAGCAGGTAGTATTTGCGGGTGAGATCGTAGACGTGCCGCTGCCGCCGGTAGATCCGGTCCATCAGCTCCGAGGAGGCAAGGACGTCGCTCACGGCTCAATCCTTGAGAATGTAGAGATGGAAGCCGCCATAGATGGCCGACCGGTCGCGCGCGGACAGCGCCTGCGAAAGGCTCGCCTCGTAGTGCCAGCGCCCCAGCAGCTCGTCGTCGAGGCGGCCGGGCAGCAGCGACGGCTCGGCGGCGGTGCGGAAGATCACGCGCGCACCCGGCCGCGCCGTGCGCGTGATCTCGGTCCACAGCGCATTGAGCTGGGCGTCGGTCATCCAGTCCTGCGCATCGAGCAGCACGTAGCGGTCCGCCGAGCCTGCGGGACACCCCGCCAGATACTCGGTGATCGAGCGGTTCATGACCTCGACGCGATCGACGCGCGCGCGCAGCATGTCGAAGTGCTCGCGCCGGAGGTAGGGCGGCAGCGGGCCAGCGCCGTCGTCGGCATAGCCGCGCCCGAAGGCCTGCCATGCGAAGTAGTTCTGCTCCAGGCTGAAGCCGCAGGCGAGCCGCTCCAGCCGCTGCCGCAGCACGTGGCGCATGTCGGTGCCGCCGGCCAGTGCCTCGTACTGCGCCGGCGGAATGCCGAGCCCGTAGAGCGAGAGGCGGTTGGCCGTCGCCCAGCGCACGGCGCGCTTGTCGAACAGCGGCGCCAGCGCCGTCTCGAAGAAGGCCCGCTGCTCCTCGAGCGTACGCGCGCTCAGGATCTCGCGCAGATCGACGCCGTAGAAGCGGGCCACCGCATGGCTGAGGCCGATGAAGCGGCCAAGCACGCCATGGCGATAGGCGTTGCGGGCGAAGATCGAGATCCGGCGCCGGCCGATCTGGTGCAGGCTGCGTCCTTCCCAGTAGGTGCGGCTCGGCACGTCGAGATAGGGCGCGATCAGCCGCTCGTAGGCCGCCATATTGGCCTCGTCGTCGGCGGCGCCGAAGAAGCGGTAGAACGCCTCCCACGACGGCAGCCGGCTCGCCGCGACCAGCTTCAGCCGGTTGAGCGCCACATGGGCGAGGCTGAGGTCGAGCGCCGTGATGTGCGCCGGATCGGCCGTCAGATAGGAAAGCACATTGCATCCGCCCGAAGCGATCGCCACGACGTGGCTGTCCGGTGCGAGCGCGAGCGCCTCGAGATCGATCTCCGGATCTTCCCAGATCTGCGTGTAGACGAGGCCATGGAACAGCCGCTCGAACAGCCTTTCCAGAAGCCCCTCGCGGGACAGCACCCGATTACGCCGCACCGCATTCTTTAGGCGGACATGACTCTCCGCACGTGGATCGCTCAACCCGAACGTCTCCGGCCCGATTCAATCCGCGCACTATGCCTGCGTTGAATGCCGGTTTTATGACATGTTCATCCCCAGTTCACCTCTTCACGAGGCGCAGCCGCGGCACCTCGTTGGAGACGAGGCCGCGATAGATCTCGAGATACTCGTTGGCCATGCGGCGGGCCGTGAAGCGTTCCTCGAAGCGGGCCCGGATATGAGCGCGGGAAAGCGTGTCGAGCCGGTTGCGGATGGCATCGGTGGCCTCGAACTCGTTCTTCACGATCAGGCCGGTAACGCCGTCCTCGATGATCTCCGGCACCGAGCCATTGTCGTAGGCCAGGACCGGCGTCCCGCAGGCCATCGCCTCGATCATGACCAGGCCGAACG
>JAFEFG010000019.1 GCA_018240685.1 Pseudomonadota bacterium | reverse complement strand
AATAGGCGCCATCGCATTCATTAGTTTGATGCATGTCAAGGGCCGGGGGCGATTTTCAACGGATAAGGGGCCGTCGCGTGTGCCGAAGCGCGTCGCTGCCGTTCGGTGGGGCTGCAGCAACTATTCCATAGTGGGAGATACTGAATGTTGACGGCAAAGAAGCTGCTGGCGGGAGCAGCGCTCGCTATTCCGCTGGCGGTCGGGGCCTGCGATACGAGCAAGGTGTCCATTGCGACTCACGCCAAGCTCGAATATCTCGATCCGATCTGGACGACCTCATATATTACGAGAAACCACGGTTATCTTGTGTATGATACGTTGTTCGCCTACGACCAGAACTTCGAACCGAAGCCGCAGATGGTCGAGAGCTATACGACTTCTCCGGACGGCAAGACGTGGACCTTCAAGCTGCGGCCCGGCCTGAAGTGGCACGACGGCACGGAAGTTACCGCCGAAGACTGTGTCGTGTCGCTGCAGCGGTGGTCGAAGCGTGACGGAACCGGGCAGGAGCTGTTCAAGAGCGTGCAGAGCCTTACGGCGCCCGACTCGAAGACGATCGTCATGCAGCTGAGCCAGCCGAGCGGCATCGTGCTCGAGGCGCTGGCCAAGAATTCGGCCAACGTGCCGTTCATGATGCCAAAGCGCATTGCCGAAACGGATCCCTACACGCCGATCACGGATCCGATCGGGTCTGGCCCGTACAAGTTCGAGTCGAACAAGTTCGTGCCCGGCTCGCAGGCCTACTACATCAAGAACACCGATTATGTGCCGCGCTCCGACAAGCCCTCTCTGGCTGCCGGCGGAAAGATCGCGAAGGCCAGCGAGATCGGGATGATCTACTACGCGGATCCGAAGGCTGCCGGGGACGCTCTGCTCAAGGATGACGTCCAGTACATCGAGTCGCCGCCGTCGCGCGTCGTGACCCAGCTCATCGGCAAGGACCACATCATCGTCGCCAACACCGACCCGCTCGGCAACGTCGCGATGATGCGGTTCAACAGTCAGGAGGCACCGTTCAACAACCCGGGCGTCCGGCGCGCCGTGCTGATGACGATCAATCAGAATGAGTACATGCGCACCGCCCTCGGCGACCCGCGCTTCTATCGCGTGTGCTACTCGATATTCCCGTGCGGCACCCCGTTCGCGAACGATGCCGGCAGCGACATCCTGCGCACTGCCGACCTCGAGGCGGCCAAGAAGGCACTGCGCGCCGCAGGCTATAACGGAGCGAAGGTCGTTGTCCTCAATCCGACCGACATTCCCGTCATTGCGGCCTTCACCGCCGTCACGGTCGACAACCTCCGCAAGATCGGCATGAACGTCGAGGTGCGGGACATGAGCTTCCAGGCGATGATGAAGGAGCGGACCGTGAAGGGGCCGCCGACGCAGGGCGGCTGGAGCATGTTCCATACCTGGTGGCTGGCTGGCGATGTGTACGACCCGATGGACATCGCCTTCTCCGCCAATCCCGCGAATGGGTGGGCTGGCGCGCCGAACGACCCGGAGGTCGAGAAGCTGCGGCTCGAGTTCGCGAAGGCCAAGAACCTCGAACAGCAGAAGGAGATTGCCGCGAAGGTGCAGGCTCGCCTGCTGGCGATCGGGGCTCTCGGTACTCTGGGGCAGTTCTTCGAGCCGGTCGCTTTCCGCGACAACCTGGCCGGGATCACTTCACCGATCCAGTTCTACTGGACCCTGGAGCGGATGAGGAAGCCCGATCGCAATACGCTGGAGATTCCCGGCCAGATCCAGGGCCAGGTCAACAACGAGTGGTACGGTTATTGGTGATGAACCTCTGAACCCACGACTTCGACTTCCGAGAAAGGGCCGCCCTGACGGGCGGCCCTTTTGTATGTTTTATGTTTTGTAACTTTCGTATCCGTTGCTCGAACGAGACATTGCCTCAACGTCCGCCGCGACTTAAGGTCACTCCCCTTGATACCGGGAGCTTGGATGCGGCGATTCATTGCATTCCTCGTATTCGTGCTGGGGAGCGCGACTGGGACACCGCTCCTTGCGCAGCAGATCGTGAAGTTCGATGCCAGCGAACCGGTAGAGCCTGGCGGCGTGAAATTACGGGCTGAATTGTACAAGCCGCAGGGAGAGGGACCCTTTCCAGCTGTTGTCCTCATGCACGGATGCGGCGGCTGGCAGCCTGCGGTGCGCTTCAGTCTGCAGGAGCACGCGACCGACCTGCAGAGCCGGGGGTACGTCGTCTTCAATCTCGACAGTTTCGGGCCCCGCTACTATTCGGGCGACGAGATGTGCGCCAGCAACGCCAAGCTCCTGCGCGCACTGAAGTATCGCACTTCGGATGCGTTCGACGCGGCCCGCTACCTGGCCGGCCTCCCGTTCGTCGATCGCCGCAACATCTTCCTGATGGGCCAGAGCAACGGCGGTAGCGTGGCGATGAGGGCGGCCGAAGCCGACATCGTGCACACTTATGCGCCCGCGCCGACCGATGTGCGTTTTCGTGCAATCGCCGCCTACTATCCGTGGTGCGGCGTCTATCGAAGCAATGTCAGCCTCAGCGCCCCGGTGCAGATCTTCAGTGGAGGCCAGGACAATTGGGTCTCCGCAGAGGAATGCACGTCCGTTCGCGTGAAGGGCGCACAACTCGACGTCGTCGTGTATCCGCAGGCACGTCATTCCTTCGATGTCGAGCTCATCCCCCAGCAGTACATGGGATTCCTGATCGGCAAGGACCCTGTCGCCGCCGCCGACAGCAAGCGCCGTATGGCCGGGTTCTTCGAGAAGAACCTGGTTCATTAGGCCGAATCGGCCGCTGGGCGAGGAGCATTTGACCTAGATCAACGCTCGCCTGCCGCGAACGCAACATCGTCACGCTGCTGCTGGTGCAAAGTCGCCAGTAGTTTGCACCAGCATGTGGCCCGCTTTTGGCCGCAGGGGAGGCCGCCCAGTCTCCCCGGGCGGTCTCTTCCTTGTGCTGGACGTGTTCTTTGTGACGGCCGCTGGGATGCCGCCGCGTCGCGTCGGGAGGACTGCGCTCGAAGAGAGCCGTGGCGTGGCGCGAGAAACCTCGACGGATCCGTGACGAGGCAGCCTGTTCCTCGTCGTCCGGCCCTTACTGGACGGCGATGTCGAGCTTAATCCAGAAGAACTGCTGGGTGTTGGGGGGCGCGTTGCCGCAAGCGGCCGCCCACGTCGTGCCCTTCGAGACGCCGACCTTCGTGCGGCTGCCGGGATCCATGATCAGTGCCACGTCGCGGGAAGCGTCGTTCATGCCAGGACGCAGCACCACCCAGCGGATCTGCCCATTGGCGCAATTGTTCGAGAAGGTGGCGACGCCGTTGTCGTGCTCGGTCGTCCTCTGCTGCGGCGCGCTGGTGCTGCCGGCGTTGCAGCCGAACTTGAAACCGCAGTTCTTGAAAGCCTGCCCTGCCGCGTTGAGCCCTTGGACTCCCTTCTCCTCCTGCCCCGGATTGTGGCAGGCGCTGCAAGGCCGCCCAGTCTGGTTGGCGAAGAAGGTATTGGCGTCGGCCGGGCTCGTCAGGGTCAACGTAGTCGTTCCCCAGATGCCCAATCCCATCAGGCAAAGGCCGCATTTCCAGATTCTGCGCATGTGCTTCCCCAAATCCTTTCGGGCGTCCGGTCGTGCGAGAGCGGACGCTTCTCGGGCTCCTGCATGAGGGGACAGCGCTTCCTCGCCAAGATGGAGGCGATCGAATTCAGCCTTGTGCGCAAAGTTTTCCGCCGGGGAGGGGCAGAGTTGGCCCGCGGTCACGCCGTTGCAGTGGAAGTGCGGCCGGTCGCCGCCCCATAAATGAGATCGTGCAGGAACATTCCGCCTGCGATGGCACGGTCGTAGCTCGCCCACAGCCTCGGCAGGATCTCGACACAATGGCCGCCGCGGGTCTTCAGCTGGACGAGGCCCATCTCCTGGGCGCTCATCAGAAGGCGTCGTACATGGGTACGGGAAACGCCGAAGCGGTCTCCGACATCCGCATAGGGGATGGCGACATGGGGATCGTCGGCTTGCTCCAGGGCCGCATGCAGCAGGGCGGCGAGGATCATGTGCCCGGCTGCTCGGTCGAAGAAGAGCATCATGTCAGGCGCCTCTGTCAGGAGCTTGTGCCCGATCGGCGCGAACTCCAGCGACACGCGGCGATGAAGGACCTGCATCCGGGCATCGCCACGCATGATCGGCCCGTAGTCGTTGTGCGGGCACAGGACGGTGAGTGGCGCGTAGTGCGCGGCGAGCCAGTCGCGATCGTGCGCCAGCATCCGCTCCGTGGGTTTCAGGATGCGCAGGCGGCGATCCTGCTCGGCAGGACGGACATCGAGAAATCCGACTGATCGCAGTCGGCCAACGAGATGGTCGATCTGGCGCTGGCTCACGCCCAGGCCGAACTGGGCAAGGAATTGCTTCAGACGTCCGACGGTGAACCAGGTCTCGGGGCGTTCCGGGTCGTGGCCGGCCTCCAGGATGACGGCGAGGTGATAGACGACGAAACGGCCGGACTCGATCAACAGCCGCACCAGGAATGGATCGCCGTCGTACACGGCGAGGAAGCGGTCGAGATAGAGTTTGCGGGCGGCGGGAAAGAGGGGGTGGTCGAGAATTTCCCCGATGGAGATGTGCGGCGCGCGCGCCGTTAGCCGGCGAATTTCAGGACTGTCCAAGGCTCCCCCGCACTCTTGGCCGGAACCCTATTGACGGCTGGTAACGTGCGCAATCTTTTCCAAGCAACGTCGAAGGACAATGCATAGGGTGTGTCGGCATGGCGGCGAGTCACCCGGATCGTGTCCTGGCAGTGCCATTCTGCTTCGGCACGTGTGAAGCTGCGGCCCATCCGCGGACGCCGCACGATGCTCGCCAATTCCTCTTGGGCCTCGCCGTTGGTGGAGCAGCCGGCATCACCCTGCTCCTTGTGGCGCTCGTCCTCTTTGCGGCGGCGACCAGGTTCTAGTGCGTCAGACCGGGGCGACCTTCAATGATCGGCGCGAGGCGCCGGCCGTGACTCCCGTTCCGAAACGCCGGCTTTCCCGGTCCAGCGTTGATCTCATCCAGTCGAAATCGCGCTCCGACGGGCGCTCGAGCCTGAAGCGCCGGACCCTGAGGGGAACGAGGTCGAGCGATGCGAGATCGCCCGTCGCCGGATTGATGTCGGGAAGGTACATGAGGGGAAGATCGCTGCGATAGTCCTCGTGTCCGCTGATGCCTTCGTAGTCGTTGAGGAAGTCCCCGCAGCCGTAGAGGATCAGCCGGTTCCGGCGGATCTCGATTGCCTGTGCGTGATGCGATGAATGGCCGTGGACGATGGATACGCGCCCGTCATCCACGAGCGCCCGGGCGAAGCGGCGATGATCGTCGGGAATGTGGTATCCCCAGTTCGGTCCCCAATGGATCGACACGACGACGATGTCGTTGGCCGCCGCCGTGCTGCGGATATGCTCGATCACCGAAGTGATGGTCGATTCCGAAAGGTCGGGGAGGAGATTGACGCCGGGGCTGTCGATCGTCGCCGCCCAGTCATCGGGCACGCCGCTCGAGCCGATCGCATAGGAGAAGACGGCGACCCGGTTTCCCAAGCCGCAGGCCAGGAAGGCGGGCTGCCGTGCCCGCTCCCGGTTGTTGCCGGCACCGGCACTTCTGATACCGAGGCGGTCGAGCGCTTCCACCGTGTCGCGCAGCCCTTCCGGGCCGAAATCGAGGACGTGATTGTTGGCGAGCGTACAGCAATCGATCCCGGCGGCGATGAGGCAGAGAGCGTTCTCTGGGCTCAGGCGATAGTTGATGCCTTTGGATGCGAAATCGTCGCTTCGCGTGATGGCTGTTTCGAGATTGATGATGCGTACCGCCGGCCGCCTCTCGGCAAGCTCGTCGAGCGCTGCACCCCAGATGGAAGAAAGATCGAGCGGCAGACGGAGGGTGCCGTTGACGTCCTCGGCGAGGCGCACGTAGTCCGCTGCCGACTGGACGTACGCCTCGTGGAGTTCCGGATGACAGGGATGTGGCAGGGCCTGGTCGATTCCGCGACCGAGCATGACATCGCCACAAAGGAACAGCCGCATGGTGCAGTCCCCGTCCTTGGTTCGCCAACGGTCCATGATCGGGGGATATGCGCCTTGATCTGGCTCAACCAGGCAGCGTGCCGGTCTGACGTGGATCAATGTGCGGGAGCAAGGTCCAACTAGGGTTGTCCAGGAGGGTGGATTTCGGCCGAAGGGCCCTACGATGCCGGTACAGAACGCTGAAATCGCGGCGATGTTCGACCAGGCCGCAGACCTGCTCGAGCTGGAGGGTGAGAATCCCTTCCGCATTCGTGCCTACCGCCGCGCGGCGCGGGTCATGGAAAGCCTGCCTCAGAGTGTCCGCAGCCTGCTGGCCGAGGGGCGCGACCTCTCGGAACTGCCGGGGATCGGCGAGGATCTCGCCGGCAAGATCGCCGACATCGTCAAGACAGGGCGCTTCCGGCTCCTCGACGCGTTGAAGAAGAAGCTGCCGGGACAGGTCGGCGACATGGCGGCCCTGCCCGGCCTCGGGCCGAAGCGGGTCAAGCTCCTCTACGACAAGCTCAAGATCCGGACGCTCGACGACCTGCGGGCGGCAGTGAAGGCGGGGCGCCTGGCCACGATTCGCGGCTTCGGGCCGACGCTGATCGGCAAGCTCGCCGAGGCGCTGGAGCAACCCCGTACCGGCAAGCGGTTCAAGCTGCCGGTCGCGGAGGCAGAAGCCGAGGCACTGCTGTCGTTTCTGCGCGACGGCGGCCGCCTCGTCGTCGCCGGCAGCTACCGCCGCCGACGCGACACGGTCGGAGACCTCGACGTCCTGGCGACGGCGAAGGATGGCACAGTGGTCGCCGACAAGCTGGTCAAGTACGAGAATGTCGAGAAGGTCCTCGCGCATGGTCCGGCGCGGACCACGGTCGTGCTGCGCTCGGGGCTGCAGGTCGATGTGCGCATCGTGCCCGAGGAGAGCTATGGCGCGGCACTGCTCTACTTTACGGGTTCGAAGGCCCACAACATCGCGTTGCGCAATCTTGCCCTCGATCGGCACTGGAAGCTCAACGAATACGGACTGTTCTCGGGCAAGCGGCGGATCGCCGGCGCGACCGAGGAGGAGGTCTACAAGAAGCTTGGCCTCTCCTTCATTCCGCCCGAACTGCGCGAAGATGCCGGCGAGATCGCGTTGGCGGCGGCCCACAAGCTGCCGCGCCTTGTATCGGCGGACGATATTCGCGGCGATCTCCATGTGCACTCCGACTGGACGGATGGCACGACCAGCATCGAAGCCATGGCGCAGGCGGCCCACGATCTGGGCTACGAGTACATTGCCCTGACCGATCACAGCCGGCGCGTGGCGATGGCCCACGGGCTGGATCCGGCTCGCCTGGCACGCCAGGCGAAGGAGATCGACAGGGTGAACGCGACGCTGAAGGGCATCACCATCCTCAAGGGCATCGAAGTCGACATCCTGAAGGACGGCCGTCTCGACTTGCCCGACTCGGCGCTGGCTCAGCTCGACGTCGTCGTGGCATCGGTGCATTCCTACTTCGACCTGCCGCGCGAGGCACAGACCGAACGCTTGATCAGGGCGATGCGGAACCGGAATGTGTCGATCATCGGCCACCCGACCGGCCGTCTGATCGGCGAACGCGAAGCCTACGACATCGACATGGAGCGCGTCATTGCTACCGCCCGCGACGAGAATTGCTACCTCGAGATCAACGCCGAACCGGAACGGCTCGATCTGAACGACGTTCATGCTCATGCAGCACGGGAGGCCGGCGCGAGGATCGCCATCTCCAGTGATGCCCATTCGGTGGATGCGCTACGATGCATGCGATACGGCATCGACCAGGCCAGGCGAGGCTGGTTGACGGCAGCGGACGTGATCAACACCCGGTCGCTTGGCGATCTGCGCAAGATGTTGCGGCGCTAGCCAGTGCCCGGTGGTTGATCTCGATCAAGGAGACCTTGGCCCTCTTCGGGCGATGAAGGGTCCATCATAGGGCGGGCTCAAGCAAAGCAGCGAGGCAACATCATGCGCAAGGTAAACCAGGCAGACGCGCCGGAACCGGCACTCACCATTTCCCCGGAAAAAGTCTGCTTCGTGATCGTCAAGGCCCGGGAATTCGACGTCAAGGATGCGGCGACCGAGCCCGACCCGGGCTCCAACCCTTCCGACGACAAGGAGACAGCGGTGCTTGAGGAGCACGGCGATGACCCGGTCGTGGAAGAGCTGACCGCCTTCATCGATGCCTTGTCCGTCGATGAGCAGGTCGACCTCGTGGCTTTGGCCTGGCTCGGTCGCGACGGCACGAGCGCCGCTGAATGGCCCGATGTCCGGCGGGAAGCGCAGGACGCGCACAACAAGCGTACGGCCGCCTACCTCCTGGGCATGCCGCTCCTCGGTGACTTCCTTGAGGAGGGGCTCTCGATGCTGGGCTACTCCTGCGAGGAGTTCGAGATCGGTCGGTTGTAAGGTCGAAGCATCGACCGGCGCTTCGGCAGGAGATGCCTGAAGCGTATTTCATCAGGAGAGCGTATTGCGCCGGTTGGGTTGACCTTCCGGCACGTGGGTGTTCGTCTCGATCGCCTTGAGGAGTCGATCCAGATGAGCCACGCCATCGGGACCGTCCACTTCCGCGATGACGCTCACCGTGCCGTGCCCGGGACGAATGAACTCCAGGTAGAAGGTGTCGAGGTCGATTTCGTCCTCTTCCTCCTCCTCCTCCTCCTCTTCGGATTCCGAGGGATGAAGCTCGTCCTCGACACTTACGGTCAGGCGCCACCCTTCGCTGGTGTGGAGTGGCGCGATCTCCAGTTGGGCGATGGTCACTTCCTCGCTGAGGTCCTCGCGCTCCTCGTCGCCCAGTCCGAGTTCGAGCTGGCTTTCATCGAGGCCGTGGCTGTCGCTGATGCGGGAGGCCGTGACCTGAAGCCCATACGCGCCGCGCGCGCGTTCAACCATCAGCCAGCGGATAACCTGTTCGGGATCGGTGTCGACGGGATAAATCTCCATCACGGCATCCTCCGGAGGCAGAGACGCAACGACACTTCCAAATATTAGAGAGAGTGGGTGGATTCGCCGTTGATCTCGATCAATGGCCTCAGAGTCTCGGGTTGCAACCGACTGGCGGATTGCAGCGCGTGTCGTTGTGCGCTTGACTAATCGAGCGATTGTTCAAGTCTGTCAGCAATCGCCGTTGATCCATGTCAACGTCCGGCTCCGGATTTGGGAGGACAAGTCAACCATGTCCAAGAAATCCCCAACCTCTACCGCGCGTCCTGCCACCCGAGAGGATTTTGAACGGATCCTTGGCAGCCTCGAGGATCCCAAGGTGATTGATATTCTCGAGTTGAACCCCTCGGTGGCGGACCTTGAGGAGGCAGCGATGTGCATGGCCGGCGATCAGGACGTCCTTGCCAAGAGCGGCCATCATGTGTCGGCAGTCGCTGCCAAGGTGGTGGAGATTCTGACGGCTGAAGAAGAAGAGCCGGAGCCGTCGCGCCCCGCCACGTAATGGAGATCCGTCCACCCCGTGCCGATCGGCAGGCCAAGGGTGCAAGGGGGATGGGCTGGTCGCATTTTCCTCACGACGCCGATATTGGCATCAAAGGGGTAGGTCGGAGCCCGGCGGAGGCCTTTGAGCAGGCGGCGCTGGCGCTCACGGCCGCGGTGACGGAAGCGGCTGTCGAGTCGAAGGCCGAGGTCGCGGTGCGGTGCCAGGCGTCCGACCTTGAGCTTTTGTTTGTCGAGTGGCTGAATGCGGTCATCTATGAAATGGCGGTGCGCAAGATGCTGTTCGGGCAGTTTCAGGTGCGTATCGAGGGGAAGCGGCTCGAGGGCCTGTTGCGCGGCGAGCCGGTCGAGGTCGTGCGCCACGCGCCGGCCTGCGAGCCCAAAGGGGCAACCTATACGGCGCTCAAGGTCGAGAAGGATCGGGACGGCCTCTGGTCCGCCGCCTGCGTCGTCGATGTTTGAGGCGGCCCGTGGATCCCGATCGCTTTACTCACGTCGATGAGATGACCTGGCGCATCGAGCCCAAGGGCGCGATGCGGGTTCCCGCGATCATCTACGCTGACGAGGCGCTCATCCGCGACATGGACGACAAGGTCCATGAGCAGGCTACGAACGTGGCGACTCTCCCGGGCATCGTCCGGGCTTCGTACGCCATGCCGGATGCGCACTGGGGCTACGGGTTTCCCATTGGCGGTGTGGCAGCCTTCGATCCGGACCACGGCGGCGTGGTCTCGGCCGGCGGCGTAGGGTTCGATATCTCCTGCGGCGTCCGCACGATGGTGACGGGCGTTGCTGCGGACAAGATCCCGCCGCTGCAGAAGGCTCTGGCCGACTCCTTCTTCAGGCAGATTCCAGCTGGTCTTGGCAGCACAGGCGCCATCGAGCTCGATACCGACGAGATGACGGCAATGCTTTCAGGTGGGGCGCAGTGGGCTTTCGAGCGCGGTTGGGGCGAGGCACGTGACCTCGAGCGGATCGAGGAGAATGGCCGCATGGCAGGGGCCGATCCGGCATGCGTGTCGGAGCGCGCCCGCGAGCGGCAGCGGCGCGAGATGGGCACGCTCGGCTCGGGCAACCACTATTTCGAACTTCAGGCCGTCGCGGAGATCTTCGATGAAGCCGTTGCGGGGGTCTTCGGCCTCAAGCTCGGCGAGGTGGTTATCACCATCCATTGCGGTTCGCGTGGCCTCGGCCATCAGATCGGGACCGACTTCCTCAAGGAAATGGTGGTTGCCGCCGCAGAGACGGGCATCGATATTCCCGATCGCGAACTTGCCTGTGCTCCCATCAATTCCGACATTGGCCAGCGATATCTCGGGGCGATGCGCGCGGCCGTCAATTGTGCGCTGGCCAATCGCCAGATCCTCGGCCACCACGCGCGCCGTGTCTTCAATCACTTCTTCCCCTCGGCAGATATCAGCCTGCTGTTCGATGTCTCCCACAATACCTGCAAGGTCGAGGAGCATCCCGTGGATGGCAAGTCGCGATCGCTCTTCGTCCATCGCAAGGGCGCGACGCGCGCTTTCGGTCCTGGACATCCGAGCCTGCCGGCCGCCTTGCGCACGGCAGGACAGCCGGTGCTGATCGGGGGCAGCATGGGGACCGGGTCCTATATCCTGGTGGGAGAGACGAGTTCGGAGGCGAAGGCCTTTTCCTCGGCCTGCCACGGCGCGGGCCGCTCGCTGTCGCGTCACGCGGCGCTCAAGCGCTGGAGTGGACGCAAGGTCGTCGACGAACTCGCGGAGCAGGGCATCCTCATCCGCAGTCCGTCGATGCGGGGCGTCGCCGAGGAGGCGCCGGGCGCGTACAAGGATGTGTCGAGCGTCGTCATGGCGGCCGAACGCGCGGGCCTCGCCCGACGGGTTGCACGCCTGCGGCCTCTCATCTGCATCAAGGGCTGAGAGGGGCGCGCCCGCGGCGATCAGCCTCCGTCGCGGCAGGAGGCGATCGCTGCGGCTACGGCCTCGCTGGCGTCGAGGATCGTGAGGCGCGCGGCGGATTCGGCGGAAAGCCGGAACGAGGGCACCGTGTTGGCCACAACGATGCCGTCGATCGACGGTTCGGTCATGAGTTCGGGCGCGCCGCCCATGAACAGCCCGTGCGCCGCCGCGGCATATACCCTGGTCGCGCCGGCAGCGCGGCAGGCCCTGGCGGCACGCACGAGCGTTCCGCCGGTGCTGATGAGATCGTCGACGATCACGGCCACCTTGCCGCGCACGTCGCCCGCGAGCAATTCGCCCGAGACAACCCCGCCGCTGCGGCTCTTCTCCATGAAGGCCGAGCCGACATCCATGTCGATCAGCCGCTGAAGCTCCAGACGAAAGGCCTCCTCCCGCTTGGCGCCGCCCGCATCGGGCGAAACCGCGACGACTTGATGGCCGCGCAGCAGCGGCGCGAAATGGACGGCGAGCAGCGGCGCGCATTCGATGTGGATGGTGGGACAACGGAAAGCGTTCTCGAAGGCCGCCACGTTGTGCACTTCGACGGCGATGACGCGATCGATGCCGATCGCCTCGAAAAGGGCCGCGACATAGCGAGTCGTGATCGGGTCGTTGGCCTTGGTGCGGCGGTCCTTGCGGGCATAGCAAAGATAGGGCGTGACGGCGGTGACGCTGCTGGCACCGGCGTCCCGTAGCGCGCCGCAGAAGAACAGCAGGCGACAGAGCTTGTCGTTGGCGCTTTCGTGCGCGTCGCCATGGAGGGAATGGAGGACGAACGCATCCTGGCCGCGCACGGTCTGCAACGGCCGCGCCTTGTGCTCGCCGTCCTCGAAGCTTCGCTCTTCGTGCGGTGCGAGCGGGACGTCGAGGCGCTCGGCGACGCGCTCGGCAAAGGGGCGGCTGCCTTCCAGGGCAAAGACGACCATCGGACGATACTTCATGGGATCCTCCCGGATCGGTCCATCTCGTCGGCCAGTGACCGTATTCCCTGGCTGATGCGAACCGGCACCGTCGCCGCTTCCAGCCGGCGCAACGGCTCCGGCAGCTGGAGCAGGGATGCCGCTGCGTGGGCGCGGGCGGCGGCGAGGGACGGGAGCGCTGTGCAGCGCCGGCCACCCCTCATCACCGGCCGCAGCAGCGGCTCGCCGCCTTCCGGTTCGTCGACCAGGGCGACCATGTCATCCGCGATCGTGCCATCGGGCGCATGGCGGCGATAGACCTGCTTGCGACCAGGCCAGGTGGCCTTGCCTTCGCT
The DNA here is from genome assembly GCA_018240685.1 of Pseudomonadota bacterium. GTDB lineage: Bacteria > Pseudomonadota > Alphaproteobacteria > Reyranellales > Reyranellaceae > Reyranella. Next base: position 42,767 of record JAFEFG010000019.1, on the reverse strand, counting down.
TTTCTTGCGTCGAGGCCGGCCTGCATACTCCTGAAGCTTGTAGGCGCAGTCGAGCGCCGGCGCGTCCGAAGCCGTGGTCAGGCTGGTCCCGATGCCGAACCCGTCGATCGGCGCTCCGTCGGCGCTGAGCGACAGCAGGGCGCGATCGTCGAGGCCGCCGCTCGCGAAGATGCGGACATCCCGCAGGCCCGCCTGGTCGAGAATGGCGCGGACGGCCCTGGCATGCGCGGCGAGGTCGCCGCTGTCCAGGCGCACGGCCGAGACGGTGATGCCTTCGCGGGCCAGGCGCGGAGCCAGTCTGGCGACGATCCGCGCGCCGTTCTCGGTATCGTACGTGTCGATCAGCAGCGTCAGGGCCTTCGGCCGGACGCGGGCGAAGCGCTCGAAGGCGGTCTCCTCGTCGTCGTGCGCCTGCACGAAGGAATGCGCCATCGTGCCGACGACGGGAATGCCGAACTCGCGATTGGCCGCCAGCGTGGCCGTGCCGGAAAATCCCGCGAGATAGCTGGCGCGCGCTGCCAAAAGGCCCGCCTCGGCGCCGTGCGCGCGGCGCAGGCCGAAATCGGCCAGTTGCTTGCCGGGCGCGGCGAGCACCATGCGGGCAGCGGTGGAGGCGATCACGGTCTGGAAGTGGATCAGGTTGAGCAGGCGGGTTTCCACGAGCTGCGCCTGTGGGAGGGGCGCGGTCACGCGAACGACAGGCTCGTCTGGAAAGAAGACGGTGCCCTCAGGCATAGCGTCGAGATCGCCCGTGAAGCGCAGGTCGGCGAGGCGGCCGAGGAAGGCGTCCGAGAACATGCCCGATCCGCGAAGCCAGCTGAGCTCTTCCTCCGAATATCGGAGCTGCTCCAGAAACGCCACGAGCTGTTCGAGCCCTGCCGCCAACAGGAAGCCGCGCCGGGCCGGCAGCTTGCGCACGAAGAGTTCGAACGTGGCGGACTCGTCCATGTCGTAGGCGGCATAGGCCTCGAGCATGGAGAGCTGATAGAGATCGGTCAGCAGCAGGCTGTTCTCACGCATCGCAAGGCCTCCGGCGGGTCGGAAGGCCGGACAGAGAGCCGGATTGTGCCATCATGCGCTCCAGGCGAAGCGCGTCCGCAAGAGCGAGATCGAGGTAGGTGCGGGCGAGCAGCGGCCACTTGGCGGGGGTGCGGGGCGCGGGCTCGAGAAGATGGGCGATGGCGAGGCGCGCGCGCAACGTGGCGCGGTAGCAATGATAGAAGGCGAACAGCGGTTCCGGTATCCGGCTCGGCAGAAGGCGGGCGATGCGGTGCTTGATGTAGGCGGCGAGGTGGGCCCCGCCCAGGCGCGTGCACTCCACGCACAGGAAGGCGATCTCGTCCAGGGGGTCGATCATGCGGAGGCGCCGGTTGAACTCCAGGCAATCGATGATGCGGACCGCGGGCGTGAGCCAGATATGTTCGGGACGCAGGTCGCCATGGCCGTCGACGATCCAGTGGGATCGGGCGCGCGCAGCCAGCAGCGGGGCGCCGCGCCGCAGGAACCGGCGCTGGACGCGGTCGATCCGCCGGACCGTCGCCGTCGGCAGCGGCAGGCGGGGATCGAGGAGCACTCTTGCGTTGTCGTCGAGGTTCCGCTGCCAGTGCGAGAGAAGCAACGCCGGGGAAAGGGCGATTCTCGCGGTCCGTCTGTAGAAGCGCGCGAGCGTGCCGATCAACGGATCGAGTGCATGCGGGGCGAGATCGCCGGCCAGCAGCCGCCGCTCGAGCGTGGCGGATTCGTCGAGGCGGCGCATGACGACCAGCCAGTCCACGATCTCGCCGACTCCGGCTACGGACAGACGGTCTCCCAAGAGCGTGAGAGGCATCACGGCCTCGTATACGTCCGCCGCCAGCCGCCGGTTCAGCAACAGCTCGCTGGCGCACGCGGCACGTCTTTTCTCGATCGACGAGAAATCGAGATAGGGAAATCTCACCGGCTTCTTGAGCTTGTAGACCTTTCCGTTGACGAGGAAGACCCATGACATATGGGTTTCGCGGCTCTCCACCGACTGGCCGGCGTCACCATAGGCTTCGCCACGCCGGAGGAATTCGACCTTCCGGGCGAGCGTCACCGTTTCCCGGGCCGGAAGACGACTAGGAAGCGTGTGGGGCGGTGTCACGGGATGGGCCGCTTCCGGTGAACTGCGCCATGGTGGCTATGACTTCGTCGTCGGATGTCTGGCGGAAGTCCTCGTAGAACTGGCCGACCGCGCCGAAATAGTCGGGGACGATCAGGCATACGGTCGCGTCCGCTTCCTTGCGCAGGGAAGCCAGCGAATCGGCCGCCGCCGTCGGAACGGCGAGAACCAGCTTGGCCGGTTGCCGGCGGCGGATCGCGCGCAGGGCCGCGGTCATGGTGGCGCCGGTAGCGATGCCGTCATCGACCACGATGGCGGTGGCGCCCCGCAGGTCGACGGACGAGCGATCGCCGAGATAGAGGCGGTGCCGCCGCTCGATCTCGGCCTTCTCCCGCTCGCAGATCTTGTCGAATTCCGCCGCCGCCACGCCGGTCGCGGAGATGACCTCGGCGTTGCGCACGACGATGGGGTCGGCGCCGTCGACGACCGCACCCATCGCCAGCTCGGGTTGAAAAGGGACGCCGATCTTTCGGACCAACACGAGATCGAGAGGCGCGTTCAGCACCTTCGCCACCTCGAGCGCGACGGGCACACCCCCGCGCGGCAGGGCCAGGACCACCGGCTTCTTGTCGCGATAGAGGGCAAGCGATTCCGCCAGCAGCCGACCGGCTTCCGACCGATCCTTGAAGCGAGAGGGCCTATGCATTGCGGCCTCCAACCGAAGCGAACGCAGGCGGGGACGGGTGTCCGGAGACGCCTGAGCCCTTGATATGGGCGTCGCCGCGAAGCCGCAACGCACGAGATGATCGGCATCCGAGGCGCATCGTCGGTTCCTGCGGGCCTGAGGTCGAAGCGGCGGAGCGCACCGGCAGCGGCTCGCGCCAAAATCAGGATCGTTCGGAGGCGCCGCACCCTCATTGATCCGGATCAAGGAAGGGGACGGCCGGCCTTCGACGGGGTTGCGAAGTTCCGCGCGACCTTTACCCTCCCGTCTGGCTCGGACTCGAAGCCTGCGACCGTGGAGAAAGAGAAATGAACGCAGATGCCAAGAAGACAGTATTGCGGATGATCCCCTACGGGATCTACGTGCTCACCGCCGACGACGGAAAGGGCAACATCGCGGCCGCAACGGTGAACTGGGTCACGCAGACGGCCTTTGCGCCGCCCTTGGTCGTGGTCGGCGTGAAAACGGATTCGGCCACCTACCACACGACGAAGGCGGCGAAGTCGTTCGTGCTGAACATGCTTGGCAAGGACCAGAAGAGCCTCGCCTTCACCTTCTTCCGGCCGGCCGACGTCAGCGACGGCAAGATCAGCGGCCAGGCCTTTCGCAAGGGCGTGACCGGCGCGCCTATCCTGGTCGACGCACCGGGCGCCGTCGAGTGCAAGGTGACGACCGTCATCGAGCAGGGCGACCATCACATCATCGTCGGCGAGGTTGTCGAGGCGCATCTCAACAAGGCGTTGGCAGGCCGTCCGGATGCCGCGATCCTCGAGATGAAGGACCTCGGCGACAACGTCTTCTACGGCGGCTGACGCACCTGGCGCCTCCAACGATGATGGCCTCTCCGTCAGGAGAGGCCATTTTCGTTTCGGTGTCCCGGCCTGGCCGGATTGGAAGGTCAGAGCCTGATCACGATCTTGCCGAAGTGGCGACCGGAGGCGAGCCGCTCGAAGGCCGCCGGCACGTCGTCGGGTCCGTAGGTGCTGTCGATCACCGGCTTGAGGCCGCGGGCGGTGATGAACGCGTTCAGCGCCTCGAAATGCTCGCGCGAGCCGACATTGATGCCGTCGATGGTGGCGTTGACGAGCTGCAGCCGGAATAGATTTGACTGCGGTCCGAGTCCGGTGAAGACGCCGATCTGGGCGATGTGCCCCGCGGCGCGAAGGGAACGCAGCGAGCGGTCGAAGGTGTCGGGGCCGCCGAGTTCGAGGATGTGCGACGCGCCGAGTCCATCGGTGAGCCGCCGGACTTCCGCGTCCCAGTCCGGCATCGTCCGGTAGTTCACCGTTGCCCACGCGCCGAGTTCCAGTGCGCGCTTGGCCTTCTCGTCCGACGAGGACAGCACGATGGTCCTGGCCCCGAAGGCATTGGCGATCTGGAGCGCGAACAGCGCCACGCCGCCGGTGCCCTGCACGAGGACGGTGTCGCCCGCCGCGATCTGGCCGCGCACGACCAGCGCGTGCCAGACGGTGACGGCGGCGCAGGGCAGGGTCGCTGCTTCCTCGACGCTCAACGTCTCGGGGATGCGGACCAGCGCATGCTCCGGCATCGCGATCCGTGTGGCGAGAACGCCGTCGGTGTTGCCCCCGCCAAGCGAGCTCGGCCCGAAGGCTTCACGATAGGGACCGCTGATCCAGTCGGGATAGAAGATCGCCGCGACGCGGTCGCCGATCTTCCAGCGTGTCACCTTCTCGCCCACCGCCATGATCCGGCCGGCGCCGTCCGAGAGCGGGATCAGCCCCTCGCGGGGAGTCCCGAGCTGGCCGCGCAGGATGAGCAGGTCGCGATAGTTGAGGCTTGCCGCTTCGACGCCGACCAGCACGTCCTGTGCGCCGAGCGCGGGCGAAGGTTCCTCGGACGTCTGCACCTGACGTTGACCATCCTGCGAGACGAGGCGGTGGACGCGGCGCTTGGCGAGGTCGGCCGGGGCGATGGAATCGGGCATGTCTGTTCTCCGAAAAGATTAACGTAGTGATCGATATAAAAATAGCCGCCTTGCGTCTCCGTCAAGGATTTTTATATTGATCGCTATGAAATCGTCGGAGCCCCGTCGGCCGCGCGGGCGGCCCCGTCTGCTCGACCGGCAGAAGGCGCTGGAGGCGGCCTTGCAGCTCTTCTGGCGCCAAGGATACGAGGGGACCGGCATCGCCGACCTGACGGCGGCCATGGGCACGACGCCGCCCAGCCTCTACGCCGCATTCGGCAGCAAGGAACGCCTCTATTCCGAGGCGCTCGATCTCTACGGCGCTTCCTACGGTTCGTTCCTGCGCCGGGCGCTCGAGGAGGAGCCCACTGCGCGCCGGGCCGTCGAACGGATCCTGCGGGACGCGCTCGAGGTCTATGCGGGCGGCCCGGATCCGCGCGGTTGCATGCTGTCGGTCGGCACGCTGACGTGCGCACCCGAGCACGAGAAGGTGCGGGAGGACCTGGCGCGGCGGCGATTGGCGACGATCGAGAGATTGAAGGCCCGCCTGGATCGGGCCGTCGCCGAGGGCGAGCTCGACGCCGGCACGGATACGGCGGCGCTCGCCGCGTACTACGCCGCCGTCATCCAGGGGCTCTCGATCCAGGCACGGGACGGCATCAGCCGCGGCGTGCTGGCGTCGATCGTCGATGCGGCACTCGGCGTGTGGCCGGCGAAAGCGCCTGTTGCGAAGGGCCGTGGCGTCCGCCGAGCGGGCGCTCAGCCCGCGTCCTGACCACCGAGATAGGCGTCGCGGATTCGCGGATCGGTCCTCAGCGTGGCGGCGGGACCGTCGAGGACGATGCGCCCGGTCTGCAGCACGTAGGCATGATGCGCGATCTCGAGCGCGAGGCTCGCATTCTGCTCGACCATGAACACTGTCACGCCTTCGCGGTTGATCGTCGCGATCAGGTCGAGCACGCGATCGACCCACAGCGGCGACAGCCCCATGGTCGGCTCGTCCATGCAGATCATCGACGGCCGGCCCATGAGCGCACGGGCCATCGCCACCATCTGCTGCTCGCCGCCGGACAGGGTGCCGGCACGCTGGGTCAGCCTTTCGGCAAGCTTGGGGAACAGGCCCAGCACGCGATCGAGATCCTGGGCGACGGCACGCTGATCCTTGCGGGTGAAGGCACCCATCAGCAGGTTCTCGCGCACGCTCATCTCGCCGAACAGCCGGCGCGCCTCGGGCACCGAGCCGACGCCGCGGCGCACGATCTGCGGTGTGGGCAGGCCGGTGATGGGCTGGCCGGCGAAATGCACGGAGCCCGAGGCCGGCTTCACCAGGCCGAGGATGATCTTCATCGTCGTCGACTTGCCGCTGGCGTTGCCGCCCAGCAGGCAGACGATGTGACCGCGCCCGACCTTCAGGCTGAGGTCGAAATGGACCTGTACGGGACCGTAGAAGGTGTTGATGCCCTCGAGCGCGAGCAGCGGCTCGGCCGGCTGGGGTGCCGTTGAAGGTGCGCTCGTCATTGTGCGGCCTCCGGCACGGATGCCTCCGGCCTGTCGGCGCGGCGATGGCCGAGATAGGCCTCGATCACCGCCGGATCGTTGCGCACCTCGGCAGGCTTGCCGTTGGCGATGACCGTGCCGTTGTCCATTACCACCACGCGGTCGGAGAGCTGCATGACCATGTCGAGCTTGTGCTCGATCAGCAGGATCGTGAGGCCGGACTTCTTCAGATCGCCGATCAGCGCCTGCATCTCGGCGGTCTCGGTCTGGTTCATGCCGGCCGTCGGCTCGTCGAGCAGCAGCAGCTTCGGCCCCAGCGCGAGCGCGCGACCGATCTCGACGCGGCGGCGGTTGGCGTAGGAGAGGCTGTAGGTCGGGTTGTCGAGCCGCGGCAGCAGGCGGTCGCCGAAGCGCGACAGGATCTTCAGCGCCTCCTCGCGCATGCGCTGCTCCTCCGCGACGACCGAGGGCGGCCGGATGAGGGCGAGCGCCACCTCGGCCACGGGGCCGAGAAGGTTGAGCGGAAACGGCCAGGCTGGACGCACCGCCTTGAAGCGGACGTGCGCGCCGACCAGCACGTTGTCCATGACGCTGAGGTTGGCGAAGACGCGGCCGTGCTGGAACGTGCGGGCGATGCCGAGCGCCGCCAGCCGCTCGGGCGACAGGCGCGTGATGTCGCGGCCCATGAAGGTCACGGTGCCGCCGTCGGGGTCGTCGTGCCCGGTCATCAGGTTGAACAGCGTCGTCTTGCCGGCGCCGTTCGGCCCGATGATGCTCAGGAATTCGCCTTCGGCGAGGTCGAGGTCGACATTGTTGACCGCGGTCAGGCCGCCGAAGCGGCGGGTGAGGCCGCGGACCTCGAGGAAGGAGGTGTTCGCGCTCATATCGTCCCCAGCAGGCCCTGTGGCCGGAAGCGGACGAGCAGCAGCAGCACCAGACCGTAGATCAGCACGCGATACTCGGCGGCGACACGGAACACCTCGGGCAGGCCGACCAGCAGCACCGAACCCAGGATGGCGCCGGTGACGTTGCCCATGCCGCCCAGGATCACGATGGTCAGCGCCAGGATCGAGAGCTGGCTGTTGAAGGTCTCGTGGTTGATGTACGAGTAGAGGTGCGAGGTGATGCCGCCGCTGACGCCCGCGGCAAAGCTGCCGACGGAGAAGGCCAGCGCCTTGTAGCGATCGAGGCCGATACCGTAGGAACGCGCGGCGATATCGTCGTCGCGCATGGCGCGCAAGGTCCGGCCAAGGTGCGACCCCAGAAGCCGGAACTGCAGCGCGGCGAGGATGACCAGCACGGCCAGCGCGAACCAATAGATCGACCGATCGGTGTCCAATTCGAAGCCGAAGATGGACAGGGGCGGGATGCCCGCCACACCGATCGGCCCGCGCGTCACGCTCTCCCAGTTCAGGATCACCAGGGACACGATCTCGCCGATGGCGAGCGTGGCGATCGAGAAATAGTGGCCGCGCAGCCGGAAGGAGGGAAAGACGAGGATGGTGCCGATGGCGGCGGCGATCACGCCGGCCAGCAGGATCGAGGCGCCGACCGGCATGCCGAGATCGAGCGACAGCAGTGCCGAGGCATAGCCGCCGATGGCGAGCAGCGCGGCGTGGCCGAGCGAGATCAGGCCCACGGTGCCGGCGATCAGCGTCAGGCTGAGGCCGAGCAGGCCGTAGAGCCAGGCGTTGGTGAGCGTCTGCAGGACGTAGGGGTTGGGCAGGACGAGCGGCAGAAGCGCCATCACGACGGCGATGCCGATCAGGACCGGATAGGAGATCTGTATCGGCTTGCTGGGCGCGATGAAGGTGCCGGTCATCGGCTCCGGCGGCGTCTGGCGACGGCTGGCGAAAAGGCCGTTGGGGCGCAGCACCAGGACCAGGACCAGCAGGATGAAGGCGAAGAGATTGCGGTAGCTGGTGCCGAACAGGGCGATGCCGTAGCTCTCCACGATGCCCAGCAGCATGCTGCCGGCGATGGCGCCGGGCACGTTGCCGACGCCGCCCACGACCTGGGCCACCACACCCTTGAGCGTCGCCTGGAAGCTCATCGCGGGGTCGATGTAGTTGTAGTACATGCCGACCAGCAGGCCGCTCACGGCGCCCAGCGCCGACGCGATGGCGAACACCGCGCGGTTCACGGCATTGACGTCGACGCCCATCTGCTGCGCCGCGTCGCGGTCCTGGGCCGTGGCGCGGATCGCCCAGCCGAGCCGCGTGAAGCGCAGGAAGTAGTAGAGCAGGGCGGCGCTGCCGATGCCGACGGCGGCGATCAGGATGTCGAGGGCGCCGATCGTTCCTGATCCGACCTGGAACCGTCGCTCGAGCAACTCGCTGGGCAGCGCCCGCGGATCGGGCGAGAAGGTGAGCTGGACGAGCTGGTCAAGGACGAAGCTGAGGCCGATCGTGGCCAGCAATGGCGCGATATGGGCGTATCCCTGCAGCGGCCGCAGGCCGAAGCGTTCGATGCCCAGCCCGAGCAGCGCCCCGACCGCGACCACGATGACGATCGTCAGGGGGAGCGGGGTTCCGAGCTGCGTGACCGCCACGAAGCCCGCATAGGCGCCCACGACGTATACGGAACCGTGGGCGAAGTTGATCAGGCGGCTGACGCCGAAGATCAGGGCGAGGCCCACCGCCAGCAACGCATAGATGTTGCCGATGATGATGCCGTTGATCGTGTAGTCGATCCAGGAGGACAAGAGGTGCTCTCGGCGGCGGTCAGTGAACGACCGCGCCGCCCTGATAGATGGTGAACTTGCCGCCCTTGACCACGAGGTCGACGCTCACCGCGCCGGATACGCGGCGCGTCTTGGGGTCGAACGTCGCCTTGCCGAAGATCACGCTCGGCACGTCCTTGACCTTGGCCAGCCCGTCATGGATGGCCTGCCGGTCGATGCCCGACTCGCGCATCACCTGCGCCATCAGGATCATCGTGTCGTAGGCATAGGCGTTGAAGGCGTCGGGCTCCTTGCCGTACTTGGCCTTGAACTTGTCGACGAAGTTGCGCACCTGCGGCCGCGGGTCGTCGGGGAAATAGCGCGATGCCGTGAAGAGGCCCTCGACCGCGTCGCCGCCCAGTTCGATGAGCTTGGGCGAGTAGACCGAGCTGGCCGCCACGGTCGGCAGCTTGAGGCCGGCCTGCTGGAGCTGGCGGGCGATGAGCGCGGCGTCGGAGTAGTAGGAGATCAGCATAATCCCGTCGGGCTTGGCATCGCGCACGCGCACGATGGTCGACCGGAAGTCCTTCTCGTCCGGCAGGTAGCCTTCGGTCGCGACGACCTCGGCGCCGTACTCCTTGGCCGCCTTGACGAAGATGTCCTTGCTGGTGCGACCCCAGTCGGTGTTCAGATGCAGCACGGCGATACGCTTCATGCCGAGCCGCTTCACCGCGAAGGCCGCGCTCAGCGGCTGCTCGTCGGCCTGGCTCACCGAGTTGCTCCACATGTAGTCGCCGCCCTTGGTGAAATCGGGGTGCGAGTTGGTGAAGCCGAACTGGACCAGCTTGGCCCTCTGGTAGATCGGCGACGCCGCCATCGAAGCCGGGCTCGCGAAGTCGCCCAGCTCGGCGACGATGCGCTTGTCGGCGACGAACTTCTGCGCCACGGCGACGGACTGGCGGGGGTCGCTCTGCGTGTCCTCGAAGATGTAGGCGAGCGGCCGGCCCTTGATGCCGCCCGCGCCGTTGATCTCGTCGAGCGCGAGGTCGAAGCCCTGCTTCCATTGGGCGCCGTACTGTGCGTTCGGGCCCGTGAGCGGCCCGCTGACGCCGAGATAGATCGGCTCACCCTTGGCCGGAGCCGTTTGCGCGCCGGCCGGTGCGAACGGCAGGGCGAGGAGTGCGGCGGCGGTCAGAACGAGACGGCGGTGAGCGAGCATGCGGGACCTCTCGGAAGGTGGTTCTGCGGCCGACAGCCAGGGCCGTGCCGGAAGGACGGCGAAGCTGTCAGCGGCATCGATGCCGGGAAAGAGAAAGTTCAGATCGAATTTGCGGGACTCGAAATCACATCCTCACTTGAGACAATGGCATCACGGTAGAATTTATGCATGGAGCGTACCAGTGGCGACGAGGCGGGTGAAAACTTCCGCCTTCGTCGTCTGCGGCGGACATCGGTGCCGGCTCCAGCCCGTCCGGATACCGGCGGGGCGGAGATGGTCGGCCGGCTACATCGTCCTGACCTCCACGGCAAAGACCTTTCTCCCCTTGTGGACGAAGGCCGCGGGCCTGCTCAATTTCTTTGCCATTGCCTGCTCCATGAGCCCGGCCCGGCACGCGACGTCACCATCACCCCTTCGTGTTGATCCCCCTGCGGGCGGCTGCGCTACCGTGGGATTTCATCATGGAGGATCGGGCAGGATGCTCAGGCGTTTCCTTTTGTCTTGCGGGCTGGTCGGTGTTTGCGCGGTTTTCCCGGCCGTTGCGCAGGAGACGGTCCGCCTGCGCGGCACGATCGAGCGTGTCGAGGGTCCGGGCGCTTTCGTCGTGAAGTCGCGCAGCGGGGAAACGATGAAGATGACCACGACCGCCAAGCCCACCTACACCGCGATGATCAAGGCGAGCCTCGCCGACATCAAGCCGGGGCTCTTCGTCGGGGCGACCGCCGTGCCCGGCGCCGACGGAAAGCTCGAGGCCGTCGAGGTCCATATCTTTCCCGAGACGATGCGCGGCGTGGGCGAAGGGCACCGCCCCTGGGACCTGAAGCCGCAAAGCACCATGACCAATGCGGCTGTGGAGCAGTCGGTGGCCGGTGTCGAAGGCCGGACGCTTACCTTGAAATACAAGGGTGGCGAGAAGCGGATCGTCGTGACGCCGCAGACGGTCGTGGTCACCTACGCCAACGGCAATGCTGCAGAGCTCAAGCCCGGCGTGGCGATCTTCATCGGCGGCGGGACGAAGCAGCCCGACGGCAGTATCCGGACATCCCGCATCACCTACGGTCGGGATGGCCTCGTTCCGCCCATGTAGCTGGCGAACCCGATTTCGTCCTCGCCGGGATCGGCCTAATCTTTCCTCGACAGGGGGAGGAGATAGGGATGAAGCCAATTCCGCATCTGTTGCGCCGCGGTTTCGCGGTCCTCGCGCTTGCCGTCTGGCCGACGGTGGTTTGCGCACAATCGACGCCGCGCTGGCTCACCCTGCCCGACACGCCGTCGCTTCCGCCGGCCCAGCAAAGCGGGCATGTCCCCGTAAACGGCGTCTCGATCTGGTATGCCAGCTTCGGCAGCGGCGATCCGGTCATCCTTCTCCATGGTGGCCTCGCCAATTCGAACTATTGGGGCCTGCAGGTCCCGGCACTGGCGCGGAAGCACCGCGTCATCGTCATGGATAGCCGCGGTCATGGCCGCAGCACCCGCGATGCCGCGCCCTTCGGCTACGATCTGATGGCCTCCGACGTGCTGGGATTGATGGACCGGCTGGGCATAGGGAAGGCGGCCATCGTCGGCTGGAGCGACGGGGCGATCATCGGGCTGGATATCGCCATGAAGCATCCCGAGCGGGTTTCCCGCCTGTTCGCCTTCGCGGCCAACTCCAATCCCAGCGGCGTGAAGGACGTGGCGGCGAGTCCCGTCTTCAGCCGCTTCATTGCGCGGGCAGAGAAGGAATACGAGGCACTTTCCGCGACACCGCATGACTACAAGCGCTTTCTCGACGAGATCAGTCGGATGTGGGCCTCGCAGCCGAACTGGACCACGGATGACCTGCGCGGCATCAAGGTCCACACTTGGATCGTCGACGCCGACCACGACGAAGCGATCTACCGCTCGAACACGGAATTGATGGCGGACACCATTCCCCTGGCCGGGCTGCTGATTCAGCCCGAGGTCAGCCACTTCTCGATGCTCCAGGCACCGCAACAGTTCACCGATGACGTGTTGCGGTTCCTGGAGCGCAAATGGGAATAGGCGCCATCCCGTCCGGTGCGCGCGGACCCATGATCGATGCGACGGCTGGATATATGCCGCGGCCGTTGCCCGGCCTGCCTGCCGCTCGTTAAGCTCCCACCGCCAAAGGCAAAGAGGAAACACCCGAGATGACCGAATTGAGCGACGACATTTTCTCAGAACTGCGCAAGATCGACACCCCCACGATCACCAACGTGGTGGCGACCTATCCGAAGAATCCGCTCTGCCTCGGTCTCTACAATCCGTGGACCGAGAACTGGTACACGGACACCTCGATCCGCTGCATCTATCCCGAGTTGGGAGCCATCGTCGGTCATGCGGTGACCTGCGTGTACGGGCTGCCCGATCCCAACTTCTCCGGGCGCCTTTCCTTCATGGACGTGGTCGACGCGCTCGACGCCATGAAGAAGCCGACCATCCTGGTGATCCAGCAGAAGTGGCCGCCCGAGCTGCACAACAAGGCCGGCCTTGCCGGCGAGATGATGGTGAGCTCCATGATGGCCGTCGGCTGTGTCGGCCTGCTCTCGAACGGCCCGTCGCGCGACGTCGACGCAATCCGCAGGCTCAGGTTCCAGCTCCTGCTGGGCGGGGTGACGGCAGGCCATGGCGAGATGGCGGTGCAGGCGGTCAACGTTCCCGTGTCGGTGGGCGGCATGGACGTGGCGCCCGGCGACCTCATCCACATGGACGAGAACGGCGCCGTGAAGTTCCCGGTCCAGCATGCGGAGGCCGTGGTGAAGAACGCCAAGGCCATGCTCGACGACGAGGCGCGCCGCCTGGTGCAGATCCGCAAGGCGAAGACCGCCGCCGAAGTCCGGGCCGCCAACTCGGGCGGCGCCTACACGCAGAAGAAGGGGTGAGCCATGGCCGAGCTTTCCAAGGATCTTCGCGAGGCGCTGGCCAAGGTCGGCACCTCGACCCTGACGGGCGTGCTCAACCGGCGCGGCCTGCGCAGCATGACGCTGTTCGACGTCTGGCCGCTGCGGCCGGAGCAGCCGCCCATGGTCGGCATCGCCTTTACCATGCGCTTCATCCCGTCGCGCGAAGACAAGGACGGGCCGACCTCGACCAACCGCTCCATGGTACAGCCGCAGGCGATGGAGGAATGCCCGCCCGGTCATGTGCTGATGATCGATTCGCGCGGCGATTCGCGGGCGGCCTCGGCGGGCGACCTCTATGTCGGCCGGCTGAAGGCGCGCGGCGCGGCCGGCATCGTCACCGACGGTGGCTTCCGCGACACCAACGGCATCTTCAAGACCGGCCTGCCGGCCTATCATCGCCGTCCGTCGTCGCCGCCGAGCCCGATCGTGCACCGGCCGATGGACCTGCAGCTGCCCATCGCCTGCGCCGGCGTGGCGGTCTATCCCGGCGACATCGTGGTCGGTGACCGCGATGCGGTGGTGGTCATTCCGCCCGAGATCGTCGAGGCCGTCGCCGAGGAGGCGATGAAGGCCTATGAGTACGAGGAGTTCGCCGAGCTCGAAGTGGCGCGCGGCCGCCCGCTGAAGGGGCTGTTCCCGGTGGCGGGCGAGGAAGCCAAGCGCGACTACGAGGAGTGGAAGAAGAAGGGCGGCAAGAAATAGCGAGGCTCAGAGCTTCGCCATCACCTCGCCGCGGAACCGCTTCATCGCCTCGAGCATCTCCGCAGCCGTCGCGCCGTCGAAACTGAGATCGACGGCACCGACGCCGAGGGCCGCGAGCGCCTTCACATCGGCCGCGATGGCCGCGGCGGTTCCGGAGAAGAGGCGCCGCTCGCCGTCGCCCGCCTTGTCGGGGAGGGCTGCGCCGTACTTGGGAAAGCGAAAGGCGAGGCCAATCGCCTTGGGGTCGCGACCGGCCTCGACGGCGAGCTTGTGCAGCTTCTCGACGCCGGCCCGGAAGCGCGGAAGGCTGTCGAGCGGGAAGGCCGGATTGCTGCCGATGGGATACCAGGCGTCGCCGAGTCGGGCAGTGCGGCGCAGGGCGGGCCCCGATTCACCGCCCACCCAGATCGGGATGCCTGCCTTCTGCGCCGGCTTGGGCGCGAAGACGATGTCGTCGAATTTGACGAACTCGCCCGAGAAGCGCGGCTTCTCCATCGTCCAGAGCTCGCGGAACGCGGCGACGTATTCGTCGGTCACCTTGCCGCGCTTGTCGAAGGCGGGCGCGTCGATGGCCTCGAATTCCTCCTTCATCCAGCCGGCGCCGATGCCCAGCGTCACGCGGCCGCCGGACAGGACGTCGATCGTCGCGAGCTGCTTGGCCGCCAGCACGGCCGGCCGGTGCGGAACCACCATGACCGAGGTGACGAGGCGCAGCCTGGAGGTGCGGGCGGCCACGAAGGCGAGCTCGATCAGCTGCTCGTTGCGCTCGCCGTTGCCGGCGGTGCTGAACTCGCCGGTGTCGCTGTAGGGATAGCGGGCCCTGATGTCGGTCGGGATGACCACGTGGTCGCTGAAGGTGGCATAGTCGTAGCCGAGTTCCTCCGCGCCGGTCGCGAGCCGGGTCAGGTTGTCGGCGCTGGACAGGGGCCCCGCGGTCGGGGCGCTGAAGCCGATCTGCATGGCTGTCTCCTCAGGCGAGCGTGGTGCGGATCTCGAGGCCGCGCTTGAGCGTCAGCGTCACCGGCGTGCGCTCGGCGATGTCGGCCATGCGCTTCTTCTGCGCCTCGTCGACCGTGCCCTCGATCCGTAACACCCGGTCGATGCGCTGCACGTCGCCGTCGCGCACGAAATGGACATCGGCATGGACCGCCTCGACGGGCCAGTTCTTGCGCTCGGCATACATGCGCAGCGTGATGACCGTGCAGGCGCCGAGCGACGCAACGAGCAGATCGTAGGGCGCCGGGCCGGTATCCTTGCCGCCCAACTCCGGCCCTTCGTCGACGGTGAGCCGGTGGTGGCCCGTCGTGATCGAGGTCGCGTAGTCGGTGGTGCCAATGCTTGCCGTCGCCCTGGACATGCCATTCCTCCTCGATCGTCCGGTATTGCTGCCGTTGTCAGTCTAGCCGCGCCACCGCCGGCGCGCCGCCACCTCCGGCCAGGGCTGGCGGTATCGCCGAATTTAACGTAATATCAATAAACTAGATCATATTCTTTTAGTCGCCTTGGAGCTTCTTCATGGCCGTCTCATCCGGCCTTTCCGTCTCGCCCGGCGACGCGGCGAGATCGATACGCTCCTCCTGGGCGCTTTCCTGGCCGCTGCTGGTCGGGGTCGTCGTTTTCATCTCCGTCGCCAACACGAACGGCCTGCTGCTGGATGATCCCGACATCCAATGGCACATCACCGTCGGCAACTGGATCCTGCAGCATCACGCCGTTCCCACGGTTGACACTTATTCCTTCACCTTCGCGGGTCAGCCCTGGATCGCGAAGGAATGGCTGTCGCAGGTGGTGCTGGCCCTGGCCTACGACGCCGGTGGGTGGGGCGGCGTGGTGGTAATGGGTGCCGCGGCCCTGGCGGCAAGCTTCGCCCTCATGCTGCGGCTGCTCCTGCGGGATCTGAAGCCGCTGCCGGCGCTGCTCTTTACCGGCGCGGCGATCGTGATGGCGGCACCGCATTTCCTGGCCCGGCCGCACACCCTCGCCTTTCCCTTCATGCTGTGGTGGGTCGCCGGGCTGGTGCGCGCCGTCGAGGAACGCAGGGCGCCGGCCCCGATCCTGCTCGTCGCCATGCTCTTCTGGGCGAATCTCCACGGCGGCTTCACGCTGGGCCTCGTGCTTGCCGGTGCGCTGGGGCTCGATGCCCTGGTCGGTGCCCGCGACGACGCCGAGCGCCGGGCCTTGTTCGCTGCGTGGGCCAAGTTCGGCGCCGCCGCGCTGCTCGTCGCCTGCGTGACGCCGTACGGCCCCGAGTCGATCCTCGTCACATGGCGCATCTTCGAACTCGGCGATGCGCTCGGTACCATCGTCGAGTGGCGGTCGCCGGATTTCCAGAGCCAGCCGTTGCAGGAACTCGTCCTGCTGATCGCCGTCTATCTCGCGCTCTCGCGGGGGCTGAAGATGCCGCTGGTGCGGCTGCTGATCCTGCTCGGCCTGCTGCATCTCTATCTGCGCTACGCCCGCAATGCCGAGCTGCTGGCCATGTTCGCGCCGCTTCTCCTCGCGCCGTTGCTCGCGCGCCAGTGGCCGTCGCTGCTGCCGGGAGCCGAAGCCCCTGGCCGGCTTGCGACGCTGGCCGGGCCCGCAGGCCGGGGCGCCCTCCTGGCCACGCTTGTCCTGCTCGGTGCGTTCGGCGCGACGCTGGTGCGCTTCGGCGGGGTCGAACCGCCCGAATCGATGGCGCCGGCCGCGGCGCTGAGATTCGCCCGCGAGGCCGGCATCGCGGGACGCGTCTTCAACAACTACAGCTATGGCGGCTATCTGATCGCCGCCGGCATCCCGACCTTCATCGACGGCCGCGGCGAACTCTATGGCGGCGACTTCATCAGGCAATACACCGATGCCGTCCGTCTCCAGGGCGATGAGCCGCTCGAGGCGTTGCTCGATCGCTACCGGATCGCCTGGACCTTCCTGGCCAAGGATGCGCCCGCCAACCGCGTGCTCGCCCATCTTCCCGGCTGGCACCGGGCCTATGCCGACGATCAGGCGACGATCTTCGTGCGCGATCGTTAGCCGGCTAGGCGCTCGTCACCAGCGCCAAGCCGAGCATCACGACCACCGTCCCTCCGATCGCCTTCCAGGCGTCGAGATCGGCGCCTTCGCCCAGCAGGAGTATGCCGAGCAGGACGGTCACCAGGACGTTGCAACCCAGGACCGGCGCCAGCTTCGAGATCGGGATCCCGAAGCTCAACAGGGCGTAGCTGATCAATCCGGTGGCGATGGCATAGGCCAGGCCCGACGCCAGTGCATAGTGCAGGCCGGTCCACGAGAATTCTCCTATGCCGCGCTGCGCCACCGACAAGACAAGTCCTATGGCGAGAACCATCGTGCCGAAGGCTGCGAGAAAGGGGCCGGGCCCCAGATGATGTTGAGCGCTTAGTTTCTGCAGCAATGCGGTGATGGCCCAGAGACACGCGGGCAACACGCCGCCGACGAGCAGCGCCAAATAAGGCGTAGGCATTGATTTGGATTTCCGGCGGGGTTTCCCCTTCTGCCCGATGCAGCCTGAGGTCTTGATCACCGCCAAACGGCGAGAAGGCTAGAGAGCCGAATGCCGAATGGCAACCGCCATCGTCGTGCTGCCCGCCGCGGGCCTCAATTCGGGAGGCGCCGGCGCTAGGTCTTGAGCACGATCCAGGTGCAGTGGCCGAGCGCGCACAGGCGGCCGCTCTCGGTATAGAGCGCCGTTCCCGAGTAGAGCTTGCGGCCTTCGGCGCCGAGGCGCCAGCCGACGACGGCGCACCGTTCGCCGACGCGCGGCGGGTCGATGACGCGTGCGGTCATGCGGCCGGTCAGCGCGGGGCGCCAATCGTCGGGGTCCTGTGCCGCCCAGGCGCCGGGACAGTCGAGCGTTCCCCACACGAACTCGGGGCGGATCCGTCCGCTCGCATCGGCGTGCGCGGCGTGTGGCACGTAGCAGGAAAGGGAATAGCCCGGTTCGGGACCGGCCGTGCCGAAGACCCGCAGCCCATCGCCCACAGGCCGTCCGCGGCCGCAGACGATGCACCAGTGGAAGTCGCTGTCCTGCGGACTGCCGCCTTCCTCGCCGCGCCGCGTCACCTCGCTCCAGTCGGCTGGCGGCGGCGGCGGCGAGAGATGATCGACGGTGCCGGCCCGCGCCTCGCAGACCAGCGTGCCGCCGTCGTTCAGCAGCAGCACATCGTCCGTGCGCGCGAGCGACAGCGTCTTGCCGAGCGGCACGGGCGCGCGGAACGTGATCTCGACCGGCGCGTCGCCGCCGAATTCGCGCGCCAGCACGCCGCCGACATAGCCGCCATTTCCCGACAGGCGCGGCCCGTTGAAGCCGCGCTCGATGATGAGTGTTCGATCCACGAAATCCTCCGGGCGCGGACCGTGACGGGTACATGCAGCGATTGCAAGCCTGCCGACCGCCAAACCGCTTGCGCGGCGAACGCGGCGCGGCCAAGGGTGGCAGCGATGAGCCGATATGCGCCCTGGCTGCTGGTGGCTTTGTGCTTCGCCCTGGGCGTGGCCAGCCGGTCGATCAGCGATACCTTCGCCGTCTTCGTGCCGGCACTGCAGCAGGCCTTCGCGGCCAGCCGCAGCTCGGTGACGGTGGTCTACAGCTTCGCGCTGCTGGTGGGCGGTACGGCGGCGCCGATCGCCGGCTGGATCGTCGATCGCTTCGGGCTGCGCGTGCTGACGGTGATCGGCATGTCGGCCGCCGCGCTCGCCACCTTCAGCGCCTCGCATGCGACCGAACTGTGGCAGCTCTATCTCGGCCTCGGCATCGTCATGGGATTCGCCAGCGCGTCACTGTCGGGCGTGCTGAGCTCGTCGATCCTCGGCCGCTGGTTCCCGGGACACCGCCTGGGCGTCGCGCTTGGCGTCGCATGGTCCGCATCGGGCGTCGGCGCCATCGTCATGATCCCGCTGGCGGAGCACATCATCGCGACGTCGGGCTGGCGCCCGGCATATTTCGTCTTCTCGCTGATCAGCGCCGCGTTCGTGCCGCTGCTGCTGGTGCTGCCCTGGCGGCGGATCACGGCCGGCGCGCCGGGGCTCGCGCGGCTGCACGCCTCGGCGGCGGCGGGCATGACGGTGGCCGAGGCGGTGCGCGACTGGCCGTTCTGGGCGCTCACCTTCTCCTTCGGCTTCACCTCGCTCGGCATTTTCGCCATCGCACCGCAGGCCATGGTCTACCTGCTCGAACGCGGCATGGAGGGCGCCTATGCCGCCCGCGCCCTGGCCGTCGCCGGCTTCCTGACGCCGCTCGGCATGGTCGGCTTCAGCTGGCTGGCCGATCGTGGCGGCCGCAAGCTGGCGGCGATCCTCGCTTATGCCTGCTCCATCGTCGGCGTCGGCATGCTGGCGCTGGTACGCGGGCCGCACGACGATCTGTGGCTCTGGCTCTACGTGCTGCTGTTCGGCGGCAGCATGGGCTCGCGCGGCCCCATGATCTCGACGCTGGCGACGTTGCGTTATCGCGGCCCCAACTTCGGCCGCATCTACGGTCTCATCAGTATGGGCATGGGCGCGGGCGGCTTCCTCGGCGCTTGGATCGGCGGGCTGCTGCACGATCTCACCGGCGGCTATGGCGCGGTGATGATCTTCTCGGCCTGCGCGCTGGCGCTGGCGGCGACGTCGCTCGGCGCGGAAGCGGGAGCCCGCGAAAAGCTGAGCCGCTGAACGCACCGATCGACGGGGCGATCGCGACGGTCCGGTTACTCCTGGACGACATCTCGATGACCGCGATATCGACATATTGTGTTTCCACAAAAGCCTTGCCACAATGAAGCTCATGCTCGATCGGATCGATTTTCCGAGTAGTCCCAGTCAAAGGCGGCGGAGCTAGCCGTGACGCCGGGCCTTGAGTCCTGCCACGCGCTGGTGCTCAACGCCGACTTTCGGCCGCTGTCCTACTTTCCCTTGTCGATCTGGTCCTGGCAGGACGCCGTGAAGGCGGTGTTCCTCGACCGCGTCAGCGTGATTTCCGAGTACGACCGCAAGATCCACAGCCCGTCCTTCGAGATGCGGCTGCCGAGCGTGATCGCGCTCAAGGAGTACGTGCCGGCGGCACGGCGGCCGGCCTTCACGCGCTTCAACGTGTTCCTGCGCGACCGCTTCACCTGCCAGTATTGCGGCGATGAGTTCGCGACCAACGAGCTGACCTTCGACCACGTCGTGCCGAAGTCGCGCGGCGGGCGCACGAGCTGGGTCAATGTCGTGACCGCCTGCAGCCCCTGCAACCTGCAGAAGGGCAACCGGATGCTGCGCGAGAGCGGCATGTTCCTGCAGCGCGCACCGGTCGAGCCGACGACGCTCGAACTGCAGGAGAACGGCCGCGCCTTTCCGCCCGGCTATCTGCACGAGAGCTGGCGCGACTTCCTCTACTGGGACAGCGAGCTGGACCAGAACTAGCCGCCGTGGCGCAGGCCCTGTGCCCGCGATCCGGTCTTCAGATCCGCGTCGACAGCCAGATGGCGAGCTTGGAGCCGGCCTTGATCGCCGCGGTGAGCGGCCCGTAGCCCGGCGTCTCCTCGGCGCCGGAGGCCAGCGCCGTATCGCGGTGCTCGATCTCCTCGGCACGAAACTTCTCGACCGTCGCGCGCAGCTCGGCCTCGTCGTCGCCGAGCGCGGCGGCCTGGCTCGCATAGTGCTCGTCGATCGCCTCCTCGACCGCGACCGTGCAGGCCATCGCCGCCTTCTCGCCCATCAGCGCCGTTGCCGCGCCCAGCGCGAAGCCGGCGACATGCCACAGCGGCGAGAGTGCCGTCGGCCGCACCCGCCGCTGCACCAGCAGCCGGTCGAAAGTGGCGCGATGGTCGCGTTCGGCGCTGGCCATGGCGGCGATCTTGCGGCCCGCCTCGCTGTTGGTGCGGCCCTTCAGGCGCAGCGCCGCAAGCTGGCCTTCGTAGATGCGGACGGCGCCGAACTCGCCGGCCTGGTCGACGCGGATGACGCGCTCGACGATCCGGCGCGGATCGAGGTCGCCTGGGTTGCTTCCTTCGCCGGTGATCATGGAGTCTCCCTGACGTGGCGCGCGACGCCCATCGACAGCACGATCGCCGCGCCCGCCGACAGGATCGCGTTCCAGCCTGCCATCGACACGCCCCACAGCGACCACGGAATGGCATCGCAGCGGACCATCTTGGCGGAGAACAGGTACTTCTTGAGCTCGGCCGGCGACAGGCCGGCCGGGATGTGCCCCGAGCATTCCTGCGGGCCCTGCCACCAGTGCTGCTCGACGCCGACATGGAAGACGCCGATGCCCGCCGTCACGAACAGGGCGAGGATGGCGGCAAGGGCGAAGACGTAGGCCAGCCGCGGCGCCGCGAAGGAAGCGAGGGCCGCGAGCCCGACGGCGATGGCCACGAGATGCGGGTAGCGCTGCCAGTGGCAGAGGTCGCACGGCGGCAGGCCGACCACGTACTGGAAGTAGAGGGCGCCGCCCATCAGGGCGGTGCTGACCAGCGCGGCCAGGAGGCCGATCACGCTGGCGAAGGGGATCTTGTCGGCGGTCATCCAAGCATCAGAACAGGTAACGGAAGGCTACGAACCCGCCCACCAGCGCCACCAGGAACACCCACGTCACCAGGGACAGGCGCTCCTCGATGAAGGCGCGGATGGGCTCGCCGAACCTCCACAGCAAGGCTGCCACGAGAAAGAAGCGCGCGCCACGCGTCACGATGGACGCCCACACGAAAGTGAAGAGGTCGAAGTGCGCGGCGCCCGAGGCGATGGTTACCAGCTTGTAAGGAATGGGCGTCAGCCCCTTGATCAGGATGATCCAGATGCCCCATTCGGCGAAGCCGGCGCGGAACCGCTCGAGCCCTTGCTGCAGGCCATATGTGCGAACCACCCACTCGCCGAGCGTCTCGAAGGCGTAGTAGCCGATCGCATAGCCCAGGAGACCGCCCAGCACCGAGCAGACGGTGCAGACCAGGGCGATGCGGAACGCCTTCTGCCGGTTGGCCAGCACCAGCGGCACCAGGATCACGTCCGGCGGGATGGGGAAGAAGGAGCTTTCGGCGAAGGCCACCGCGCCCATGGCGGCAATGGCATTGGGGTGCTGGGCAAGCCGGATCACCCAGTCGTAGAGACGGCGCAGCATGGCGGCGGATGCCTAGCAGGTGCGCCGGGCGGGCGCCACTCCCGGTCCGCGCGCCCGCCCGAGCCTGGAGAAGGAGAGTCCCCGGCTCTATTCCGCCGCCTGCCTGAGGCTGGTCGGCACCGTCTCGCCCGCGAACAGCGCGGCGCGGGCGGCTTCGTATTCCGCCTTCAGCCGCGCCACGACCTCGGCGGCCGGCGGGGCGTCGGAGATCTGGCCCACGCCCTGGCCGGCGCCCCAGATGTCGCGCCACGCCTTGGCCTTCGTGTTGCCGCCCGAGCCGAAGTTCATCTTGCTCTTGTCGGCTTCCGGCAGCGCGTCGGGATCGAGCCCGGCGGCGGCGATGCTGCGCTTGAGATAGTTGCCGTGCACGCCGGTGAAGAGGTTGGTGTAGACGATCTCCTCGCCCGTGGAGTCGATGATGCACTGCTTGTTGGCGTCGGTCGCCGCCGCTTCCTTCGTAGCGATGAAGCGCGTGCCCATGTAGGCGAGGTCGGCGCCCACCGCCTGCGCCGCCAGGATCGAGGCGCCGTTGGCGATCGAGCCCGAGAGCAGGATGCAGCCGTCGTAGAACTTGCGCACCTCGGGCACCAGCGCGAAGGGCGACAGACGGCCGGCATGACCGCCGGCGCCGGCGCAGACCAGGATCAGCCCGTCGACGCCCGCCTGCAGCGCGCGCTTGGCATGGGCGATGTTGGTGACGTCGTGGAACACCAGCCCGCCGAAGCGGTGCGCCGACTTCACCACGTCGTCGGGTGCGCGCAGCGACGTGATCTGGATCGGCACCTTGTACTTCTCGCACATCTCCACGTCGTGCTGCAGGCGGTCGTTGGAGCTGTGCACGATCTGGTTCACGGCGAAGGGCGCGACCTTCTTGTCGGGATGCTTGGCCTTGTACTCGCCAAGCTCGCCGATGATGCGTTTCAGCCACTCCTCCAGCTGTTCCTTCGGCCGTGCATTGAGAGCGGGGAAGGAGCCGACGACGCCGGCCTTGCACTGCTCGATCACGAGATCGGGGTTGGAGATGATGAACAGCGGCGCGCCCACCACCGGGATGGAAAGCGAGTCTTGGAGGAGAGCCGGAAGAGCCATTGAGCGAGTCCTTCGTTTATTTCAGCAGGGCGTAAGGCCCGCCCCGTTCGATTGCCTTCTTGTATGCCGGGCGCGCGTGGATGCGGTCAAGGAAGGCGGCCAGCCGCGGATGCTCCGCGCCCAGGCCGGCCCGCGCGGCGACGCCCTCGATGGGGAAGCTCATCTGCACGTCGGCGGCCGAGAAGCTGTCGCCCGCGAACCAGTCGCGTTTCGAAAGCTCGCCTTCGAGAAAGGAAAGATGGTTTTTGATCTGCGGGCCGAGCAGGTTCTTCTCCACGCCCGCGGCGATCGCTTTCGCGGCCGGTCGGAGGAAGAAGGGCACGCGCTGCGGGATGCGGCTGAAGATGAGCTTCATCAGTAGCGGCGGCATCAGCGAGCCTTCCGCGTAGTGCATGAAGTAGCTGTAGCGCAGCCGCTCCGGCGTGCCGGGCGCGGGGGCGAACCGGCCTGCACCGTAGGTGTCGGCAAGGTACTCCAGGATGGCGCCCGATTCGGCCAGCACCAGGTCGCCGTCGCTGACGACCGGCGACTTGCCGAGCGGATGCACCGCCCGCAGCGAGGCCGGCGCCAGCATGGTGACGGGATCGCGCTCGTAGCGCTTCACCTCGTAGGGAAGGCCGAGTTCCTCCAGCATCCACAGGATCCGCTGCGAGCGCGAGTTGTTGAGGTGATGGACGGTGATCATCGAAGCGTCATCCTCATGGTTGCCGCCGGCTCATGGTTACCGTCGGGTAACGCTTAAAATAACGGCGAATCCAACGGGCCGGCCTTTCCGCGGGAGAGACCGGCCGGGAAGCATAGCCCGGATGGGCAGCGACTGCCGATTCTGGTCTCCAGAGCCCGGCCGGGCCGCAGGCCCTTCGCCCGCGTCTCAGAGCGGACCGGGCCGCCAGTTGCCGTGGAAGCCGGCCGGCACGCGACTCGACAGGTGCGCCAGCGCCACCGGACCCTTGGCGAGGTCGGTCGCCTCGAACACGGCGAGGTCGGAGCGGCCTTCCTCGGCGCGATAGATCACCGCCAGCACCCAGCCGTCGCCCTCGGCGGCATCGTCGCGGCGCGGCACGAAGATCGGCTCGCCGAAGCGGTCGTTGGCGCCGGCGTTCCAGGTCGTGTTCCGGCCGGCGGCGAGATCGTAATGTGTGATGCCTTCCAGGCGCGGGCTGGTCCCGGCCGCGACGTTGCCCGACACGATCCAGCCGTGGCGGTAGTCGCTCATGCAGAAGCGCTCGTCGAAGCGCGGGAACTCGCCGGCGCGGTCGTCGATCTGCTCCTCCTTGAAGGTGTTGCCCTGCCCGGCGGGATCGAAGGTCCAGCGGAACAGCCGCGCCGCCGGCGTCTGCGGTGCCGAGGGCGAGCCGTCGGGCAGCGGGAAGAGCGGCGCCACGTCGTACTTCATGACGTCGATCACGACCTTGCCGTCCGCCGTCTCGAAGTGGTTCATCGGATGGAAGACGTAGGACGGCGGCGCCGACACCCACTTGACGTCGGCCACCGTGCCCTTGCGCGGGATGAAGGCGATGTGCGTGCCCTTGTCCGGTTCCCAGGCGAAGGGCGGCTTGCCGCTCATGGCGCGTTCCATCGAGCCGGTGAGCGGGAACACCGGCATGACGATCCAGTTCCGCGTCACGGCGAAGTCATGGATCATTGCCGGATAGGGGCCGTCGAGGATCTCGGCCCGTGTGACGGCGCCTTCCGCGGTCACGCTCTGGACGCTGATCTCCTTGGTGAAGCGGCCCTTGGCCGAATAGCCGAAGAACACCATCTCGCCGGTGACGGGATCGAGCTTGGGATGGGCGGTGAACGGACCGCAGAGCTTGTCGCCATAGGTCTCGTAGCCGCCCTGGGGGCCGACCGGCATCAGCGTCGCGGGATCGAGCGAGAAGGGCGCATGCGCCTCCTCGAGCGCCAGCAGGCGGCCGCCATGCCAGACGATGTTGGTGTTGGCGATGGTCGAGTTGAGCGCCAGCACGCGCGGGTCGGTGTAGAGCGGATGGCCGAAGGTGCCGGACAGGCCCTCACCCTCCTTGTTCTCGATCTCCCATTTCGGCGTGCGCACCCAGCGGTTCCTGTACGAGACGTTGCCGTTCTCGATGTGGAAGGCGTGGATCATGCCGTCGCCGCCGAACCAGTGATAGGGGCCGCGCGGCGCGAACTGCGGATTGGGGCCGTTGCGGTAGAGCGTGCCGCAGAGCTCCTTCGGCATCTCGCCCGTGATGTGCAGATGGGCGCCATCCGCCTCGACGTTCACGGGCGCGTAGTAGCCACGCAGGAAGGGATTGTCGGTCGGGAAGGGCTTGGCCATGACGCGCTCCTGAGGATCGGCGGTTAAGGGAAACGCTGTGTACGGAAGGGGACGGTATCAATACACACTGTTTCCCGCAAGTCCTTCCGGCTCTTGCGACAATCCCATGACAGGGGATCGATTGCCCTTTCCCGGAAGGTGGTTACTTTTCGGTAACGTTTTTAAAAAAGGAAATAAAAGGGAGACGAGGAGAGGAACGGTTCACCCCTTGACATTGTTGCGATTATCGCAATAATGCCAAGGTTTGTCGGATTGCGATGGTGGCGCTCACGTCCGGCAGGGAATCGTGGCAGTCCGCTCAACAGTCGGACGCATAGTGGACGACCGTCAGGAATGGGGCGAGGCCGACGGAGCGGGCGAGGCGGATCGAGGCCTCGTTGTGCGCGTCGACCTGATAGCGCGGCGCCAGAGAGCGATCGTTCAATTCAGCCAGGGCGGTGCGGACGACCTTCCCGCCGAAGCCCTTCCGGCGCTGCGGCGAGGCGGTGACGACACCGCCCACTTCCCACACCGGACCGTAATTCTCGAACGCGAAGCAGCCCGACACCGGCTCGCCGTCGCGCTCGAGCACGCAGGCGAAGGCCTTGCCGGCGCGCAGAAGCGGTTCCAGCCAGCCGCGCTCATGGCCCTGCTGTTCGAACAGCCGGAAGGCCGCATCACTCACGGTCGTGCTCACACGGGCGTCGCCGTCGCGCGCGATCCTCGCGGAGGAGGTGAACGACACGAAGGACGTCCGCCGGACGATCGGGAATCGATCCGCGATGGGTGCGGGGTCGATCTCCTGCGACAGCTTGAAGACGACGCCGACGCCAGGGGGAACATGCGCCATGAGCTGCTCGGTGAGCCACGGATGGTCGCTCGTGACGAGCGCGGCGAGGGCGGCCTTCGGGTAGGCCTGCCGGTCGTAGGCACTGACCGACGTCTCCAGCGCGACCAGCAGGGCCGTGCCCTCGGGACCGGCCGCGCGGTGAAGCCTCACATGGTCCGGATAGGCCAGCAGATGCTTCAGGAGGACGATATGGCGAAGCGGTTCGCGCGAGAGTTCGTCGATGGCGTCCTGAACGGAAACGGGCGAGGCCATTCGGTAAGCGTACTGGCTGCACCCGTGATCTCAACGGATGTTTGCCGCAGGCCAGGATGAGCAATTCTTTGGGCCCCAACGGCATGGCTGTCGGACGGCGCGACGCGGCCTCCTGTGGTCGGTCCGACCGCCTTCCCTACGGGCTGTTCCTGCAGCCCGCGGGCGTCTGATCAGGCCAACATGGTGTCGAGGATCATCTTGCAGGCGAAGAAGGTGATCCCGCCTTTGAGCGCGACGCTGCCAAGCTTCTCGGGAATGCGGTTGCGAAAGATGCCGCCGAAGTAGGAGCCGGCCGCCGATGCCGCGATCATCACCACCGCGATCTGCCAGTAGCGCAGGAAGGGAAAGCCAGCGGCTGCGAAGACAAAGACCTTGAGTCCGTGCAGGACGCTCATCTGCATGGCGTGGGTCACGATTACGCGGTCCTTCGACAGGCCCTGTTTGATCAGCACCGGCTGTGAGAGGAGGCCGACGCTGGCAACGAAAAGAGACAGGAAGGTTTGCAGGAGAGCGATCGAGAAGAAATTGCTGAAGAATTTTCCGAGCTTCTTGACCAAGTTGGTCCAGGTGCACAGGAGAATGAAACCGCCCAGCGCGGCCGACAGATAGAGATCGGGGATCCGGCCGATGAAGAAATACCCCGCGACGCCCCCGAGCGAGGCGCCTGCGAGATAGGCGGGCAGCAGTCGGATGTCAGCGTAGCGATAGTCGAAGGCGAATCGGCTTGCATTGCTCGCCAGTTGGGTCACCCCGTGCAGGGGCACCACGGCTGCCATCGGCATGAACGACGGCATTACAGAGAGCAGTCCCAGCCCCCCGCCAATTCCCAGCGCCGCAGTCAGGAGCGACGTCAGGAAACTCGTGGCGGAGAGGCTGGCGATTCCCTCGATGCCGATGGCCTGCATCAGGCTGCCTGCCGAATGCCAACCGCAGTCGGCGGGGTCATCGTCGACAAATCGGCATGCGGAAGGATGTCATAGGCATCAAAACGCTTGAGAGCGCGCCGGTCGCGATGCTGTTCGCCGCCGACATTGCGCAGGACGGGCAGCCGGTCGTAGGCGAGCCAAACCCGGCGAAGCTTCCGTTCTTGTCCGGCGTCGCCATTCGAGAACGATTCCCGACCATGCAGCATGCGGTAGTTGTCGATGACGATGATCTGTCCCTTCGCGAGCGTCAGCAGAGTGCGGAACTTCGGATTCGCAAAGTAGTTCTGCTGCAGGCTGTGAAAGGCCTCGCTCGCCCAGGCTGCGACATACGCGGTGGAGTCGTAGCGGAAACGGAGCATGATCGTGCCGTCCTGCAGCTCTTCGAATACCGCGCGATCGAGAGCGATCTGGTCATCGCGGCAGTAGGTGACGCAGCCTTTGGTCGAAAGGACGCGCAAATGCTCCGGATTCTCCCTGGCCAGATCCTCATATACCTGCTGGACGTCTATCAGGACGCTGGCGCCACCCGCTGCCGCGCTCTGCCAGCATTGAAGCACCAGCATCTTCGGCGGCAGGAGCTGGAGATACTGGTCGTCGCGACGGATGAGACCGTGCAGGTATGAGCCGTCGGTGTGCGGCAGGAACTCCTCGGAATTAATCCCGGAATACTCGGAGCGGTATTTCTCCCAGTCCCGATTGACGACCGTCTCGGTGCTGATGCCGACGAGCCCGTTGGCATCGGCGCGGATGTGGGTCTGCACCCTTCCAAAGCGTTCGCAGACATCCTTCAGGGTGTCGGGTTCGGCGTCCCATGCCTGGACCACGGCGTAGCCGCAAGCGGCGACCTGGTCCGCAATATCCCCGTAGCGCTCGAAAAGGCTGTACCGGGTCGGGCACTGAAAGACCATCATGCGACTCCTCCGAGTGAGAAACTTCCGTTCTCTGTCGATAGAGGAGGCTCGCTGACGCGACGCTGACCGGACACCCGATTTTCAATCGCGGACTGCGTATCAATCGCGGGTGGATCATGGTGTGGCAAGTGCGTGACCAAGAACTCGCGACCCCAAAGCGCCACAGGTTCTCGTATATAAATGGTGCATGCGCCTGCTCGTAGTTGAGGACAACAAGAAGTTGGCTGCGCTGATGGCCAAGCTTCTCGTCGAGGACCTGCACTCCGTCGATACCGTCGAGACGGTCGATGGGGCGCATGCGGCCCTTGGAGTGGTCGACTACGATCTCGTGCTGCTTGATCTCTCGCTGCCGGACGGCGATGGCGCGGAGATTCTGCGTTCGCTGCGGCGCGCCAGCCGAATGACACGTATCCTCGTCTCGACGGCGCGCGCCGATGTCGTGCAGCGCGTCGAGCTTCTGAACGACGGCGCTGACGATTATCTCGTCAAGCCCTTCTCGCTCGACGAGCTGCTGGCCCGCATTCGGGCGCTGCTGCGGCGGCCGTGCGAAACCGCGCAAGTGGTCCTCAAGGCCGGTCGGCTATCCCTGGACACCGGTTCGCAGACCCTGCGGATCACCGGTCAGGTTGCTTCCCTGCCGCGCCGCGAACTCGGCGTTCTGGTCACGCTGCTTCGCAATCGGGGCCGCCTGGTGCCGAAGCGCAAGCTCGAGGAGGCCATGTACTCTTTTGACCACGAGGTGACGCCAAATGCCATCGAAGCGGCGGTCTCGCGTCTCCGCCGACGCCTCGAGGGACTCGACGCTGCCGTGACGATCACCGCCATGCGCGGGCTCGGCTACATTCTTGCGGAGAGCGCGACGACGTGACGGCGCCGACCAACCGCAAGCTGTCGTACCTGCTGGCAACCGAAATGCTGCGCATGACGTTTGCCGTCCTGGCCATGTTGATTGTCCTCACCACCGGCTACTACATGCTGGACGGACAAGACCTGCGCCGGCTGACACTGGAGATGCAGGTTCGGGATGTCATCGACGCGATCAGTCGAGGCGAGGACCCCGCCACCGGGGAAATCTATCGGAACTATCCCAAATCGTACGGCTTTCGCGTCTTCGATCACCGCCAGGCGTGGCAGCGCAAGGTCATCGCCGAGGCGAATGTCGACTTGCTTGAATCCTTCGGGGCGGAGTCGCCCGCGTCGGGCGCTTCGGCCGGCAAGGATCGTGATCTCTTCAGCGGCGTCACCTCGATGGCGACGCGCGATGCGGACGGCGATGGCGATCTGGACAACGTTTGGCTGATTACCGGCCGGGGTGAAGTCGGCGATCACGTCTACTGGGTTCAAGCGGCGATGGTGAACGACCCAGCCTGGCAATGGATGCGCGTGCTCGGCCGTGAGCTCCTCGATCATGCGGTTGTGCCGACAGCGTTCTTCGTGCCAGCGCTCATGATAGCGGTCTATTTCGGCGTGCGTCGCGCGCTACGTCCGCTTGCCAAAGTGGCGCGCCAGGCTGACGCGCTCGGTGGTGCCGTGACGGCCGGCCGACCTTTCGTTCCGCTTTCCGCCGATGGACTGCCGCTGGAGTTCACGGGTGTCGTGTCGGGGCTCAACGCGATGCTTGCCAAGCTCGACCGCTCGCTCACGCTGCAGAAGGAGTTCACGTCGGATGTTGCCCACCAGCTCCGCACGCCGCTGGCTGTCCTGTCGCTGGAGATAGTGGGACTATCGGCGGGAGATGCGAGGGACAGGATCAAGCGAGAGATTGAAGAATTGGCGGATCTTGTGAACCAGCTCCTGCAATTCGCTCAGGCCGAGGCTGCGATGGCTCGCCAGCGATACGCGGTCGACATCGCAGAGGCCGCCCGCAAAGTCTGCGAGGACCTCGCCGGTGACGCCCTGATGGCGGGTAAGCATATTGAGTTCGATGCCCCGGATGTGGGCGTCGCCATCTTCGGTCACCCCGCTCTTATCGACATGGCGGTCCGCAATATCGTAGACAACGCCATCAAGTATGCGCCGCCTCGGTCGACGATCTCGGTCGCCGTTGATGCTGAGCACCGGATCATCATCGAGGACCGTGGCGTTGGTGTGCCGGACGCCGAAAAAGAGCTCATTTTCCAACGCTTTTGGCGAGCCGATAACTGGCCGCGCCCTGGAAACGGAATCGGCCTCGCGCTTGTTCGCCGTATTGCTCTCCTGCATGGCGGCGACGTGCACGTCGAAGATCGCCCAGGCGGCGGCGCTCGCTTCGTGCTGGCGATCAGTCCGGCGAAACATGGTTCCGCTTCGCCGCCACCCGCGGAGAATCTCAATAGGCCATGGCAATGGCCTGGCAGAAGAGTGCGAACCGGCAAAAAGGAAGACGAAATCGCTCCTCGCCTAGCAGGCAAGGCGACCGGCGCGCCGAGAGGAGACATTGTTGACCTGAAAGGCTAGGCCAACACTGCCTCGGGACAAACCTGCCTACTTCACCCACACCCCGCCGTCCTTGTTCTTGTAGCCGAGCGACAGATAGGTCGCGTCGACCAGCGACTGGCCGCGGTGGTTGAGCAGCAGGCCGGGGCCCATCTGGTTCATGGTGTAGCCGAAGGAGAAGCCGGCGGCGGGATCGGCGAAGCCCAGCGAGCCGCCGGCGCCGACATGGCCGAAGGCGGCGCTGCCCAGGATCGCGCTGTCGACGTCGGGTCCGAAGATCTCGGCACCGACGCTGCGCGTGCGGTTGTCCATCGACTTCATGAAGCCGAGCGCGAAGCGGGTCGGGATGCGCAGCGTGGCGTCGTCGTGCGTGGCCATCGACACCTCGCCCATGCGCGCGAGCGTCCGGGCATCGACCAGCTTGCCGCCGCCGGTCGACAGGGGCGCGTACAGGCCGGCGAGGCCGCGCGCGTTGGTGATGCCGTTGGCGGCGCCGATCTCGGCGGCGTGACCGGCGCGGCTGTTGGCGCCGCCTGCGCGCCAGGCGCCGACATTCATGAAGAACAGCCACGGGATCGAGCTGCGGTCGGTGGCGAGATCGCGCAGGAACGGCGTCTTCGCCTGCTCGGGCTTGAGGCTGTAGGCGAGGATCGGCGCCACGCGCGGCTCGATCTCCTCGGGCAGGCCGATCCAGAAATCGATTCCCAGCGGCCTGGCGATCTCGTCGCGGAAGAAGGCGCCGAGCGACTTGCCGCTCGCACGCCGCACCATCTCGCCCACCGTCCAGCCGAAGGTGAAGCCGTGATAGCCGTTGCGCGTGCCGGGCTTCCAGAACGGCTCCTCGGCCGCCAGCCGTTCGGTCATGTAGGTCCAGTCGTAGGGGCCGTCGTCCTTCACCTTCTCGCGCAGCGCCGGCACCGCCGAGGAATGGTCGAGCATCATGCGCGTCGTCACCGCCTCCTTGCCGTGCCGGCCGAATTCCGGCCACAGCTCGGTGACGGGCGCGTCGATGTCGAGCTTGCCGCGGCTCGCCAGCACGTGTGCGCAGAGCGCCGTCGCGCCCTTGGTGCAGGAGAAGACGGTGCTCACCGTGTCCTTCGTCCACGCCGCGCCGGTCCTGGCGTTGGCGACGCCGCCCCACAGATCGACCACCGTCTGGCCGCCGACCTTGACGCAGACCGAGGCGCCGACCTCGCCGTGATCGGCGAAGTTCTTCTGGAAGGCCTCGGCGACGCGTTCGTAGCCCTTCTTGCAGGTTCCCTCGACGGTCATGTCAGCTTCCCCGGCATCTCAATTCCCCTGATTGGGCAGCGGCAGCCCGAACGCGTCCAGAATAAAGCGCGCGGCATAGGAAAGGCCGGTCTGGTCGATGCCGTGACCGACGCCCGGCGCGATATGCAGGCCGACGGGCACGCCGTTCTGCTTCAGCGTCTCGGCCGCATGCTCGCTGAGCTGGCTGGGCAGCATGGGATCGGCGTCGCCATGGATCAGCAGCACCGGCGGCCGGCTGCGGATCTCGCTGGCGAGCGCCTCGGGCGCAGCCAGCATGCCGGAGAAGCCGACGATGCCTGCGAGCGGCACGTCGCGGCGCAGGCCGCAATGCAGCGCTATCATCGTGCCCTGGCTGAAGCCCACCAGCAGCGTCCTCGTCTCGTCGAGACCGTATTGCGCCATGGTGTCGTCGAGGAAGGCATCGACGAAGGGGGCCGCCGCGCGCACGCCCGTGGCGGCGACATGCGGATCGAGGCGCGAGATGCCGAACCACTGATAGCCCATCGGCGCACCCTCGCAGGGATAGGGCGCGTTGGGCGCATGGAAGGCGGTATCGGGCATCAGCGGCGCCAGCACCGGGGCGAGCCCGATGAGATCGTCGCCGTCGGCGCCGTAGCCGTGCAGCAGCACCACGAGATGTCCGGGCCTGCCGCCGGTCAGCGGACCGTGGCTGGGGCCGTCGAGCTTGATCATGAAGCCTCCGCCTTGCTGCTGGGCATCTATGCCTTGAGGGCCGCCCTGGATGTCGTGCCGGACCGTGCCTTGGTGGCCGGAGCCGCTTTCGGTTCCCTGGCGCTCCAGTCCGGCATGTTGCGGCGCCAGTGCCACAGCAGCAGGGCGGCGGCGCTGCGCCAGGGCCGCCACGCCTCGGCGATCCTGACCAGCCGCTTGGCGTCGGGCCGCGTGCGCAGCTTCTTCAGGTTCTGCGCCGCGACCACCAGGCCGAGATCGAGGCCGGGCATGATGTCGGGCCGGCCATGGGCGAACATCAGGTAGATCTCCGCCGTCCAGCGGCCGATGCCCTTGGCCTGCGTCAGCATGGCGATGGCAGCCTCGTCGTCGAGCCCGTCCAGCGCGTCGAAATCGATGCGGCCCTCGACGATGTCGGTGGCGAGGCTGCGGCCGTATTTCGTCTTGGCCGCCGAAAGCCCGACCGCGCGCAGGGCCTCGTCGTCGAGGGCGAGGAAGTCGGCCGGCTCCATCGACGGTACGGCCGCCTCCAGCCGGAGCCAGATCGAGCGCGCAGCATGCACGGAAACCTGCTGCCCTACGATCGATCGCATCAGGCCACCGAAGCCCGAGGGCACGCGGCGCAGCTCGGGAGGGCCGACTTCCTTCAAGGCGCGCGCGAAATCGGCATCGGCCCGGGCGAGGTGCCGCATCGCCTTCTTCAGAGTGTCGGCATCGAGGACCGGTTGAGGCATCGTGACCGCATAGCACGCCGCGCGAGCCCGCTGTAACGTCCGATTGATGAAGATCGTCACGCGCTTCGCCCCCAGCCCGACAGGCGAGCTGCATCTGGGGTCGGCCTATTCGGCCTGGGTCGGATGGCATCGCGCGCGCGAGGCGGGCGGCACCTTCCTGGTGCGCATCGAGGACATCGACGTCCGCCGCTGCCGGCGCGACGACGAGCTTTCCATCCTCGCCGACCTCAAGTGGCTGGGCTTCGACTGGGACGGGCCGGTGCGGCGCCAGTCCGAGCATTTCGCGGATTACGGACGCGTGCTGGACCGGCTCGACGCGCGCGGCCTCCTCTATCCCTGCTTCTGCTCGCGGGCCGACATCGCGCGCGAGATCGCCGCCTCGGCCGGGGCGCCGCACGGTCCCGACGGTCCGCACTATCCCGGCACCTGCCGTCACCTGTCGCTCGAGCAGAGGCGGGCGCGGCTGCGGGCGGGCGAGGAGCACTGCATGCGCCTCGACGCGGCGAAGGCGGCGGCCGAGGCGGGGCCGTATCATTTCATCGACGAGACGCACGGCCGCATCGAGGGCGAGCCGCTGCTGCTGGGCGACTTCGTGATCGCGCGCAAGGACACGCCGACCAGCTACCATCTCGCCGTCACCGTCGACGATCACCTGCAGGGCGTGACGCTGGTGACGCGCGGCGAGGACGTGCTGCCGTCCACGCACGTCCATGTGCTGCTGCAGCGGCTGCTGGGCTACGAGACGCCGCTCTATGCCCATCACCGCCTGCTGACGGATCCGACGGGCCGGCGTTTCGCCAAGCGCGACCGCGACATGACCATTGGTGCAATGCGAAAGGCGGGGCTCTCCCCGCAGCAGGTGATCGACCGCGCCCGGCGCCTGGCCGGCGAGCTGGTGGCCTAGGAGGTTCGTCTCCTGGACCGGCGGGCCTCCGGCCCGCTCTTTGTCCGGCTGGCGCGCCGCCCCGGCTCGGCCTAGGATTTGGTCATGGACCGAAAAGAAGAACTGGCCGTCGGGAGGCGGCTGCTCGGCCATATCGACGGCCGTAGCACGGATCTGGCGGCGGACATGTTCCGCAACAAGACCATCGCCTATGCATCGCGCGAGCGCGCGGTGCTCGAACGCGACAAGCTGTTTCGCGATCGACCGCTCCTGATGGGGCTGTCGTCGCGGCTGGCCAGGCCCGGCGACTACCTCACCGAGGATGTCGTCGGCATGCCGGTACTGCTGGCGCGCGGCGCCGACGGGACCGTGCGCGCCTTCGCCAACGTCTGCCGCCATCGCGGCGCACCGGTCGCCGAAGGCTGCGGCAACGCGCGGGCCTTCACCTGCCCCTATCACGGCTGGACCTACGATCTCGCCGGAAGACTGCTGGGTGCCACCGACAAGCCGGGCTTCGCCGGCCTCGATATCGCCGCCCACGGGCTGGTGCCGCTGCCGGCGACGGAGAAGCACGGCATGATCTACGTGCGGCCGAGCATCGCGAAGCCGGGCGAGAGCCTGGCCATCGACATCGATGCCGAGCTGGGCGACTTCGCCGCGTCGCTCGCGGCGCTCCGACTGGAGGACTATGTGCTCCACTCGACCGACCGCATCGCGCCGCGCCTCAACTGGAAGTTCGCGGTCGACACCTTCCTCGAGAGCTACCACATCGCGCATCTGCACCGGAAAACCATCGCGCCGTACTTCGTCGGCAACTGCTGCGTGTTCGATCCCGGCGGACTGCACGGGCGCGCCTCGTTCGTGAAGAACTCCATCGAGAAGACACGCGCCGAGCCCGAGGGCGAGCGCCAGTACCTGCCGCACATCGTGGCGATCTATCAGCTCTTCCCCAACACGCTGCTGGTCTGGCAGATGGATCACATCGAGATCTGGCGCACTTTCCCCCGGCAGGGCGATCCCGGCGTCTGCGAGGTGGAGCTGACGCTCTACAAGCCGGCCGTCACGACCAAGCCGGACTCCTACTGGGACAAGAACCGCGACGTCGCCATCCGCACCGTGCTCGACGAGGACTTCCCGCTCGGCGAGCGCATGCAGATCGGCTTCGAGTCGGGGGCCGCCGACGAGGTGGTCTATGGCCGCAACGAGCCGGCCCTCGTCCATTTCCACCAATCGATCCGCCGCGCGCTGGGCGTGGCGGCGTAATCCGGCTGGCCCGTGACGCCGGCCCGTGACGCCGGCCCACGGCGCCGGCCTGTGGTGCTGGCCTGTGGTGCTGGCCCCGGGGCGGCTCGCGACCGAAGCGGGCCGCGCACTGCTGTCCGCCATCCGCATGAGGAGACGAGAATGCTGCGTACCAAACCTCCGTTCCGCGCCGACCAGGTCGGCAGCCTGCTGCGCACCGCGCCGCTCAAGGAGGCCCGCACCCGGCGTGCTGCCGGCGAGATCACGCCCGCGGAGCTCAAGGCGGTCGAGGACGAGGAGATCCGCAAGCTCGTCGCCCGGCAGGAGGCGATCGGCCTGCAGGGCATCACCGACGGCGAGTTCCGCCGCTCGTGGTGGCACTACGACTTCCTGCGCCATCTCGACGGCGTCGAGCTGGTGAGCGTGGCGCAGGGACTGCAGTTCAAGGGCACGCAGACCAAGGCGGAGGGACCGCACGTCCACGGCAAGATCGATTTCTCGCCGTCGCATCCCATGCTCGACCATTTCCGCTTCCTGAAGTCGGTGACGCGCCAGACGCCCAAGATGACCATCCCCTCGCCGGCGGCGCTGCATTATCGCGGCGGCCGGCAGGCGATCGAGAAGTCGGTCTATCCCGAGATGGACGCCTTCTTCGACGACCTCGGCCGCGCCTACACCAAGGCGGTGCGGGCGTTCGGCGAGGCCGGCTGCACCTACCTGCAGCTCGACGAGGTGTTCGTCGCCTATCTCTGCGATCCCGCCCAGCGCGAGTACCTCAAGGGCCGCGGCGACGATCCCGACAAGCTGCTGCATGTCTATGCCGACCTGATCAACGCGGCCTGCGCCGGCCGCACGCCGGGCATGACGATCTCCATGCATCTCTGTCGCGGCAACTTCCGCTCCACCTGGATGGCGCAGGGCGGCTACGAGCCGGTGGCCGACATCCTGTTCAACCGGATGAACGTCGACGCCTATTTCATGGAATACGACAGCGATCGCGCCGGCGGCTTCGAGCCGCTGCGCTTCCTGCCTGCGAACAAGCACGTCGTGCTGGGCGTCATGACCTCCAAGACCGGCGCGCTCGAAAGCAAGGACCAGCTCAAGCGGCGCATCGACGAGGCGGCGAAGGTCGCGCCGCTCGACCAGCTCTGCCTGTCGCCGCAATGCGGCTTCGCCAGCACGGAGGAGGGCAACCTGCTGGCGGAGGAGGAGCAGTGGGCCAAGCTCTCGCGTTGCGTGGAGGTCGCGCGCGAGGTGTGGGGCTGACATCGAACTGTCACCGATTGATCCAGCGCAAGGGGGAACGACCCAAACCGAACTACCAGAGCGGGGTGTTCGTAGCGGGTGCCCTTTGACCGAAAAGACGCAAATCGTCCGACTGCTCGGGGAAGGCAGCCTGCTGCTGCCAACGCTTCTGGCCGACGCGCTGGCGGCCAACGATCGCCTCAAGCTGAGGCTGACGCTGCTGCAGGAGGCTTGCGCCCAGGCGCGCCATCCCGTCCATGCGCCGCCGACCTTCACCGTCGAACGGCAGGCGGCCGGTCTCGCCGATCCGCAGTTCGACGCCACCGTCAGCGGCGCGCGCGTCCTGTCCGGCGACCGGTTCCTGATTCCCGGCGCCCGGGACCTCGTGGCCGGCCTGTCGGTCGACCTGAAGACGATGCTGGCGCCGCTGGAGGCGGGCGGCGCGGAGTCCTATCCGGCGCTCGGCAAGCGGTTGGCCACGCTGGCCGCCGCATTGCCGGCCGCCGCGCACGACGAGCTGACGCAGACCGAGATCCAGTCGATGGCCGCGGCGCGGCACGACGGGCCCGAGAGCGTGCACCGCCTGGTGATGGACGCGCACAAGGCGATCAACGCGCTGGCCGCCGAATCGGCGCTGGAGACGATCGACGGCGCGCGCGTGCATCACGTCGAGCCGGCGGACCGGCCCCGCATCCAGGCCTTCATGGCGGGCGTCAACCGCACCGCCGGGCTCGCCTTCGGCCATCCCGGCCTCGGCACGCTGGCGACGCGGTCGGGCGCGCGGCTGGTGATCCAGAACGACATCGGCCAGACCGACGCGCATGTGCTGGTGATCCACGTCGAGGCCGGCACCACCACCGTCACCTACACCGACATCCACCGCCCGCGCGCCCGCTTCTTCATGTCGATGTTCGAGGGCCGCGAGGTGGCCTGGAACGCGCTGACCGAGCGGCAGGCGGAGGGACTGGAGGGCGGCGACGCCTTCTACCTCGTCGTCGGCCGGCACACCGCAGGCGACGAGGCGGCGCTGCTGCGCTTCCTGGAGTTCCTCGGTTCGCGCATCGTGTTCCTGATCGACTGGAACAAGGCCCGCAAGGCCCTGCAGGTCTTCGTCGGCAAGCAGGGCGCGGTCGACATCCTGCGCTGGTCGTCGGCGCATGACCTCGGCCATCGCGGCTTCCTCGAACTCGGCGGCGCCGACCTCGTCTTCGAGGCCATCCGCCGTACCGGCGCCGGACGCATCCCCTACGGCGCCCGCCTCGATACCGTGCTCGGGGCGCACGAATGCACGACCTTCCTGCGCCACGTGCTGCGCCAGACCAGCGAGGGGCTGCGCGCCGGGCGCTCGATCCGCCTGATCCGCGACGAGATCCAGGCCGAGCTGGCGGAGCTGTTCGACACCGCCGAGGCGGCGCTGCTGGCCCTGTTCGTGCGCCATCTCGGCATCGCGCGCACGCTGGCGTCGACCATCGCCGAAAGCCTGGCTGCCGACGGCGGCGGGGCGGCGGCACGGGAGCGGCTGGTGCTGCGCGCCAAGCAGATGGAGGAGAAGGCCGACCGGCTGACGGTGCAGGCGCGCGAGATGTGCGCCCGCATGCAGAACGCCGATGCGCTGCGCCGGGCCCTCGACGAGATCGAGAACTGCACCGACACGCTGGACGAATGCGCCTTCCTGTGGAGCATCGGCCCGGTCGGCGGGAGCGTCTCCGGCGGCGGCGTGCTGGTCGATCTCGCCGACATCGTGGTCGAGAGCATCAGCCACATGGTGCGGGCGGCCGAAGCCGCCTCGCGGCTGCCGCAGGGCAACCGTCTCGACGCCGCCGCCTCGCTGCAGGCGATCGACGCCGTGACGCTGGCCGAGCGGCGCGCCGACACCGCCGAGCGCGAGGCGCTGCGGGCCCTGATGCGCCTGCCGGCACCCGACAGCCGCCTGCTGGTGCTCGGCATCGAGCTGGCGCGGATGCTCGAAACGGCGACGGACCATCTCGCCCATGCCGCGTTTTCCCTGCGCGAGCGCGTCCTGCAGGAGCTGTCGACATGAGCGACCCCGGCGATCCCCTGTTCATCGCCAGCGGCGTCAAGGGGCCGGACGTGACCGCCCAGCTTGCCGGCTCCAAGGCCGCCGGCCTGTGGCGGATGGCGAAGCTCGGCCTGCCCGTGCCGCCGGCCTTCGTGCTGCCGACCACGCTGTGCGCCGGCGTCAATGCCGGCGACGCGGCGGCGCTCGACGCCCTGAAGCGCGGCCTGGTCCGCGGCGTCGCCTGGCTGGAGGAACGGACCGGACGGCGACTGGGCGATACGCGCGCGCCGCTGCTGGTGTCGGTGCGCTCGGGCGCGGCCGTCTCCATGCCCGGCATGCTGCAGACGGTGCTGAACATCGGGCTCGATGCCGAGACGGTGCACGGGCTGATCCGCCTCACCGGCAATCCGCGGCTCGCCTTCGACTGCTGGCGGCGGCTGGTCCAGTCCTACGCCGAGGTGGTGTCGGGCACGGCGGCCGACCGCTTCGACCAGCGCCTGGCGGCGATGGTCGCCTCGGAGCAGGTGGAGGGCGAGGCCGAGCTCGATTCGGAGGCCATGGAGCGCCTGGCGCTCGACTATCGCGAGCTGGCGATGCGGCTCGATCGTGCCGCGCCGCCGGACAATCCGCACGAGCAGCTCGCCGAGGCGGCGCGCGCGGTCTTCCGCTCGTGGGAGAGCCCGCGCGCGGTCGAGTATCGCCGGCTCAACCGCCTGCAGGATCTCGGCGGCACGGCCGTGACCGTGCAGGCGATGGCGTTCGGCAACTCCGGGCCGCGCTCGGGCGCAGGCGTCGTCTTCAGCCGCAATCCGGCGACGGGCGCCGACGAGCTCTATCTCGACTTCCTGTTCGACGCGCAGGGCGAGGATGTCGTGTCGGGCCGGCGCACGCCGGTCGACAGCGCGCGCCTGGCGGCGCGGCTGCCCGACGTCGCCAAGCAGCTCGCCGACGGCGTGCGGCGCATCGAGCGCGAGCAGCACGACGCCCAGGACGTCGAGTTCACGGTCGAGGACGGCCGGCTCTTCTTTCTGCAGACCCGCAGCGCCAAGCGCACGCCGCTCGCGGCGCTGGCGATCGCGGTGGCGCTGGTGAAGGAAGGCCTGATCGACGTGCCGGCGGCCCTGGCGCGGATTTCCGGCCTCGATCTCGCGGCCCTCGCCGTGTCGCGCTTCGCCGAGGCGGCCGAGCCGCTCGCGCATGCGATTTCCGCCGCACCCGGCGTCGCCTGCGGGCGGGCGGCCTTCGATTCCCGGCGTGCCCAGGAATGGGCCCAGCACGGCGAGCCGGTGATCCTGGTGCGGCCGGATACCTCGACCGAGGACGTGGCGGGCTTCGCGGCGGCGCTCGGAATCCTCACCGCCGTCGGCGGGCGCACGGCGCATGCCGCCGTCGTCGCGCGCCAGCTCGGCAAGGTGTGCCTGGTCGGCTGCCGCGCGCTCGCGATCGACGAGGTGCATCGCCGCGCCACGATCGGGACCGCCGTCCTGCGCGAGGGCGACTGGCTCTCCCTCGACGGCGACAGCGGCACGGTCGCGCTGGGCAAGCGCACCATCGTCTCGCAGCCGCCGCCGGAGCTGGCCGAGATCGAGCGCTGGCGGCAGGCCGAGGCGAAGATCGCGTAAGGCCGCCCGGCGCGCCGGGACCTACGCCGCCTTGGCCTGTCCCTCGACGGCACGGCGGATGGCGGCGCGGGCGAGCAGGCGGGTCGAATCGAGCGTGGGCAGGGGCGCGTTGGCGTCGTTCAGGATCAGCGGGATCTCGGTGCAGCCCAGCACGACGGCGTCGCAGCCTTCCGCGTCGCGCAGGCGGGCGATCACCTTCTGGAAGTAGGCGATGCCCTCGGGCTTGAAGATGCCACGCACCAGCTCGTCCATGATGATGCGGTTGATCTCGTCGCGCTCGGGCACGCTCGGCCGCACCCATTCGAGACCGCGCGCCGACAGCTTGTCCGGATAGACCGCGCTGTCGGTCAGCCAGCGCGTGCCGGTGATGGCGATGCGCCTGAAGCCGCGCGCGACCGCCTCGGCGGCGACGCCGTCGGCGATGTGCAGCCACGGGATCGGCGAGCGCGCCTCGATGAAGGGCAGCGCCTGGTGGATCGTGTTGTCGGGGCAGATCACGAACCGGGCGCCCACGCTCGCGAGCTTCTCGGCCGAGCGCAGCATCAGCTCGCCCACGCCGGGCCAGTCGCCGCGATAGATGCGCTCCATGTAGTCGTCGAAGGAGGGCGTGTGCATGGTCACCTCGGGGTGGCCATGGCCGCCCATCAGGGCCGGCGCCTCGGTGCAGATGGTGCGATAGCAGAGCGCCGCGCCTTCGGCGGAGCAGGCGGCAATTCCGATATGAAGCGGTGTCATGCCGCCAGTCTTAGCGAAGCGCCGCGGGGGCCGTCACCCCCTTTGGCCGGCGTCCCGCCGCGGGATGCCGCCGATCCGGCGGCCGGCGGTCAGCTGGCGTACTTGAAGGCGGGCAGGGCCTTGAGCGCATCCTGGCTGGCGCCCGAGAGCAGCAGCTCGCCCTGATAGAGCGTCAGCGCCTTGTAGGGGAACGCCACGAGCTTGGCGCCGCCGCCGACGAAGTCGCCGACC
The DNA here is from genome assembly GCA_018240685.1 of Pseudomonadota bacterium. GTDB lineage: Bacteria > Pseudomonadota > Alphaproteobacteria > Reyranellales > Reyranellaceae > Reyranella. The sequence continues at coordinate 1,584 of JAFEFG010000019.1, read as the reverse complement.
GAGAGGACGACGACGTCCGGCTTGCCGTCGCCGCGCATGATGACGTCGTCCACCTTGCCGAGTTGCTGGTGGGCGTCGTTGTAGACCGCCTCGCCGATGATCTTGCTGGCGCGGTCGCCGTGGCTGACATGGACCACGTCGATCCTGTCGAGTTCGAGCTTCTGCGGCTTGTCCTGGGCATGGCCCGGGCCGGCCGCGAGCAGGCCCAGGGTGACGGTGGCGGCGAAGACGGGCATCAGGCGCATCGGAAGGCTCCGTTCCGGGAATCGGGCCCGCCGGCGCCGGGACGTCGGCGGCGAACCGTCACCGTGGCGCCCCGATGCGGCGTCAATGAGGCAGCCGGGTGCGACCGCATGACCGGCGGTCCGGCAGCCGGAACCGGCGTCGGACCGCGGGCGCGAGGGGCCCGCCGCCCGACGGCCCGCAATCAGATCGGCGTCAGATCTGATGTGCCATCGGCGGGGCGGGGATCGGGCGCACGCGCTCGTAGGCGGCGGCGGCGCGCATCACCAGCGCGTCGCGGGCATGGGCGCCCACGATCTGCAGGCCGATCGGCAGGCCCTCGCGGTCGAGGCCGCAGGGGATGGTCGCCGCCGGCTGGCGCGTCAGGTTGAAGGTGAGCGTGAAGGGGGTCCAGCCGATATCGACGCCGTCGCCGCCCCAGGCGCCGTTCTCGTTCACGGCGAAGGCCGTCATCGGCATGGTGGGCGTGAGCAGCAGGTCGTACTTGGCGACGAACTGGTTCATGATCACCGCCAGTTGCTGGCGCTGGCTGATCGCCGTCACCACCGCTTCCTGGCCGAGGCCGGCGCCGACCTCCGCCGCCTTCAGCAGGCCCGGATCCATCAGCGCGCGCTTCTCCTCGCTGTAGCCCTTCACCAGCAGCGCCACGTTGGACTGCCAGTGCGCGTTCAGGATGCGGCGCGGATCGAGGCCCATCAGGTCGGGCGAGTCCTGGACCACCTTGGCGCCCAGCGTCTTGAACACCTTGGCCGCCGCCTCCACCGCGACGGCGACGTCGCGGTCGATCTTGTCCTTCTCGACGAAGCCGAGGTCGGGCGAGTAGGCGATGCGCAGCCCCTTCACGCCCTTGTCGAGGCCCTTGAGGAAATCCTCCTCGTCGTCGGGCCGCGCATAGGGATCGCGCGCGTCGTAGCGGGCGATGACGTTCATCATCATCGCCGCGTCCTTCACGGTGCGCGTCATCGGCCCGATATGCGAGAGCGTGCCCTGCGCCGAGGCCGGCCACAGCGGCACGCGGCCGTGCGTCGGCTTCAGCCCGAACAGGCCGGTGAAGGAGCAGGGGATGCGCACCGAGCCCGCGCCGTCGGTGCCGATGGCGAGGTTGCCCATGCCCACTGCCTCGGCCGCGACGCCGCCGCCCGACGAGCCGCCGCTGGTGCGGCCGATCTTCCACGGATTGTGCGTGGCGCCGAACAGCGCCGAGTCCGTCACGCCCTTCCAGCCGTATTCGGGCGAGGTGGTCTTGCCCAGCAGCACCGTGCCCGCCTCGCGCAGGCGCTGCGCCACCGGCGCGTCGACCGTCCACGGGCCGTCGGCATCGGTGGCCAGGCTGCCCATGCG
>JAFEFG010000199.1 GCA_018240685.1 Pseudomonadota bacterium | reverse complement strand
CCTGCCTGATGCGGGCGACGGTGGGCGACATCGTTGCCGGCGGCGGGGCGGCGATCACAGGGGCGCTGCTCGACGAGATCGCCGCCGTCGCGGCGGCCAACGGCTTCGCGCCGAGGCCGGAGTCGCTGCAGCGCGCGCGGACGGTGCTGACGCAGCCGGGATCGCCTTTCACGGCCTCCATGGCACGCGACGTCGACGGCAACCTTCCGGTCGAGGTCGATCACGTGATCGGCGATCTGCTGACGCGCGGGAAGGGCGGAAGCTATCCGGTCCTCACCATCGCCCATGCGCATCTCAAGGCCTACGAGGCGCGGCGCAAGCGGCTGGCAAAGGCATAGACCTTTCGAGCCGCGGTCCGGCGAGACAGCTGGACGGACGCTCAGCGCGCCATCCAGCCGCCATCGACCATCAGGTTCTCGCCGGTGATGAAGGTGGCCTCGTCGGAGGCGAGGAAGAGGGCGGCGTTGGCGACATCCTCCGAGCGGCCCAGCCGTGGCAGCGGCGTGCGCTCGTGACTGTAGTCGATCCAGCGCGGCTCGACGGCGCGGCCGCCCTTGCCGGTCAGGATCTTCCCCGGCGCGACCGCGTTGCAGATGATGCTGTCCTTGCCGTAGTCGGAGGCGATCTGGCGGGTCAGGTAGACGACGGCCGACTTGGAGACGCCGTAGGAGCAGTCCTCGGGCGAGGCGATCATGCCATGCTGCGAGGAGATGTTGACGATACGGCCACGCGCCTCGTTGCGGATCTCCTGGCCGAGCATGCGGCGCACGGCGGCGCGGCACATCAGGAACACGCCGGTGACGTTCACCGCCATGACGCGGTTCCACTCCTCCAGGCTGGTCTCGGTGAGCGGCTTGCCGACGCGCACGACGGCGTCGTTGACGACGATGTCGAGCCGGCCCGTCGGTTCGGTGGCGCGGCGCACCGCTTCCTCGACATCCGTCTCGTTCGAGACGTCGCCCTGGAAGAAGGGCACGTCGAGGATGCGATGGGTGGGCTCGCCGCCCTCGACGACCTGCTCGGTGATGTCCATCAGGAGCAGCGTGGCCCCCTCGGCATGGAATTTCTTCGCGATCGCCCGGCCGATGCCGGAGGAGGCGCCGGTGATCAGCGCCGTCTTGCCCTGGAGTCGTTTCATGGCGATCGGCTACGCAATCCCCGTGCCTCAGCCGCGTCGGACGCTCGCACCGCCGTCGACCGGCAGGGTGACGCCGGTGATGAAGTTCGCCTCGTCGGAGGCGAGGAACAGCGCGGCGTTGGCGACATCCCAGGCCGTGCCCATCTTCTTGCGCAGCGGCACCTGGGCGTCGCGTTCCGCCTCGACCTCGGTGCGGCTCTTGTTGAAGGTGCGGGCGCGGGTATCGACCGCCATCGGGGTGTTCATGAGGCCGGGCAGGATGACGTTGGCGCGGATGCCGTAGCGGGCATTCTGATAGGCGAGCTGCTCGGTGAAGGAGATCATGGCCGACTTGGTCGCCTTGTAGGCGACGTAGGGATAGGTGGTGATCGCGGCCATGGAGGAGATGTTCACGATCGCGCCGCTCCCCTGCGCGCGCATGATCGGCAGCACATGCTTGCAGGCCATGATCGTGCCGCGCAGGTTGATGGCGACGCAGCGGTCGAAGGCCTCGTCGGTGATGTCGAGCAGCTCGGCATCGCCGCCCGAGATCGAGACGCCGACATTGTTGTGGAGGATGTCGATCCGGCCCCACAGCCTCTGCGCTTCCTCGCCCATTTCCTTGAGCTGGTCGCTGCGGGTCACGTCGGCCTGGAAGCCTTCGGCGAAGCCGTTGCCGTCGGTGATCATCTTCACCGTCTCCTGTGCCGAAGCGAGATCGCGGTCGACGCACAGCACCTTGGCCCCTTCGCGAGCGAAGGTGAGGGCGGTGGCGCGACCATTGCCGGTCCCTTCGCCGGGGCTCTGTCCGGCGCCGACGACGATGGCGACCTTGTCCTTCAGGCGCATGCTTTCCTCCTTCCGATCCTGGGGCTCCCGCCCGTCACGACAGCGGATATTGCTGCAGCACTTCCTTGTAGTACGGCTCGTTGTCGATCTGCATCGTGGCCAGCACACGCACGACCGCACAGTAGAACGCGATGGTGAGGACGAGGTCGGTCATCTCCTCATTGCCGAGTTGCTGCTTGATTGCGGCGAAGGTCTCGTCCGACATGGCAAGGTTCCGGACCATCTCGCGGGCGCCCTTCAGGATCGCCCGGACCAGTGGCTCCAGTTTCGAGGGCCTGCCGGCAGTCTCGGCCATCAGCCCCTGGATGTCCTCGTCGGTGACACCAAATTCCTTGCCGATCTTCACGTGGTGGGTGAACTCGTATTCCGATTTCTCCATCCATCCCACCTGCAGGATCGCAAGTTCGCGCAGGCGCGGATCGAGCTTGCTCTTGAAGCGGATGAAGTTGCCGATCCCGTTGAAGGCGCGCGCCATGTCGGGGCTGTTCACTAGCAGCTTGTGCAGATTGGTGTTGCGCCTGAGCATGTCGCGATATTCGGGCGCGACCTGGTCGGGCTCGAGATAAGGTAGGCGGGCCATGGTGTCTCCTCTCGCTTGTCTTCTGCGGGCCGCGGGCCTGCGGCCCGCCTTTGTTGTTTGGCCGTTCAGTGATCCTGGCTGTCGCGCTCCGGCCCTTGCAGCGTCACGCCGCCGTCGACCACCAGAACCTGTCCGGTGATGTAGCGGGCATGGGCGCTCAGCAGGAATCGCACGGCATGGCCGACGTCCCAACCGGTGCCCTCTGTCTTGAGCACGGAGGCTCGGGCGCGCTGGTTGCGGGCGGCGTCGCTCATGCCGCGGGCATAGACCATGGGCGTGTACATCGGTCCCGGGCAGATGCAGTTGACGCGGATGCCATCCCTGCCGTGATCGACCGCCATGGCGCGCGTAAGGCCGATGACGGCGGCCTTCGAGGTCGTGTAGCTGGTGAGGCCGCGCGGCCTGAGCGCGGAGATCGAGGAGATGTTCACGATCGAGCCGCCCTTGGCCGTCTTGATCATGGCCGGGATCGCGTGCCGGGAGAGCAGGAACATCGTCTCGACATTCACCTGCATCACGCGGCGGTATTCCTCGGGTTTCTCGTCGACGACGCTGCCGCGGCTGCCGATGCCGACATTGTTGTCGAGGAAGTCGAGCCGGCCCCAGTGATCGACGGCAGCGTCGACAAGGCGCCGGCAGTCGGCCTCGTGGGTGGCGTCGCAGGCCTCGGCGACGGCGGTGCCGCCCTCGGCCCGGATCATCTCCACGGTGCGCTCGGCGAGCTTCTTGTCGAGATCGGACACCACCACCTTCGTGCCGGCGCGGGCCAGCAGGATCGCGGCGGCGCGGCCGTTGCCGATGCCATCGCCGACGGCGCCGCCACCGGAGACGATCGCGACCTTGCCGTCGAGACCCAGATCGTCGTCAGGACCTTTCATCGCTCCCCCCAGTCCACTGAGTTCAGGGCCGGCCTGCGCCCGGCACATCCACTCGCATCGTTTCGATCCGACCATCGCGCTTGTCCGTCATCGCGGGCCCGCTGCCGGAGTTGGTGATGACGTAGAGCGTGCGCCGATCCCGGCCGCCCAGCATGCAGGCGTAGGCGCCGCGCGGCGCCAGATCGACGCTGTGCGTGATCGCGCCGCCCTCGCGGACGCGCAGTACGCGATGACCGAAGGGATCGCTGACCCAGATCGCGCCCTCGGCGTCGAGGCAGATGCCGTCAGGGTAGCAGCCGTCGATCCCGGCCCACAGGCGCCGGTTGGAGAGCGTGCCGTCGGGTGCGACGTCGAAGGCCGTGAGGCGGTGCGCGAAGGTTTCGGCCACGATCATCGTCCTGCCGTCGGGCGTGATGACCGTGCCGTTCGGGAAAAGCAATCCGTCCGCCGCCTTGTGCACCGAGCCGTCGGGATCGACGCGAGCCAGGCAGGTTGTGCGCTGGGCTTCGCCGGCATGGCGGTCGTAGCCGAAGTTGCCGACATAGGCGCGGCCCTCGGCGTCGACGACCATGTCGTTGCAAGGGCCCGTCGCCAGCGATCCAAGGTCCGCTTCGACGGCGAGTGTGCCGGCCGAGAAGCGCATCAGGCGGCGGTCGGTCATGCTCACGACCAGCATCGTGCCGTCCGGCCGCCAGCCAAGGCCCGACGGCCGGCCGGGCACCTCGACGATGGTCTCGGCCTTGCCGGCCTCGTCGACGGCGCGGACCTGATGAACATAGAAGTCGGAGAACCACAGCCGCCCGTCGTGCCAGCGCGGCGCCTCGCCGAAGCAGAGGCCGGAGAGGAAGGGTTCGAGCTTCATCGTGCTCACTTTCCTCCCCACTTCATGGGGCGGAAGGGCTTCAGGACCACGATCTTCATTTCACGACGTCCCACTCGATCCGGAAGGCGTCGCCCTGCTGTCGTATCTGTCCCGCGTTCGCGCCCGGGAAATGAGCGGGACAGAGCAGCGCGTTGCTTTCGACGCAATCCTCGAGCAGCTTGCGACGGCTCCTGGCGGAGAGGTCCGGATCCCAGCAGAACTGGCTCGACCAGTCCGGATGATAGACCTGGATCGGGTGATGCATGATGTCGCCGGAGAAGGTGGCCTGCTTGCCGGCGTCCTTGAGGTTGATCGCAACCGACCCGGGCGTGTGGCCGGGATAATCCTTAAGGGTGAGTAGCGGATCGGGCTGGTGGTCGGTCTCGATCATCACCGCCTTGCCGGCCTCGACGACCGGCAGCACCGAATCGTCGAAGGATCCGTCGTTGACCTTGCCCTCGCCCTGCTGCCTGCGCTCGCCCTCCCAATGGGCGTACTCGCGCTTGGCGAAGAGGTATCGGGCGTTGGGGAAGGTCGGCACCCAGCGGCCGTCCTTGAGCTGCGTGTTCCAGCCGACATGGTCGACATGCAGGTGCGTGCACATCACGAAGTCGACCGACTCGGCCGGGCAGCCGCAGGCCTTGAGCCGCTCGAGGAACGGCGTGTCGAGGTTGTTCCAGCCGGGATTGTGGCGCTGCTTGTGGTTGCCGAGGCAGGTGTCGATCAGGATCGTGTGCCTTGGCGTCTTCACGATCCAGGTGTGCACGCTGCCCACCAGCCGGTCGCTGCCCGGCTCGACATGATCGGGCAGCATCCAGCCCTTCTGGGCGTCGAAGGCCTCCTGATCGAATTTGGGGAACATGCGGGCCGGCTTGAATCCCGGCCCGCAGATCTCCTCGACTTTCTGGATGGTGGCGCTTCCGATGGTGCGCACCGTCATTGGTTTCCTCCCTTGCCGGACCGGCGCTAGAACGTGACG
>JAFEFG010000198.1 GCA_018240685.1 Pseudomonadota bacterium | reverse complement strand
CGACGGCGCGGAGGGCATGTCGGAGAAGATGGAGCAGTTCCTCGCCGACCAGATGGAGGCGGGCCGCGTACTCGACGCCGTGATCGCCCAGAACGAGGCGCAGGCCCGCAACATGTGGGTCATCCGCGAATCGGTCGCGCCGGCCTCGCGGGCCGAAGGGCCGGGCCTCAGCTACGACATCTCCGTCGCGGTCTCGAAGATCCCCGCGTTCATCGACAAGGGCGTGAAGGCGGCCCTCGACATCCTGCCCTCGATCCGTCCCTACCCGCTCGGCCATATCGGCGACGGCAACGTCCACTTCTCGTTCATGGGCCCGCAGGGCATGGACCGGGCAACCCTGAACCAGTACACGCCGGCCATCACCCGCGCGGTGAACGATCTCGTGACCTCGATGGCCGGCTCGATCTCGGCCGAGCACGGCATCGGCATCGACAAGCTCGATGAGCTCGCCCACTACCGCTCCAAGGTCGAGCTCGACACGATGCGCACCATCAAACGCGCGCTCGACCCCAAGAACATCATGAATCCTGGAAAGGTGCTGCGTCTGTGATGACCGGGTTCGTCGACAAGCTGCGCGCAATCGTCAGTGACAAGGGATTGATCACCGACGAGCAGACCAAGCATCCCTACGTCACCGACTGGCGGGAGAACTATCTCGGCACCGCCCTCGCCGTGGTGAGGCCGGCCTCGACCGAAGAGGTGGCGGCGGTCGTGAAGCTCTGCGCCGCGGAGAAGGTCGCGGTGGTTCCCCAGGGCGGCAACACGGGCCTGGTCGGTGGCGGCATGCCGCACGAGAAAGGTCGCGAGATCGTGCTGTCGCTCACACGCATGAACCGGATCCTGGAGATCGACACGATCGGCTATTCGATGACAGTCGAAGCCGGCGTGGTGCTGAAGACGATCCAGGAGACGGCGGCGGCGCACGATCGCCTGTTCCCGCTCAGCCTCGCGGCCGAAGGAAGCTGCACCATCGGCGGCAATCTCTCGACCAATGCCGGCGGCGTGCAGGTCCTGCACTACGGCAATGCGCGCCACCTCGTCCTCGGCCTCGAGGTGGTCACACCGGCGGGCGAGATCTGGGACGGCTTGCGCGCGCTGAAGAAGGACAATACCGGCTACGACCTGCGCGACCTCTATCTCGGCGCCGAAGGCACGCTCGGCATCATCACCAAGGCGGTGCTGAAGCTCTGGCCCAAGCCGAAGGACGTCGCCACCTCGTGGGTCGCCGTGCCCTCGCCGGAAGCCGCCGTGGAGCTGCTGAGCGGCGCGCATGCGGCCTCGGAGGACAACGTCACCTCGTGCGAGCTGATGGCGCGCCAGGGCGTCGACTTCGTGCTGAAGCACATCCCGAACTCGTCCGACCCGCTCGCCGACCGGTACGACTGGTACGTGCTGCTGGAATGGTCCTCGACCCGCGCCCGACGCGAGGGCGGGAACGAGGGCGGATTGCGGGAGAAGATGGAGGCCTATCTCGGCGATGCGATGGAGAAAGGCCTCGTGCTCGACGCCGCCATTGCGCAGAACGAGGCTCAGGCCCGCGCCTTCTGGGGGCTGCGCGAGAACCATGCGGAGGCGCAGAAGAAGGAAGGACCGTCGATCAAGCACGACATCTCGGTCGCGGTGAGCAAGCTGCCGGCCTTCATGAAGGAGGGGCTGGCCGCCATGAGGAAGGCGCTGCCCGACTGCCGACCGGTTCCCTTCGGCCATGTCGGCGATGGCAACCTGCACTTCAATTGCCAGTCGCCGGCGGGCTGGGACAAGCCGAGCTTCCTGAAGTACGGCGAGGCGATCAGCGGCGCGGTCTACGACCTGGTGGTGGGCTACGGCGGCTCGATCTCGGCGGAGCACGGCATCGGCCAGCTCAAGCTCGACGATCTCGCGCACTACCGCTCGAAGATCGAGCTCGACATCATGCGCTCGGTCAAGCGCGCGCTGGATCCCCAGAACATCATGAACCCCGGGAAAGTGATCCAGATCTAGCGATCAGCGCCGGTCGTCGTCACGGCGTTCGACGATCTCGTACGACACGTCGATCACTTTCGTGCTGCGCCGCGCCGGCGGCCCGCCCGTCTCGCGCGCGCCGAGCAGGCCCTGCAGCCAGGCCTTGGCCTTGAAGGCGAAGATGGCCAGCAGGGCGACGGCCGCCACGCCGGCGATCAGGGCAAATCCCAGCACCGCAAGCACGATGAAGCCGATGACGCCGAGCGCCACCTGCAGCCAGACGCGCGCCGGCAGTCGCGCCAGAAGCTCGAGGATCTGCCGTCCGTTCAAACCTGTGCCCACTTCTTCTCGAAATCCCATACTTCGGGGAACCCCATTAGCTCATGCATGCCGCTATATTGCGGCACCTTCATGTCGTTGCTGGTGCCCTTCTCCTTGAGATGCTGCAGGGCCAGGCGCGTCGCCTCGGCGGCAACGCTGAGGCCCAGCACGGGGTAGATGGCGAGATCGAAGCCCCATTGCCTGAGGCGCGACACTTCCACCCGCGGGGTCTTTCCGAACTCCACCATGTTGGCGAGCAGCGGTTTGCTCACCTCGCGGCCGATCCGCTCGAGTTCGGCTTCGCTCTCCGGTGACTCGACGAAGATGATATCGGCGCCAGCCTCTTCGTAGAGCTTCGCGCGCCGCAGCGCCTCGTCCAGTCCGTGCGCCGTGCGTGCATCGGTGCGCGCCACGATCATCGTGTCCGGATCGCGCCTCGCGTCGACGGCGACCCTGATCTTGAGCACCATCTCCTCGGCCGGCACGACGCGCCGCCCCGGCGTGTGCCCGCATTTCTTCGGCGTCTCCTGATCCTCGATCTGGATTGCTGCCACGCCGGCAGCCTCGTACCCGCGCACGGTGCGCTGCACGTTGAGCAGTCCGCCATAGCCCGTGTCGGCATCGGCGATCAGAGGCGTGTCGGTCACCGAGCAGATCATCTCCGCGCGCCCGACCATGTCCGAGTAGGTGGCGAGGCCCGCGTCGGGCAGTCCGAGCATCGATGCCGTAGCGCCGTAGCCCGTCATGTAGAGCGCCGGAAAGCCCATGCGATCCGCGACGCGGGCGGAGATGCCGTCATAGACTCCCGGTGCAAGGATGAAGTCGCCCTTCGCCAGCAATGCGCGCAGGGCGCGCGCTTTCGCATTCCGCACCATATCGACCCTCCCGCTGTCTCGGCTCTCTGTCGCAGATCCGGCCTGCCGTCCCGGTGAGGACATGGCGGCCTCGAAAGGCCGTCATCGGCCCACGCGATCCAGGTTGAATTCGCAAGTACGGCCACCGCTGTTGGCTTCCGGTCCCGAGCCGCTGATGGTGTTGCCGTTGAGCCGCGCCGCCAGAGTCGTGGTCTGCAGCGGCGCATTTGGATTGTTGATGGGCACGTAGGTCCGATGCACGGCAACCTGGTTGCCTGAAACCTTGACGGAGATCGATTGGTTCCCGCTCGTCCCCGGCCCCGAGCCCGGCCGTACCCATGTGCCGCTGCCGCCGACGATCCTGATTTCCATGCCGGCGTTGAACGGCCCTGCATTGCGGTTGGCCGTGCAGTGCATCGAGCCGCGCCAGAGACCGTCGGCGCCGATTGCGGCCGACGCGCTCGCCGCCGCCGCTTGCGTCTGCGCGGCGGCCTTTGCGGCGGCGTCGGCCTTTGCCTTGTCGTCGTCGGCCTTCTTGCGGGCCTCCTCGGCCTTCTTCTGGTCGTCGTCGAACTTCGCGATCGCCGGCGCCGCATCCCGCTGCAGCGCCTGGTTCTGCGCCCCGGTCAGGAACCCCGTCGACGCCTCGTTCCGCCCCTTCTGCCACGCCGCGATCATGTCCCGCGTATGGCCCCCGAACACCCCGTCCGACCCGTTCGTGTTGAACCCCAGCGCCGTCAGCGCCACCTGCACGTGCTGACGGTCCGTCGTCGTCAGCCGCAGCCCCGCCTCCGTCGACTCCGCCGTCCGGCGCGCGTCCTCGTCGGCCTTGTGACGCGCCGCCTCGTCCGCCGCCGCCTGCTGGCGCGCCTGCTCCTCCGCCTGCTGCTTCGCCGCCAGCTCCGCCTCGACCTTCTGGCGCGTCTCCGCCTCGATCTGCTGGCGCTGCGCCGCCTCCGCGTCCGCCTTGTCCCGCGCCTCCTTCTCCGCCTTCAGCCGCGCCAGTTCCGCCGCCTGCCGCCGGGTTTCCTGGTCGCGCGCCGCCTGCTCCTGCGCCGCCTGCTCCTGCGCCACCTTCTCCTGCGCCGCCTGCTGCACCGCCGCCTGCTCCGCCCGGTCCTGCACGACGTAGTAGCCCCCGCCGCCCAGCATCACCGCCGCCACCGCCCCCAGACCGAGCCACAGCCCCAGACGGCTCCGCCCCGGCGCCGACGAGGGGCCCGGCGGAGGCATCGCCGAGGCCGCGGCCGCCGGCGAGGCCGTGCCACGCACCAGCACCGTCGCGTTCGGGTCCGACCCCCGCCCCAGCGCCACCGTCGCCTCGCCCTCCGCCGCCCCGCGCAGCAGCAGACGCCAGCCCGCGATCGACTGCGGACGCTCCTGCGCCCGCACCGCCAGACCCGCATCCAGCCCCACCAGCAGGCCCGGCGCGAACCCCGCCGGCTTCACCTCCACCAGCGCCCGGTAATCGTCCTCCAGCATGCGGTCGAACGCGCTCGGCGGCGGTCCGCCCGTGATCGCGTGGTACATCGTCGCCGCGATCCCGTAGATGTCCGTCCACGGACCCTGCTTCGCCGACGTGAACTGCTCCGCCGCCGCGTAGCCCGGCGTGAAGATCGCCGTCATCGCCGTCGTCCGACCCGCCATCGCCGCCCGCGACGCCCCGAAGTCGATCAGCGTCGGATGACCCGCCTCGTCCAGAAGGATGTTCGCCGGCTTGATGTCGCGGTGCAGGAACCCCGTCGCATGCACCTGCTCCAGACCCTCCAGCAGCGGCCACAGGATCCGCTCCACCGCCTCCGGCGACAGCGTCCGGCCCCCCTTCAGCCGGTCCTCCAGCGTCTCCCCCGGCACCAGCTCCATCACGATGTAGGCCGTGCCGTTGGCCTCCAGGAAGTCGAACACCCGCACGATCGCCGGCGCCCGCTGCAGCGTCGCCAGCGTCCGCCCTTCCTCCACGAACCGCTGCCGCCCCCACGTGAAGTCGTCCGACATCTTCGTCGACCGCGGCAGAACCGTGCTGTCCGCCTGGCGCACCGCCAGCGCCGACGGAAGGTATTCCTTGATCGCAACCTCGCGCCCAAGCTGCGTATCGCGCGCCCGGTACGTGATCCCGAAACCGCCCTGACCCAAAACCGAAACGATCTCGTAACGACCGATCGTCCGGCCAGC
>JAFEFG010000197.1 GCA_018240685.1 Pseudomonadota bacterium | reverse complement strand
AGGCCGCAGGCGAAGACCCGGACATCGTCATGTAATGTTCCCCTAAATCCATGGGGATTGTCCGATCAAAGATCAAGCCCCGATGCCCCTAAGAATGTCCCGCAACGATGGACAAAAATTGACCTCCGGCCTAGGGTCCGGCGTCCCATTTTTCAGGAGCGAGAACATGGCCAAAGTTGGCGACAAGGTGCCTAGCGCAACTCTCCGCATGATGGGTCCGGAAGGCCCCAAACCGGTCACCACCGAAGAACTCTTCGCACCCGGCAAGAAAGTCGTGGCCTTTGCCCTTCCGGGTGCGTTCACGCCGACCTGCTCGGCCAAGCATGTCCCCGGCTTCGTTGCGGAATTCGACAAGCTGAAGGCCAAGGGCATCGACACCATCGCGTGCATCTCCGTCAATGACGCCTTCGTCATGGGTGCCTGGGGCAAGGACCAGAAGGTTGGCGACAAGGTCCTGATGCTGGGCGACGGCAACGGTGACTTCACCCAGGCGATGGGGCTCACCATGGACGGTTCCAAGTTCGGCCTGGGCACCCGCAGCCAGCGCTATGCGATGGTCGTGGAGAACGGGGTCATCAAGGATCTGTTCGTCGAGAAGCCGGGCGCGTTCGAGGTCTCCACGGCCGAAAATGTGCTGAAGCATCTTTGAGATAGAGCCCGGATATTCCTCGTTTTTTCCTTTCCGGGAGTTTTTTTACGGCGGGATTGAAATAATCCCGCCGTTTTACGTCCGCCTAAACAAAATCTTTAACCCTTTGATCTAGATCATCATCCTAGACATTTGACGATTCTAGCCTTCATATGTGCTCGGGAGCTGCGACTTCCCGCACAATCATATGAGGGAGAATGTCATGCTGAATCCGAGTCGTCGTACCACGTTGAAGTATCTGGGCTTTGCGGCTGCCGCAGCGCCGTTGGCGGGCCTGTCTGTACCGGCTTTTGCGGACGAGGATCTCTACATCGCGAGGCGCTACCAGAACTTCAATCGCGGCACGATCCATAGCCTCGACCCGAAGACCCGCGGCCTCGTCGTGGACTTCCCGGAAAAGGGCCGGGTCAAGATGAAGGCTTCCGACCTGGTCGTGAACACCTCGGCTTACGGCGGCAACGCCTACTCCCAGCTGAAGGTGGGTCAACTGGTCGATGTCCAGTGGTACGACTACGTCGATTTCCTGATCGCCAAGACCTCGCCTGAGGTCACGGCTCATGCCAAGGCGATGGTCGCCCAAGGCGCGCGCATCGAGGGCATCCCCGGCACCGAGCACATGATCCGCCTGTTCATCATGGCCGGCATGGTGGTCAAGACCGACCTGCAGTATTCGCTGCTCGACATCATCAACGCCTCGGGCGGCGAGCCCGACAAGCCGGCTCCGGACAGCGGCGAGGTCATCCGCCTGCCGCAGATCCAGACCGACGCGGGCAAGGCTGCCCTGGCGACCCTGAAGCCGGGCGACCAGGTCACCACCGTCTACAGCGTGGAGACGGCGATCAAGATCACGATCGTCCGCTAAGGAACCGATCGCAGGCGAAGGGCGGGGCCTCACGGCCCCGCCTTTTTCGTCTATGGTGGATGCATGGAATCGTCCGCTCCACCTCTGTTCACCGGCCTCTTTGCAATCAACGGCGCGACGCGCCTCTACGGCACGATCGGCAATCCGATCAGGCAGTTGCGCATGACCGCAATCATGCCCCAGGTCTTCGCGGCAGTGGGCGCGAACGCGGTCTGGCTGCCCTTCGAGGGCGATGCCTCCCTCCTGCCGGTGATGCTCGAGGGGCTCGCCAAGATGCGCAACCTCGGCGGCTTCACGGTCACCATTCCGCACAAGACGGCCATCCTCCCTCTGCTCGGCCGCACGACCCGTCGTGCCCAGGCGGCCGGAGGCGTCAACCTCGTGAAGCGCGACGTCAACGGCACCCTCGCCGGCGACATGGCCGACGGGGCGGGGTTCGTGCGCGGCCTCGAGGCGCAGGGACACCGCGTGCGCGGCGCCAGCGTCTGGCTGGTCGGCCTGGGCGGCGTGGGCGGCGCCATCGCGGCCGCACTGTGCGAGGCGGGCATCGCACGACTGTTGGTGACCGAGATCGACGAGGCACGCACGGACGCCACCGTGGATCGCCTGTCGCGCTTCCATCCGGATGTGCCCGTGGCCTCGATCTCCGCCGGGAACCCACCCAAGGGGATCCACTACGCGATCAACGCCACGCCACTGGGCTTGAAGCCGGACGATCCGCTGCCCTTCGACCCGATGACGCTCGACAGCGATACGCTGATTGCCGATGTGATCATGAGCCCGGTCGAAACATCGCTGCTGCAGCGCGCGCGGACGCACGGACGGCGAATCCATCACGGCCGCCATACGCTCGACCACCAGATCCCGCTCTATCTCGAATGGTTCGGCATCGATACCAAGGGTATCGACATCGTCAGGCTGGTACGTTCGATCCCCTGAAGCGCGATGATCTGACAAAAGCCGTTGCGCCATAAACGGGCCGAAAACGGAGGCAGCCATGGCAGGACAGAAAAGCCGAACGGCCCTGGTCACCGGCGCAACGGATGGCGTCGGCCGCATCGTCGCCCAACGACTCGGTGCGGAAGGCTTTCGCGTGCTGGTGCATGGGCGCAGCCACGAACGCGGTGCCGCCGTGGTGCGCGACATCGCGCGCGCCGGCGGCAAGGCGGTCTTCCTCGCCGCCGATCTTGCCTCGCTCGACGAGGTCCGCGCGCTCGCCAAGGCCGTCATGGCGACGACCGACCGGCTCCATCTGCTGATCAACAACGCCGGCATCGGCACGGCGGGCGACGCCCCCGGCCGCCAGACCAGCGCCGACGGCCACGAGCTGCGCTTTGCCGTCAACTACCTCGCCGGCTTCCTGCTGACCCATCTGCTCCTGCCGCTCCTGAAAGCCAGTGCCCCGGCACGCATCGTCAACGTCGCGTCGGCAGGCCAGCAGGCGATCGACTTCTCCGACGTGATGCTGACGCGACGCTACAGCGGAGTCGCTGCCTACTGCCAGAGCAAGCTGGCGCAGATTATGTTCACGCTCGATCTCTCGAGCGAACTCGAAGGATCGGGCGTCAGCGTCAACACGCTGCATCCCTCGACCTACATGAACACGACCATGGTCCGGCAATCCGGCGTCGCCCCAGTGAGTCGTGTCGAGGATGGTGCCGACGCCATCCTGAACCTCGCCCTCGGCCCGGCGCTGGAAGGCAGAAGCGGGCTCTACTTCAACGTCCTGCAGGAGGCGCGCGCTCACGCGCAAGCCTATGACCCCGAAGCGCGCCGCAAGCTGCACGCACTTAGCCTCGAGCTCACGGGCCTCGCCGCAGGCAGCGCTACAGCGTAAGCCCGCCGTTGACGTGGATGGTCTGGCCGGTGACGTAGCTGGCCGCGGGCGAGCAGAGGAAGGCAATGACAGCGGCCACTTCGGCCGGCTTGCCGTACCGGCCCATGGGGATCGATTCGCTCACCTTCGCCATGCGCTCGCGCGGCACGGCCGCGTGACCGTCGGGATCCTTTTCGATGAAGCCGGGCGCCACGCAGTTCACCGTCGCCCCCGATGGCGCCAGATCGGCCGCAAGGGCGCGTGCCAGCGCTTCCATGCCGGCCTTGGCGGCCGCCGTCGCCGGAAAGGTCATCAGGCCACGGGCAAAGGCATGCGCCACGAAGGAGGAGACACCGATCAGGCGGCCGTCGGCACCCGCCTTGAGCAGCCACGGCTTGGCGGACGTTGCGAGGTCGAAGAAGGCCGTGGTCATCGCCGCGAGGCTTGCATCCCACGTCGCGCGGTCCACTTCCCCGACAGGGCGCCGGTCGGCGAAGCCTGCGTTGCTCACCACGATGTCGAGCCGGCCGAAGCGATCCGTCGTCTCGGCGACCAGACGCGCCGCCGTGCCAGGCGTGGCCAGATCGCCCTCCACCAGAAACGCCTCGCCGCCGGCAGCGCGCACCGACGCCGCGACCGTCTCGCCACCCGCCTTGTTGCGGCGGACATGGATGGCGACTGCCGTGCCGGGGCCGGCCAGGGCGCGCGCCACAGCGGCGCCGATTCCCGACGAAGAACCGGTGACGAGGCAAACACGGTTGATCGACATTGTGCCCGAAATCCCTTGCGACGAACCCACGCGGATGCCGGCTTCTAGCATGGAAGGCGGCCGCCGCGTCTCATAGTGCGGCACGGAAAGTGAGGTTGATGCGCTGCCGGCCCAGCACGGGATGCGCCCCCTCCTTCACGGTGAGGACGCCGTGGTGGAACAGGCGGGATTCGCCGCCCCAGACGACGACATCCCCGTGGCGGAGAGGATAGCGCCTGACCGGATCGCTGCGCCGGGCGCCGCCGAACTGGAAAACCACCGGCAGACCGAGCGAGACGGAGACGATCGGCTGGGAAAAATCGCGTTCATCCTTGTCCTGGTGCAGCGACAGACGCGCGCCGGGCAGGTAGCGGTTGATAAGGCAGCTATCCGGCGCGAAGTCGGGATAGCCCGCCTCCCGCGCGGCATCGGCCGCAAGCGCCCGAAAGGCACTCGGCAGAGGCGGCCATGGCTGGCCACTCCCCGGGTCCCTGCGATCATAGCGATAGCCGCTGCGGTCGGTCACCCAGCCCGCCTCGCCGCAACTGGTCATGGCGATCGACATGACATAGCCGCCGGGAGTGGTCATGTGCCGGAACGGCGCCTGCGCGACGACGCGGTCGAGCGCGGCCAGGATCCCGGCCTCGCCCGCCAGGGCCTTCCCACGCAACAGCACGGCGCCCCCGGCGATGCGCTCGCGATCGACGCCGTCGGCTCCGGCCAGATCGAACAGGTCCTTCACGTACACCACCTGTGGCGAGCTACCGCCCTCCAGCCTCCGGCCGCGGCGCCTCGAAGGCTGCGAGATACCGGGTGAGAAGCGCATCGAGCCCGGCCCTGTCCCGCTTCGACAGGGCAGCGACGAGCCGCGCCTGGGTCGCGACATGCGCCGTCACCGCCGCCTCGATGATCGCGAACCCCTTGTCCGTGAGCGCGATGAGAACGCTACGACCATCCTCCGGGTTCTGCCGGCGCTCGACAAGGCTTGCATTCTCGAGCTGGTCGATCCGATTGGTGAGCGTCCCCGAGGTGATCATCATGGTGTCGAGCAGATCGCCCGGGGACAGGCTATAGGGTCGCCCGGACCGGCGCAGCGTCGCCAGGACGTCGAAGCTAGCGGCCGTCAGCCCGTGCGCGGCGAAGGTCTTCTCCATCTCGCGGCCGAGATGATGGGAGAGACGATTGAGGCGCCCGATCAACCCCATGGGCGCGACCTCGAGATCCGGCCGCTCGCGGCGCCACTGGGCCAGGATTTCGTCGACGCGATCCATGGGTCATCCTCCGCCGCAGATATCTTGACGTCAAGATA
>JAFEFG010000196.1 GCA_018240685.1 Pseudomonadota bacterium | reverse complement strand
CCCGCGCGGGCCGCGGAACTCCTGGCCTCCGCCGTCGAGGACGAGGTGCACGCCATGGCGGCCGAGGGCAGCTTCCTGATCGACTCGGAAAGGTCCTGAACCGGGCGCGCCGAGCCTGCGAAATCGGCGAAGTCTGGATTTGTCCTTTTGCCAACGTCACGCCGCCGGTGTGTGTGTAAATGTCATGACGGTCACTCTGGAGGCCGTCATGACGTTCGCCCGTTGGCTCTTCGTCTTTGCCGCTTGGATCGCGCTGGTGGCGCCGCCCGCAGCGGCGGACCAGCCCACATCCTCCAATGCGCCCATCACGATCGTCGTGCCCTATGCGGCCGGCGGCGTCACCGATACCCTCGCACGCATCGTCGCGGAGCGGCTCGGTCCGCGGCTCGGCACCTCGGTCGTCGTCGACAATCGCGGCGGTGCCGGCGGCGTGATCGGGGCGCAGACCGTGGCCCGCGCCAAGCCGGACGGCCAGACGCTGCTGATGAACAGCAGCGCCATCCTGCCCGTCGCCGCGAACCTCAAGGATCTCCATTTCGATCCGATGAAGGCGCTGGAGCCGGTGGCCTTCGTCGCCGGCCTGCCGGCCGTGCTGGTCGTGCATCCGTCCGTTCCGGTCAAGAACATCGCCGAGTTCCTTGCCTATCTGCGCGCCAATCCGGGCAAGCTGAACTGCGGCATCCTCGGCGAGGGTGGCGGCGACGACCAGGCCTGCACGGCCCTCGAGAAGGCCGCAGGCGGCAAGATGGAGCATCTGACCTATCGCGGCCTGCCGCCGCTCGATCTCGACCTGCTGGCCGGCATCATCCAGGTGAATGTCGGCTCCGCGGCGGTGCAGATGCCGCTGGTGCGCGAAGGCAAGCTGCGGGTGCTGGCCACCGCCATGGCGCACCGCGTGCCCGACATGCCCGACGTCCCGACCTTGGTGGAGTCGGGCGTGCCCTACGATGCGCTTGCCAGCAACGCGATCTTCGCGCCGGCCGGCACGCCGCCGGAAACGGTGGCGCGGCTGAACAAGGAGATCGCCACCATCCTTGCCGAGCCGGAAGTGCGCGCGCGCATCGAGGCGCTCGGCCTGCTGCTGGGGCCGTCCGACGTCGAGTCGCTGCGGGCCCTGTTCCAGCGCGACTGGGATCGCGCCCAGGCCGCCTTGAAACACTGATCTTTCCGGAGGAAACGACAATGACCTATTCGATCGTCGCGCGCTGCCCCCGCACGGGACAGTATGGCGTGGGCGTCGCCACCTATTCGCCGATGGTCGGCGCCGCGGTACCGCTGGTCGTTAGCGGACGCGGCGCGGTGGCCTATCAGGTCATCGCCTCGCCGATCCACCGGGCGATGGCCGGCCAGCTTCTCGCCAGCGGCGCGTCGGCCGCCGGCTCGCTGGCGGAGCTCGCCGCCAAGGACCCCTACTGGCAGAGCCGCCAGGTGACGCTGGTCGACATGTTCGGTGGCGTCGCCGGCTTCACTGGCGCCAACGCGCCCGCGCATTGCGGCCACAAGCTGGGCGACGGCTTCGCCGTGGCGGGCAACGTGCTCACCGAGGTCTGCCTTGAGGATACCTGGCGCGAGTTCAGCGCCACGCAGGAGAGCGACCTGCCGCTGGCGGAGCGTCTGGTGCGGGCGCTGGAGGCGGGGGCCCGCTCCAACGGCCAGCCCGAGGGCCTGACCTCGGCCGCTCTTCTCGTCCATGGCAGCGAGCCCGTGCCCCTCGTCGACCTGCGTGTCGACGTCCACGACACGCCGGTCAAGGAACTGCGCCGCATCTGGGAGTTCGTGCGGCCGCTCCAGGGCTACTACCTGCAACGCAAGACCGATCCGACCGGCCTGCCGCGCTGGTGGCAGAAGCGCATGGAGGCGGTGCCCGGCTGGAAGCCGAATCACCTCGTGAAGGTGGTGCCGCAGCAGTAAAGCGCGATGGCTTTGCTTCGACTGTCGTCCCGGCGCTCGTAGCGGCGACGTGCGCTCTACGCCGCCTGTTCGACCGTGGAGGCGACGTCGCGCGTGGTGACGCGGCGCAGGTCGCGCACCTTCGTGGTGTCGAACGGCCGGGCGCGGTGCATGGTGCAGCGATTGTCCCACACGACGAGGTCGCCCTTGCGCCAGTGATGGGTATGGACGAACTGCGGCTGGGTGGCGTGCTCGATCAGGTCGAGCAGCAGCAGGCGGCCGTCGGGTACCGGCATGCCGATGATGTGCGAGGCGTGGCTGGCGACATAGAGCGCCTTGCGAGGCGAGCCCGGATGCGTGCGCACCACGGGCTGCGGGACCGGCGGCAGCGCCGCCCGTTCCTCCGCCGAATAGGTGCGGACATCGAGCTGGCCGCGCGAATGCCAGATCGAATGTTCGGCGACCAGACCGTCGATCTCCTGCTTCTTAGTCTCTGGCAGGGCATCGTAGGCGGCGCGCATGTCGGCGAATTCCGTGTCGCCGCCTTGGTTGGGCACGATGTGGGCATAAAGCAGCGACAGCGCGCCCGGCACGGCACGGAACGAGGCGTCGGTATGCCATAGGCGGTTCGCCAGCCAGTCGAGGCGGCGGCGCGCCGTCTGGTCCATCACCTTGCCGTCACCGTCGAGATTGGAGATGTCGGCGATCTCTTCGGCGGCCAAGCGGTGTTTGATGCCCTGGTGGCGCGCCCGCTGCGCCGAAGAGTGGATCGGGCCGAAATGACGGGCGAAAGCGATCTGCTGGTCGTCGGTGAGCGTCTGTCCGCGAAAGACCACGACGGCGTAACGGTTGATGGCGGCTTCGATAGCGTCGCGATCGCCCGGTTGCAGCGGCCGGGCGAGATCGATCGCGGAGATTTCAGCAACGAAGTCGGGATGGACGGGTGTCACGGTGATGCTCACGACCGCCTCCTGCGGTTATAGTGGCATTCGACCCATTCGGGCTCCCAATCATTTTCTGCCAGGAAACGCCATGTCGCAAACGCTCAAGCTTGCCTTGCTGGACGATTATCAGAATGTCGCTCTGCGAATGGCCGACTGGGACCGCCTGCGCAAACGCGGCGTCGAGATCACGGTCTTCAACCAGCCGTTCACATCCATCGACGACGCGGCGCAGAAGCTGGCGCCGTTCCAGATTGTGCAGATGCTGCGCGAGCGTACCGCCTTCCCGCGCGCCCTGATCGAGAAGCTGCCCAACCTCAAGTTCCTGGCGCTGACCGGCGCGCGGGCAATGAGCCTCGACGACAAGGCCGCGACGGAGCGTGGCATCCCCATCGCCAATACACCGGGCGGCGGATCCAACGCCTCGACCGCCGAGCTGTGCTGGGCGCTGCTGATGGCCTGTGCGCGCGATCTCGCCAAGGCGGATCGCCTGGTGCGGGCCGGCGGCTGGCATGACGGCATCGAGCAGATGGTCGTGCTCGAAGGCAAGCGGTTGGGCGTGCTCGGCCTGGGCAAGCTCGGCAGCCGCGTCGCGGGCTATGCCAGGGCCTTCGGCATGGAGGTGGTGGCCTGGAGCCAGAACCTGACCGAGGAGAAGGCGGCCAAGGGCGGCGCCAGGCTTGTCAGCAAGGACGAGCTGCTGGCGACGTCGGACTTCATCACCATCCATCTCGTGCTGTCGGATCGCAGCCGCGGCCTGATCGGCGCCGGCGAACTCGCCAAGATGAAAAAGACCGCGATGCTGATCAACACGTCGCGCGGTCCGATCGTCGACGAGACGGCGCTGATCGCCGCCCTCAAGGCCGGCACCATCGCCCATGCCGGGCTCGACGTGTACGACAAGGAGCCGCTGCCGGCCGGCCATCCGCTGACCAAGCTCGACAATGTCACGCTCATTCCGCACCTGGGCTACGTGGTCGAGGAGAGCTATCGCCACTTCCACGAGGGCACGGTCGAGAACATCGAGGCCTGGCTCGACGGCAAGCCCATCCACATCATCAACCCCGAGGCGCTCCAGAAAAAATAGTCGGGGGAATGTCGATTCGGACGCGGCCGGAACGTCGATGAGGTGACGGGATGGTCCGTCACCGAACGAAGGAGATCGACATGTCTCAATTCATGCTGCTGCTGCACCAGGCACCCAACTACAACGTCGACCTGCCGCGCGAGAAGATGATGGAGATGACCCGCCGCTACATGGGCTGGGCCGACATGTTGCGCCGGAAGGGCAAGCTGGCGGGCGGCGAGAAGCTGGCTGCGGGCGGCGTGCGCCATGTCCGCGTCAAGGATGGCAAGCCGGTCGTCAGTGACGGCCCCTATGCCGAGGCCAAGGAAGTGATCGGCGGCTATTTCCTCATCGAGGCGCGCGATGCGGCGGAAGCCGAGGCGATCGCGCAGGATTGCCCCCACCTCGGCCTCGCGCCGGGCAACTGGGTCGAGATCCGCCCGGTCGACGACATGGAGGCTGCGCGCAGGGCCGCCGCGGCGAGCTGAGGTCCGGCATGCCGCCCGAGGTCCATCGGCTCGTCGATTCGCTCGCCCGCGATTCGGCGAGCCGCTTGGTCGCCGCTCTGGCGCGGCGACTGGGGGCCGGGCGCATCGCGCTCGCCGAGGATGCCGTTCAGCATGCCCTTGTGCAGGCCTTGTCGGCGTGGCCGTTCAAGGGGGTGCCGCGCAACCCGGAAGCTTGGCTGGCAGCGGTGGCCAGGAACCGGGCCCTCGACCTGCTGCGTGCCGAGGCGCGTGGCGCGACGCTGGCGGAGGCGTTGATGCCGCTGGCGCCGGCGACGGCAGCCGAGGCCGAGGGCCGCTTCGACCGCGAACTCAACGATGACGAACTGGCGCTGCTGTTCGCGGTCTGCCATCCGGCGCTGTCGCCGGAGATGAGGGTGACCTTCGCCCTCAAGACGGTGTGCGGCCTCACCGTCGCGCAGATCGCGTCTGGCCTGTTGAGCGAGCCCACCGCGATCGCGCAGCGCCTGGTGCGGGCACGGCGCCAGCTCGAGGCGTCGAACGTCGCCATCGAGACACCGGCGCCCGACATCCTCGCCGATCGCGCCGAGTCGGTGCGGACCGCGCTCTACCTCATGTTCAACGAAGGCTATTCCGCCTCGTCCGGCGACGCCCTGGTGCAACCCGAGTTCTGCATCGAGGCGGTGCGGCTGGCCCGTGCGCTGGCGCGTCATCCGACGACCCGGGCGCCGGCCAGCGATGCACTGGCAGCCCTGCTTGCCCTGACGGCGGCGCGCCTTCCGACCCGCGTCGGGATCGATGGCGTCGCCCAGCTCCTCGAGGACCAGCCGCGTGATCGCTGGGACCGCAACCTGATCGCCCTCGGCCTCACCCATCTCGACCGGTCGGCGTGCGGCGACGAACTGACCGTCTGGCATCTGCGGGCGGAGATCGCGGCCTTGCATGTCATGGCATCCAGCACGGAGACGACGGACTGGCGGCGCATCGCGTCGGTTTACGATCAGCTGCGTGAATGCGATCCGTCGCCGGTCGTCGCGCTGGCGCGCGCCATTGCGGTGGGGAGGGCAGAGGGGGCGGCGCAGGGGCTGGC
>JAFEFG010000195.1 GCA_018240685.1 Pseudomonadota bacterium | reverse complement strand
CATGAAGCTGCAGCCCCTGGTCGACATCGCCAACAGCTACGCCATGGGCGCCCCGCCGACCGACGCGGACATCGCCGCGCTCGCGCCGTTCGTGGACATGATCCACCTCAAGGACCGCGATCTCGTCAACAACCGCCCCGTCGCCCTCGGCGACGGCGGCATCCCCTGGGCCGCGGAGCTGAAGCGCCTGCTGTCCGGCGTCGAGGTCCCCGAAGTGATCGCCAGCATCGAGACCCACTGCCCCGACGATGCGCGCAACGCGACGGCCAGGTCGGTGGCCGCCCTGCGCCGCATCGCCGACGAGATCGGCGTCGAGGTCGTCTGAGCCCGCCGATGCGTCGCTTCCCCTTCGTCACGGTGGACGTGTTCACCGAACAGCGCTTCGGCGGCAATCCGCTCGCCGTCTTTCCCGATGCGCGCGGCATCGGCGACGGCGAGATGCAGGCGCTGGCGGCCGAGTTCAACTTGAGCGAGACGACCTTCGTCCTGCCGCCCGACGATCCGGCCAACAGCGCGCGCGTGCGCATCTTCAACCGCCGGCACGAGATGCCCTTCGCCGGCCACCCCAATGTCGGGACCGGATGGGTGCTGGCCCAGCTCGGCCGCGCCCGCGACGGCCTGCTGCGCTTCGAGGAGATCGCCGGCCTCGTCGAGGTCACCGTCGATGCCGGTCTCGTCACCATCGCCGCGCCGCAGCCGCTGTCGCTCGGCCCCGAGATGCCGGTCGAGCTGCTGGCCGGATGCGTCGGCCTGCAGCCCGCGGACGTGGTGGTCGCGGGCCACCGCCCGGTCTTCGCCTCGGTCGGCAACTCCTTCGTGATCGCCGAGGTGACCGCCGACGCGCTCGGCCGCGCCGTGCCGGACGTCGCCCGCTTCCGCGAGGCCACGACCGTCTATACCGCGATGGGGCCCAACCGCCTGCCGCTCTATCTCTACGCGCAGGACGGCACGCGGGTCAGGACGCGCATGTTCTCGCCGCTGTCCGGCACGATCGAGGATCCCGCGACGGGGAGCGCCGCCACGCCGCTCGCCGCGCTGCTGCTCTCGCTGACGTCGGACCCCGAGCGGCGGTTCGAGATCGTGCAGGGTGTCGAGATGGGCCGGCCCAGCCAGCTCATCTGCGCCGCCCGCCGCGGCCCGGACGGCATCCGCGCCACGGTCGGCGGCCGCTGCGTGCCGGTGCTCAAGGGCGACGTCACCCTGTAGGAGCGCCGCCGCGGCGCCCCGCTTCTACGACCGCAGGGCCTTGATGTTGGCGGCGTACTGGGCCGCGCCGCCGCTGAAGACGGCGGTTCCCGCCACGAGGACGTCGGCGCCCGCCGCGATGCAGCGCTTCGCCGTCTCGACGTTGACGCCGCCATCGACCTCGAGATCGATCGGCTTGCCGAGCGCATCGATCGCCCGGCGCAGGGCCGCGATCTTGGCGAGCTGGCTTTCGATGAAGGCCTGGCCGCCGAAGCCCGGATTGACGCTCATCACCAGCACCAGGTCGAGATCGCCCAGCACATACTCGATGGCGGCGAGCGGCGTGGCCGGGTTGAGCACCGCCCCCGCCTTCTTGCCCAGCCCCTTGATGAGCTGGATGGTGCGATGGACGTGCGGCCCGGCCTCGGGATGGAACGAGATCACGTCGGCACCGGCCTCGGCATAGGCCGGCACCAGCGGATCGACCGGGCTGATCATCAGATGGACGTCGAACGGCAGCGCGCTGTACTTGCGCACCGCCTTCACCACCATCGGCCCGATCGTGAGGTTGGGCACGAAGTGGCCATCCATCACATCGACGTGGATCCAGTCGGCGCCGGCCGCGGTCACGGCGGCGATCTCCTGCCCCAGGGTCGCGAAATCCGCCGACAGGATCGACGGGGCGATGCGGACGGCCTGCCGTGCCATGGCCCGCCTCAGGTCCCGGGACGGGTCGGCGCGTCCCAGCCCTTGCGGCGGAACGGATTGGCCGGGAAGGTGCCGAGCATCTTGAGCTCCTCCGAGAAGAAGCCGAGCTCCTCCAGCGCGAGCTCCAGCCCGCGCTGCTCCGGATGGCCCTCGACCTCGGCATAGAACTGCGCCTGCTCGAACTGCGGGCCGGACAGATAGCTCTCCAGCTTCACGATGTTGACGCCGTTGGTGGCGAAGCCGCCCAGCGCCTTGTAGAGCGCCGCCGGCACGCTCTTCACGCGGAACAGGAACGCCGTCATGCAGGGCGCGGAGCGCCAGTCCGGATGCGCCGGCTCGCGGCTGAAGACCAGCATGCGGGTGGTGTTGTGGTCGGCATCCTCGATGTTGCGCGCCAGCACCTTGAGCCCGTAGATGCGCGCCGCCAGCGACGAGGCGATGGCCGCCACACTGGCGTCGCCGATTTCGGCGATCTCGCGCGCGGCACCGGCCGTGTCGGCATGGACGATCGGCTCGATGCGATGCTTCTTGAGGAAGTTCCGGCACTGCGACAGCGCCTGCACGTGGCTCTTGGCCGACTTGATGGCCTTGAGCGAGGCAGCGGGCAGCGCGACCAGGCAGTGTTCGACGCGCTGGAAATGCTCGGCGACGATCTTGAGCTTGGTGTGCGGCAGCAGGCTGTGCAGGTCGGCGACGCGGCCGGCGATCGAGTTCTCGACCGGGATCATCGCCAGCGCGGCCTTGCCGTCCTGGACCGCCGCCATGGCGGCCTCGAAGGTGGGGCACGGCAGGGTCGTCATCTTCGGGAACGCCGCCCGGCAGGCCATGTCCGAATTGGCGCCAGGCTCGCCCTGGAAGGCGATGATGGTGCCGGCCCTGGTCCGGCCGGCCTTGCTCTTGCTGGCCTGCGACTTGGCCATTTCCACCTGCTCCCCCGCGCCCGGTTGCCGGGCTCCGTGTCGGTCGTTGTTGCGGACGGCTGTTTCGCGCGCCGGTCCGCACCCGTCAACCCTGTCGGGAAGGGCTGAAAAATCGTGCTAAATCCGACACTTGCGACGTTCCGCCGCGCGATGGCGGCGAGGCGATTGGATACTACTGGCGCGGCTCGGAGCATGCTACACGCAACTCTGAAGAATTTGGGCTGCGGGAACTGAGAATGGTCAACTTCAACACGGCTGCCGGTTGCTTCCTCGCGTCGGCGCTTTTCGCGATGGTCGTCGGCAAGGTCTCCAATGCCCTGGTGGAGCCGCATCATCTCGAGAAGCCGGCCATCGCCGTCGCCGAGTCCGCGCCTGCCGCCGCCGGCGCGCCGGCGGCCAGCCACGAGCTCGCCCCGATCAGCCCGCTGCTGGCCAGCGCCAATGTCGACGCCGGCAAGGCGACCTTCGTCAAGATCTGCACGGCCTGCCATACCGACGACAAGGGCGGCCCGAACAAGGTCGGTCCCAATCTCTGGGACATCGTCGGCCGCAAGAAGGGCAGCCATCCGGGCTTCAGCTATTCGTCGGGCATGGAAGCCAAGGGCGGCGACTGGACCTACGAAGACATCAACCACATGATCTTCAAGCCCAGCGCGTTCATCAAGGGCACCAAGATGGCGTTCGCCGGCCTGCCGAAAGAGCAGGACCGCGCCAACCTGATCGCCTACCTGCGGACGATGAACGACAACCCGCCGCCGCTGCCCGCAGCCAAGTAAATCGGCAGGCTCCCGGTGACCGGATCGGTTCCCGCCGAGCTGGTCGCTCTGGCCCATCGTCTCGCCGACGCGGCGCGCCCGATCGTGGCACGCCATTTCCGTACCGCCGTCGTCATCGACGACAAGGCCGACCACAGCCCCGTCACCATCGCCGACCGCGGCGCCGAGAAGGCGATGCGCGAGCTGCTGGCCGAGCATGCGCCGGCGCACGGCGTGTTCGGCGAGGAATACGGCGCCGAGCGCACCGATGCCGAGTATGTCTGGGTGCTCGACCCCATCGACGGCACCAAGGCCTTCATCACCGGCCTGCCGATCTTCGGCACGCTGATCGCGCTCCTGCATCGCGGCATGCCGGTGCTGGGCGTGATCGACCAGCCGATCCTGGACGAGCGCTGGCTGGGCGTGGCCGGCCAGGCCTCGACGCTGAACGGCAAGCCCATCGCCGTACGCGCCTGCCCTGCGCTCGACCGCGCCTACATGTATTCGACGGCGCCGATCATGTTCCCGGGCGACCTCGAACGCCGCCACATGGCCCTGGCCAAAAAGGTGAAGCTCTTCCGCTGGGGCGGCGACTGCTACGCCTATGGCCTGCTCGCCGCCGGCCATGTCGACCTCGTGGTCGAGAACTCGCTCAAGCTCTACGACTTCGCCGCGCTGGTGCCGGTCATCAAGGGCGCGGGCGGCCTCATCACCGACTGGCGGGGCCGCGAGCTGGACATGACATCCGACGGCTCCGTCCTCGCCGCCGGCGATGCCGCCGTCCATCGCGCGGCCCAGGAAGCGCTCGCGGCCTGACATCAGGCTGCCCTCGCCCCACCTCCCCCACGAAGGCAGAGGCACGGGCAGTTACCTCGCGGTAACGTTTTTAAAAAAGGAAAAAAATAGGCCGCCGCCCCGACTCGCCTGTCGATCGGGCCCGGCTCACCGGTCTGGACGCGATCCGACCCGGACGAGAATCCCCTTAAATAAATGGGAGAAAAAGGGCGAACGGCCGCCGCGGCGGGCGCGTGGCGCGTCTTCGTCGGGGTCGAACGAACGGGTTCCATAGCGCCATCCTAGGCGCAGGAGCCTCAAGCGCCGATTACGGTCGTTACCACCCCTCGTTCCCCCGGCGCGGCGGCAATCGACGCTGGACCTTTCGGCGCGGGCGGCCACACTTCGCGACCATGACACAGCGGGACAACTGGGGCTGGCGTGCGCGCATCGGCCTGTTCATCGTCGGCAACGAAGTGGTGCCGGAGGCCGAATGGTGGGCGATGGCGCCGCCGGGCGTTTCGATCCATGCCGCACGCGTGACGGCGAAGTCGCCGTGGGCGTCGTGGAACGACGACCGGACCGGCGTCGAGCTGGCCGACGACGTACGGCGCGGCGCCAGGCAGTTCGCCGCCATGCACCTGTCCGCCGTCGTGCTCGCGCACACCACCAGCAGCGTGGTCGGCGGCCGCGGATCGGACGGCACGGGCTGGGACGAGGCGACCGCGGCGACGCTCTCCGCCGTGGTGGGCGCACAGACGATCGCCACCACCAACGGCCTCGACACCATGGCGGCGCTCAAGGCGTGCGGCGTGACACGGCCCTTCCTGGTGCTGCCGCCCTGGTATCCCGACGACACGCTCGCGGCGGCGATGCGCTACTACACCGAGCGCGGCTTCGCGCCGGCCGGCAGCCTGCGCCTCGATCCGGGGCGCCAGTGGCGCGACCTGCCGCCCAACGAACTCTACGCCAACGGCATGGCCGTCGCGCAGGAGGTCGAGCCGCTCTACGCGCAGGTGCGCGCCGCCTGCCCCGCCGAGGCCGACGGCGTGCTGATCGGCGGCACCGGCTTCCGCTGCGTCGGCATCATCGACGCGCTGGAACAGGACCTCGGCCGCCCGGTGATCACCGCCAACCAGGCGAGCCTGTGGCACTGCCT
>JAFEFG010000194.1 GCA_018240685.1 Pseudomonadota bacterium | reverse complement strand
CCGCCCGTGCCGAGTCGATCATCGTCCTCAATTCCGAGGACCCCTCCTACAGCATCATCGACCGCGCCACGCGCACCGAGCTGATGCGGGTGCCGCTGGGCCGCGAGCCGCATCACCTGATCCTGACGCCGGACGGCAAGGAAGTCCTGCTGGCCTCGACCTTCACCAACGAGCTGGTGGCGCTCGACACCAAGACGCTCGAACGCCGCTATGTGGTGCGCGATATCATCGACCCCTACCAGCTGGGCTTCAGCCCCGACGGCAAGTGGTTCGTCACCGCCGCCAACCGGCTCGACCACGTCGATATCTACCGTACCGACGGCTACAAGCTCGCCGGCCGCATCTTCCTCGACGCCATCCCCAGCCACCTCGCCTTCGACGCCGGCTCCAAGACGGTGTTCGTCACGCTGCAGGAAAGCGGCCGGGTCGCCGCGCTGGATCTCGCGACCCAGACGATCAAGTGGAACGTCGAGGTCGGCAAGGCGCCGGCCGGCATCGTGATGCTTCCGGACGACAAGCGCCTCCTGGTGGCGCTGACGGGCGAGGACGCCGTCCTGACCGTGGACCCCCGGGACGGATCGGTCATCGGCCGCCTGCAGACCGGCAAGGCCGCGCACAACTTCCGCGTCAAGGACAACCGCTACTACTTCCTCAGCAACCGCGTCGGCAGCACGGTCACGCTGATCGACACCGAGGAGATGCGGGTCGTGGCCAGCGTCAAGGTGCCGGGCGGCCCCGACGACATGGACATCTCGCCCGACGGCAAGGAACTCTGGGTCACGCAGCGCTTCCTGCGCCGCATCGCCGTCATCGACATCGCGACGATGAAGCTGCTGGGCAACGTGCGCGTCGGCAAGTCGCCGCACGGGCTGATCATCCTGAAGACCGATCCCAACGCGATCGCCGCCAGGATCGCCGCCAAGATGCGCTCGGCATCGATCGAGCCCGATCCCAAGTAGCGGGAGCCCGGCCATGCACTGGCTCCTCGACGCCTGGATCGGCACCCAGACCTGGCTGTTCGAAACCTTCGTCGGCCCGGTCCTGTTCTACTTCAACCTGATGGAATGGTTCGACGACGCCTTCGACGCCGTCGAGTTCTTCATGCTGGGCGTGGTCCAGGTCCTGGTGATCGCGCTGCTCATGCGGCCGATCGAGAAGCGCTGGCCGATGGTGACCGTGAAGGAGCGGCGACTGACCGCCGTCGATCGCATCTACACGGTGCTGAACAAGTTCGGCGTCGTGCCTCTCGTCGTCTTCGTGATCGCCTATCCCATCACCAACGAGATCGAGCTCTGGATGCGCGCCTGGAACCTGGCGCCGCCGAGGGTCGAGAACCTGCTGCCATGGCTGAAGGACAAGCCGCTCGCCTCGTTCCTCGTCTATTTCATGCTCTACGATTTCGCCGGCTACTGGATCCACCGCGCCCAGCACGGCCTGTCCTGGTGGTGGGCGCTGCACAGCCTGCACCACAGCCAGCGCGAGGTCTCGGCCTGGACGGACGACCGCAACCACATCCTCGACAACCTGGTGGTGAACCTGGTGCTGGCGGTCTTCTCGCAGCTGGTCGGCGTGCAGCCCGGCGACTATGTCCTGATCCTGATGGTCGGACGGATGATCGAAAGCTGGTCGCACGCCAATGTCGCCCTGAGCTTCGGCTGGATCGGCGACCGGCTGCTGGTGGGGCCGCGGTTCCACCGCCTGCACCATGCGATCGGCACGCCGGCGGCGCCGCGTATCTACGACCACAACTACGCGCTGGTGCTGCCGGTCTGGGACATCCTGTTCGGAACCGCCTGCTACGACCACACGATCCGTCCGACCGGCGTCGAGGATCCGGCCATCAACGCGGACAACGACCGCGGCTGGTTCGGCCAGCAGCTCGTCGGCTTCAAGCGCTTCTTTGTCGCCCTGCTGCCCCGTCTGACGGGCTGAGCCCGCCGCCGTTCACCGCGCCAGCGTCCGCGTCAGGAAGGCGTGCACGTCGGCGACGAACGCCTTCCACGCCGCCTCGTTGGCGCCGTAGTGCGCGCCGCAGCAGTCGCCCGGCTTGCTGCGGTTGCCGACGTCGGCGAGGTAGCGCACCGGCAGGCCGAGCGCGTCGAAGCTGTGATACGCCCCTTCGTAGATACGCGTCTCGATCAGGTCGCGCCCGATCGCGACCCGGTCGATCACCGCCCGGCACTGCGACACCGGCGTCCAGTCGTCGAGCGCACCCATCGCGATCAGAGTCGGCTGCCGCACGCGCAGCCGGGGGCCGAGCGCATCGGCGAGGCCGCAGTCGGGATAGACCAGGATCGCCGCGCGGGCGGGCGGCGGCGCCTCCTCGAGGTTCGGGCTCAGCGCGCGCAGCATCGCCACGCCGCCGCCGTAGGAATAGCCCATGAAGGCGACGCGCGCGGGATCGACGAAGCTCTGCGCGCGGAGCCAGCGGATGGCCGCGTCGATATCGTGGGCGCGCCGCTCGGCATCGGCCTGGCTCGGCCAGTTCCTGCGCCCGCACACATCCTTGAGGCCGCGCGCGGAGAAGCTGTCGACGCCGAGCGCCACATAGCCCCAGCCTTTCAGGAGTCCCGCCATCCGGGCCGTGTTCTGGCCCGGCCCGCCGCAGCCGTGGAAGATGGCGACGGCCGCCGCGGGGCCGCTGCCGGCGGGCCGATAGAGCTGGCCGGCGAGCTGCAACGTGCGGCCGCCCTCCTCGACCGGCACGTGCACGGCCTGCTGCGCCAATACGGGCGCGCTCCACAGCAGGGCGAAAAGGAAAAGCCAGCGGGCCATCATTCGATCAGACGGGATGCAGCGGTCTCTCCGGTCGTGGGCGTCGGGCGCGCACCTTGATCTGGATGCGGCTCCGAAAGCCCGCGACCCGGCTGTGGCTCAAATCCGCTGGTCCATCTCCAGGGCCGGCTCCGGCACGTCGACGCAGCCGATGATGCGGGCCGGCACGCCGGCAGCCGTGCATCCGGCCGGCACGGGTTCGAGGACGACGCTGCCGGCGGCGATCTTGGCGCAGGCGCCGATCTCGATGTTGCCCAGCACCTTCGCGCCGGCTCCCAGCAGCACGCCATGGCGCACCTTGGGATGGCGATCGCCGCGCTCCTTGCCGGTGCCGCCCAGCGTCACGTTGTGCAGCATCGACACCCCGTCCTCGACGACGGCCGTCTCGCCGATGACGATGCCGGTGCCGTGATCGAGGAACAGGCCCTTGCCGATCACCGCGCCCGGATGGATGTCGAGGGCGAAGAGCGAGCTGGCGCGGCTCTGAAGGTAATGGGCAAGCGCGCGACGCCCCTGCTTCCACAGCCAGTGGCCGGCACGATAGGTCTGCAGCGCGTGATAGCCCTTGAACCAGAGCAGCGGATCGAGGTGCGACGTGCAGGCGGGATCGCGCTCGGTGACGGCGACGATATCGGCGCGGGCCGCCAGGCCGATGTCCGGATCGGACGCCAGCGCCTCGTCGAAGATCTGCCGGATCAGCGCCGCGGGCACCTCGGTGGTGCCGACGAGCCGCGCCAGATGGTAGCTGAGGGCGCTTTCGAAGCGGGGCTGGCTCAGGATCGTGGCGTGAAGCATTCCTGCAAGGACAGGCTCCGCTGCCGCCGCTGCCTGGGCCGCTTCGCGGATCTTGCTCCATACAGGATCGACCGAACGGCGATCGGTCGCGTTCTTGACGACTGCGCTATCCATTGGCGCTCTCCTCCGTCCCATCGGCTCGAAGCGACGGGACCGATTGAAAGGCCTCCCGTCGATCAGTCTACGTCGGACGCGTTACCGTCGCAAATCACTGCTTGGCGCGGGATTCCAGTTCGGCGATCAGCGGCTCGACCTTGCCGCCATGGTTCTGGATGTAGGAATTGAAATCCGATCGCCGGGTCATGACCATGCTCACGCCCTCGACCTTGACGTCGGTGATGCGCAGACGGCCGCCCTCGTCGCGCACCTCCCACTGGATGGCGATCGGCTGGCCGTTGCTCTGGTTCAGCTTGCTGTCGACGATCGACACGCCGTTCGGCCGCGGGCTTACGCGCCCGACATTCAGCGTCTGGCCGAGATACTGGCCGAAACGCTCGCTGTAGGCGTGCGCTTCCGCGCCGGCCGCAGCCCGCAGGAAGCGCTGCTGTTCGTCGGGCGTGGCCTGCCGCCAATGGGTGCCAAGTGCGGAACGGCCCATGAAGGCCAGGTCGAAGTCCGTCTCGAGGACCGTCTTGAAGGCGGCCTCGCGCGCGGCACCGGGCTTCGTCGTCTTGATGAGCTCGATGACCTTGCTGGCAACGTTCTGGATCAGAGCGGCCGCAGGGCCGTCGGCAGCCTGCGCCGCCACGGACAGGGGCAGGATCGAGGCGCCGGCCGCAACAGCGGCGAGGCGCAGGACATCACGACGTGAGGCGGACAGCGACACCGTTCTCTCTCCCAAAAGACTGAAGTTGGGGACGAATTCCTACAGCGCGATGGCTTTTCGTCAAATCACACCGTCGTCCCGGCGCAGACGCGGCTCACGCTACGAGCGCCGGGACGACGGCCGAAGCAAAAGTCATCGCGCGTTAGCGCACAAGCGCGAGGTTGTCGCGCCGTCCCAGTTCCGCCTTCGCATCGGTGGTCCGCTTCTGGCGGATCTGCTCGGCACGTTGCTGGGTATAGGCACTGCGCAGCGCCGCGTAATAGTCGACGCTGTTCTTCTCCAGGTCGTCCAGCGCATACATCGTGCGAACACGCGTATCGATCAGGGTGGCGCCATACCGCGACCCGGCATAGATCCAGTACGGCGTGCTGCCTGCGATGCTGTAGATCGCGATGCCGAACGGATCGATCGAGGCGTCCGCCACGAGGCCGACCGCGTCGCGGGCATTGGACGGCCCGATGCCCGGCAACACGATGTAGAAGCCGCCGTTCTCCGGCTCGACCCCCGCATAGTAGCCGATGGTCAGGCCGGCATCGTTCCTGCTCTTCTCGAGGCCGAGCGAACTGGCGACATCGAAGATGCCGGCGACGCCGATCGTCGTGTTCAACAGGAAGCGCGCCATCGTCGTCGCCGCGCGATGGGCCTTGCCCTGGATCGCCTCGTTGACCGCGGTGACGGGCTCGCCGAGGTTGTCGACGACATTGTGCAGGCCCTTCTGGGCCTTGTCGGGCATCCAATCGCGATAGAGAACCGCCACCGGGCGCAGGGCGATGGTGTCGACCGCGCGATTGATGGAGAAGATGAACCGGTTGGGCACCTCGAGCGGGTCCCAGACCTCCTCGGCGCCGGTGTCGTTGATCGCACATCCACCGACCAGGGCCCCTACCGCGACGGCTGCCGCCGCGCCCAGACGGACGTTGGCAACCAACGCCTTCAAGAAACTTTGGCCCATATATCCCCTATCCGGCCCCGCCCTGCGTTCCCCGCCAAATGGGCCTGGACTCAAACCACGGCGTATCAAGCCGCAACTTTGAAATAGTCTCGCACACGCCCGAGACAGTTTGAAGTGCATAGCCAAGACCGGCGGCGGATTGTGGCCGGCCGGCCACA
>JAFEFG010000193.1 GCA_018240685.1 Pseudomonadota bacterium | reverse complement strand
GCGGCCTTCACGTCGAGTGCCGGGGCGCTGTCGGGCGATACGATGCGGCTGGGCTCGACCACCATATGCACCGGAACGACGAAGCGGCGGGCGGCAGTGTCGTAGAGGAGGTCGACGCTGGTGACGCTGCCGACGCGAATGCCGCGGATCTCGACCGGCGAGCCGACTCCCAGTCCGCCGGCGGATCCGTCGAGATAGGTCATGAATTCGAGGCGCTTGGGAGAGGTGGCCGTGATCGCCACCTCCTGGTTCTCGTACAGAACGAAGGTCGTGCTGGCGGGGGCTTCCGGCTGGGCGAGCAACGCCGCCGGCGTGTCGAATGCGACGCCCCCGGTGAGCACGGCCCTCAGGCTCTCGAACTCCACCCGAAGTCCGTTGGGGCCGAAGTTGGCGCTGACGCCGGAGGTGCTCCAGAAGCGCGAACCGCGGCGGACATAACCGTCATAGGGTGCGCGGATGAAGACGCGTAGCGTGATCTCTCCGTCGGGCGCCAGGGGGTCGAGGCTCAACACTTCGCCCGCCGAGACATCGCGGAACATCACCGTCGATCCCGGCCTCAGCGCTCCCAGTCGGCGCGTGCGCAGGGTGAAGACGCGTCCGGGTTCTCCGGCGCGGATGCCGGGCGGCTCTTCGAGCCCGACGAACGAGCGCCTGCGCGCGAGGCCTGCGGTTCCCGGATCGAATTCGATGTAGGGACCCGAAACGATCGTCTCGAGGCCGGAGACGTTGCCGGCCGTCAGCCGCGGCCGCACCACCCAGAACCTGGCGTCGCCGGTGAGCCGGTCGGCGACATCGCGCTGCATGCGGGCCGAGATCCGGATGCGCGAGAGGTCGCCGATGAGGCGGACCGACTGGACGGTGCCGACGGGAACCGACTTGTAGCGGACCTGCGTCTGTCCGGCGGTCAAACCCTCGGCACTGTCGAACTCGATGGTGACCAGCGGACCGCGGCTGGCCCAGGTGGTGTAGGCGAGATAGCCGGCGACGAGAGCGGCGGCGAGCGGGATCAGCCAGATCCAGGACAGCCGCCGCAGGCGCAGCCGCGCGTCGGGAATGTCGGAGGCGGGAGGTATATCGTTCATTGGACGACCGCCTGCTCAGGCACCCGGTCGCCGATCCCGGCGGCGTCCCACATGAGGCGGGGATCGAACGTCGCGGCGGCGAGCATGGTGAGGACGACGACGGCGCCGAAGCAGGCTGCGCCGATCTCGGCGGTGATCGAGGCGACGATGCCGAAACGCACGAGGGCGACCAGCACGGAGACGATGAAGACGTCGATCATCGACCAGCGCCCGACGAACTCGATCAGGCGGTAGAGCTTCGTGCGCCGACGAAGGCTCGATGAGGAGCGGCGGGCGATCTGGAGCAACATGGTCGCGAGTGCGGCCAGCTTCAGCAGCGGCACGATCACCGAGGCGACGAACACGACGGTCGCCAGCGACCACGAACCGGTGGCGACGAAGGCCGCGATGCCGCCGAGGATGGTGTGCGCTTCGCTGTGCCCGGCGGTGACGATGGTCATCACCGGATAGAGGTTGGCCGGCACGTAGAGGATCGTTGCGGCGGCGATGAGCGCCCAGCAGCGCGACAGGCTGGCCGGCTTGCGGTGGCACAGCCGCGTGCCGCAGCGCGGGCACGGCGTCCCGTCAGGAGCGTGCGCGACATGGTGGCAGCAGGGGCAGGCAAGTATCGCCGGCGGCGCGGCATGGCGCGGCGGTGCCGGCAACGGCCCCGGCGTCGCGGTGATCCCGCGACTCTCGAGGGCGTCCCAGGCGGCCTGAGGCTCGAACGCCATGTCGGCGGCGATCATGATCAGCACCAGGATGGCCAGGGCATAGATCGCCGGTCCGAGCTGGACGTCCGCCAGGGACGCGAGCCGCGTGTAGGCGATGAGTGTGCTGAAGAGAAAGATCTCCAGCATGCTCCAGGCATTCAGCAGGCCGTGCCAGCGCAGCGGCCGGTACAGCCAGCGCGGCGGATGCCGCAGGGCCAATCCGCCCAGCACGACGAGCCGCAGTGACAGCCGCAGCAAGGGCACCAGGACCACGGTCGCCGTCAGCACCAGGGCGAGCGTCCACAGCCCGTCGTCGACAAAGACCCAGGCGCCGGAGTCGACCGTGCTGCCGCGCACCTGACCGAGCAGGCGCAGACTCATGAAAGGCGTCGTCAGGGCGGCCGCGCAGAGGATCAGTCCCGCGCCCGCGAGTGCCAGTGGTGCGGCGAGCGGGCTCTGCCAGTCCCGGCGCAGCAGCGCTCCGCAACGCGGACAGCGGCAGTCCATGCCGGGAATGGACGGCGGCAGGCGCGAGAACAGACCGCAGTCGTGGCACCCGCGCAGTCGCCACCCCTTGCCGTGGCGGGCGCGCCGCAGGGCTCGAGCCGTGTGGGTCGTGGCCGACCCGGCCGCGGGAGCGCTGCCGCGCAGCCCGCCGACGTCGAAATGCTGGGCGGATGCCGAACCCAACCAGTCCATGCGTGCAACCTCGCGCCGATGTTCGACGCGAGAGATAGCAGCGCGGTTCTAAAAAGTAAACCGTCTGGTCGGTTTTATTTCTAAGACCTCGCCGTCAGGCAGGCGAGCGCGGCTTGGCCTTGGGCCGGGCGGGCGCCGGGGCGGATTTCCGCTCGCCCGAAGGGCGCGACCAATTGCGGTCGTCCGCGACGAAATCGAACAGGCGGCTGCGCTCCTGTTCGGACAGCGGGCTCATGCCGAACAATGTCGTGAGCGCCAGGCCGAGCGCGGCCGCCCATCGCATCATCGCCAGGTCGGGATCGGCCGCCTCGGTCCTGATCCGCTCCACGATCTTGGCGTCCGTCTCTCTGGTGAGGGAGAGAAGGCTCGGTTCCTGCGCTGCGGCGCCAAGGATGGCGAACGCCACCGAATGAGGGGTCGAGACGACCTCGCGCAGGGTGGCGATGTGCATCGCCAGCTGCGGCTCGGCTTGTCCGGCGCCATGCTCGGCGGCGTATTTCCGCGCAAACTTGTCGAAGTAGTCGATCTGATGCTCCATCAAGGCCTTGAGAACGGCGACCTTGGTGGGAAACTGATGCATCAGTCCGCCCTTGCTGATGCCGCTCTCCTTGGCGATGGCATCCAATGTCAGGCGGCCCGGGCCGTCACGCGCGATGATGGTCAGTGCCGCCTGGAGGGCGGCATTGCGGGTTCTTTCTGATCGGGAAGGATTGTCCATGTTCTCTCTTATGGGGCCTATGCCGGCGTCGGCCTGGATGTACAGGCGGTTTCACAGATATCAGAAGTACCGCACAGAAAACAATCCAATCGGTCTGTTTTGTGGCGAGGCAGTCGGTGTTCCGTGCGGCGGGACGGTTTATGGTCGCGCGGGCGAATGCAGATGGCGGTGATAATGGCTGACGGGAACGCGAAGCGACAGGTGCGGGAGCTGCTGGACCGGTTGCCGGACGATTGTACGTTCGCCGACATCCAGCGGGCGATCGCCGTGCTGGTGTGGCCCAAGCAGGACGACGGCACGCTGAAGCCGCCGGAGCGCCTGCCGCCGGAGGAAGTGAAGCGCCGTCTGCGCGACTGGCTGAAATCGGAGAGGGAAAAATGAAGGATCGTGTTGCCATCGACGTCAAGGATGGCGTTGCCGACGTGCGGCTGGTTCGGGCCGACAAGATGAATGCCCTCGATCCGGCGATGTTCGAGGCCATCCTCGAAGCCGGGCAGCAGCTCGCGGCGATGAAGGGGCTGCGAGCGGTGGTGCTCTCGGGCGAGGGCAAGGCCTTCTGCGCCGGCCTCGACATGGGCAGCTTCGCCGCCATGAAGGAGCAGGGGGACAAGGTGCCCGGCGTGCGCGACCTCACCCAGCGCACCCACGGCATCGCCAACCGCCCGCAGCAATGCGCCTGGCAGTGGCGCACGCTGCCGGTGCCGGTGATCGCCGCCGTCCATGGCGTCGCGTTCGGCGGCGGCTTCCAGATCGCGCTCGGCGCCGACATGCGCTACGCCACCGCCGATGCGCGCTTCTCGGTGATGGAGATCAAATGGGGCCTGGTGCCCGATCTCGCCGGCACGCAGCTCATGCGCCATCTCGCGCGCGAGGACGTCGTGCGCGAACTCACCTACACCGGCCGCATCTTCAACGGCGAGGAGGCGCAGGCGCTGGGCTTCGTCACCCGTGTCGTGGCCGATCCGCGTGCGGCGGCGCTGGAGACGGCGCGCGAGATCGCGTCCAAGAGCCCCGACGCCGTACGGGCCGCCAAGCGCCTGCTCAATCTCGCCGTCGCCTCCGATGCCGCGACCGGCCTGATGGCGGAGTCGGTCGAGCAGCAGAAGCTGATCGGCTCGCCCAACCAGATCGAGGCCGTGATGTCGAACCTGCAGAAGCGGGCGGCCCGCTACGGGGATTGACCATGCAGGCGGATCGCGGGGCCTCGACCTGCGATCCCGGAGACCGGAGGGCTGAACGTCATGAATCGCCAGTGGCTCTACGCCAAGCCGCCGACCGGCAGGATCGGGGTCGACACCTTCCAGTGGCGGGAGACGGCGATCCCGGCGCCGCGCGCGGGCGAGGTTCTGGTGCGGACGCGCATGCTGTCGCTCGATCCCGCCAATCGGGCCTGGATGATGGGCAAGACCTATCGTGACGCGCTGGAGCCCGGCCAGGTGATGAGCGGCTTTGCCATCGGCGAAGTGGTCGACTCGACGGTCGCCGGATTTGCCAAGGGCGACCTGGTCGAGGGGGACTGGGGCTGGCAGGAGTACGCGGCCCTGCCGGCGGCGCGGCTGACCCGGCGAACCCTGGAGGCGCCGCTCGAATTGCTGGTCGGCCCGCTCAGCGTCACGGGGCTCACGGCCTATTTCGGCCTGCTGGAAGTCGGCCGGCCGAAGCCAGGCGACACGGTGCTGGTTTCCGCGGCCGCCGGCGCGGTCGGCACCATGGTGGGACAGATCGCGAAGCTCGCCGGCTGCCGCGTCGTCGGCACGGCCGGCGGCCAGGACAAGTGCGACTGGCTCACCCGCGACCTCGGCTTCGATGCGGCCGTCGACTACAAGGCCGGCGGCGTCCGCCGCGCCCTTGCGGCCGCCTGTCCCGGCGGCATCGACGTCTACTTCGACAATACCGGCGGCGCGGTGCTGGAGGCGGCGCTGTCGCTGATGAACCTGCGCGGACGCATCGTCTGCTGCGGCAACGTCTCCCAGTACGACGTCGACAAGCCGGCTCCGGGGCCGATGGCGGTGCCGGGCCTGGTGGTCACCAAGCGCCTGCGCCTGGAAGGCTTCATCGTCATGGACTTCTACGACCGTCGGGCCGAAGCGGAGGCGCGTCTCGCGCGCTGGGTCAGCGAAGGCAGGATCAAGGCGGTGGTCGATGTCGTCGAGGGACTCGAGAAGGCGCCCGAGGCGCTGATCGGCCTGTTCGCCGGCAGGAACCGCGGCAAGATGGCGGTGCGGGTCTAGGAGACGCCCATGAGCCAGCTTCCCCTGCGTGCCATCGAGGCCTTCGTCGCCGCGGCGCATGGGCAGAGCCTCGCCCGGGCGGCGAC
>JAFEFG010000192.1 GCA_018240685.1 Pseudomonadota bacterium | reverse complement strand
CCGCTCGATCGCGTCGCGCAGGCGCGCGGCACCCGACTGCCCCAGGATCGGCGTGGCCAGGCTGTCGAACTTCATCTCGAGTGCGCGGCGCTGCTTGCCAAGATCGGCCCACGGGATGCCGGAATCGTGAGCGGCCTCGATCGTCGTGCCGTCGTCGAGCTGGATCGCCATTTCGGCCAGCGAGTGGGCCCAGTCGGACTTGAATTCGATCGCCATCTTGTCGCGCAACGCCTTGATGCGCGGTTCCTCCGTTATGGCGGCGGTATAGGAGTTGAGGTTGGCGGTGTCGACACCCGTGAGCGCCATCGCTACCGTCTGGCGCAACGAGAATTTCGCCTCGAGACCTGTAGTCGGATGCGGGATGTTGCACACCTTGTCGGCGCCGGAATCAATCCGCAGCAGGATCTTCCGCACGCGCTCCGGCGGGAAGTTGCTCTTGAGGCGGATCTCCTTGGCGCATTCGATCGGCGCGTGCGTCAGGTAGCACGCCGCGTGGTACTTGAAGAGATTGTTGCGCAGGTGCCAGCCCGAGGGCGGCTCCCCAAGCGCGGCGGCGGCGGCGAAATGATCGCTCTGCGAAGCGGCGAAACCTTGATCGCATTCCAGGGAGTCGCCGCGTGCAGTGAAGCCCTTGGCAGCGAGCTTGGCGGCACGCAGGCCATGCTCGGATGCCGTTCCGGCATGCAGCGGCTTGCACATGGTGCCGAAGTTCGACTTGAGGCCGGCGGCCTGGGTGGCGGCAATGCCGAAGGCGACGGCCAACCGCTCATCGTCGAGGCCCAGCATCCGTCCAGCCGCCGCGGCGGCTGCGAACGATCCGACCGTGCCGGTGACGTGGAACCCTTTTTGATAGTGGCTGGGTGCCACGAGGCGACCGACGCGGCCGGCCGTCTCGTAGCCTGCCACGAAGCTCTCGATGAAGAGGCGACCGGAGGCTCCGGTCTGTTCGCCGAGCGCCAGCAGGGCGGGAACCACAGTGACAGTGGGGTGGCCGCCCATGGCGAAGTTGACGTCGTCGTAGTCGAGCGCATGGCTCGCCGAGCCGTTGATCAGGGCAGCGGCCGAGGGAAGGGTCGTCTCGGATCGGCCGACGAGACTGGCGCGACCGCTTGCACCGTCCTCGAGCGCTTCGCGAATGAGGATGTCGGTGAGTTCCTCTTGGGCGCCGGCCACGGTGACCGCGAACCAGTCGAGAAGGCACTGCTTGGTGCGTTCGACGAGATCGTCGGGCAGGTCATCCCAGGTGAGGTGCGCTGCGCGTCTGGCGATTTCGGCTGTGACGGGAACGTCGCGGGACGCGACGGAAGACTGGACGACCGCCATGCTGCCTCCGGAGGATATCGACGGTCGAAGTGTCGGAAAACGACGCGCGGTTGTCCACGCCGTCCGCTAGCCCGGTTTTCGCGCCACGATATGGAAGATGTGCCAGTGCTTGGCATTGCCGCGCGGCGTGACACCCTCCGATTCCTCTTCCTCGAACATCTCGACGTCGAGGCCCCTCAGCATTGCTTCGGCCTCGACGCGTTCGAGAAAGGTGATGCCGGGGCGGCCGAGCCACGAATCGCGGACTCCGTACCACTGGCCACTGAAGCGGCCGCCGGGCGGAAGCGCCTCGCGAATCCGCGCCCACAGGGTGCGGAACTTGTCCGGTTCGCAGAGTGGCATGGCGAAGCTCGAATTCACGAGCAGCACGCCGAGCGGCAGCGGCACGTCCTCGAAGCGCGCCAGAACCGGCGTGATCCTCTCTGCTCCCGGCAAGTTCCGGGCTGCGAGTTGGCGCAGCGCCTCGGGCTCGGCATCGACGGCGACGACGCTCCAGCCGCGACGCAGCATCTCGACGACGTCGCGCCCGTTGCCGCAGCCGAGGTCGACGGCGACAGCTCCCTGCGGTGGCGGGCCGAAGCGATCGAGCGCGGCGATGAGAGTCCGACGCGGCGGTCGATCGCGGAGCTTCTCGTAGTAGGCGCCCCAGTCCCTGGATTGATCCGGTGCTTGTGACATTGCGTTTGCTGTGATCCTATTTCCGCCAACGATAACAACGTCACGTTCCGGGAGAAATACATGAAACGCCTGATCGGGGT
Organism: Pseudomonadota bacterium; assembly: GCA_018240685.1. GTDB lineage: Bacteria > Pseudomonadota > Alphaproteobacteria > Reyranellales > Reyranellaceae > Reyranella. The sequence continues at coordinate 3,512 of JAFEFG010000192.1, read as the reverse complement.
CGTCTGCGCCGCAGCAGTCGCCGTCATGCCGCTTGTCGCCCATGCCGACATGAAGGCGCTCGAAGAAGCTGCAAAGAAGGAGGGCGAGCTCACCTGGTATACGGCGCACTACACGTCGGAAGCGGCGGAGGAACTCGGCGCCACCTTCACGCAGATGTACGGCGTCAAGGTGAATGTCGTGCGGACGACGGCGCAAGTCGCCTATCAGCGCCTCACTCAGGACATCAAGAACGGCCAGACTAATTGCGACGTCTTCTCATCGACCGACATCGGCCACTATGTGCGGCTGAAGAAGCAGGGGCAGCTGGAAAAGTACATCCCCGAGGACAGCTCGAAGATCTCCGAGGCGTTCCGCAACCTCGATCCTGACGGCTATTTCCATACGACGTCGGCCGGCTTCGTGCTCATCACCTACAACACCTCGAAGGTGAAGCCGGAGGAGGCACCGCAGAAGTGGACCGATCTTCTCGATCCCAAGTGGAAGGGCAAGATCTCGACCGGCCATCCGGCCTTTTCGGGCTATGTCGGCACCTGGGTGCTCGAGATGAAGCTCCTCTACGGTTGGGACTACTTCAAGAAGCTCGAGAAGAACAAGCCGCAGATCGGTCGTTCCATCAACGACACGGTGACGGCGCTCAATGCCGGCGAGCGGCAGGTCGCGGCCGGCGCCGACGGATCGACTCTCTTCAGCGCTGCGCGCGGCAATCCGCTGGCGATCGTCTATCCCTCGGACGGGGCGGTCCTGATCATTGCGCCCTCGGCCATCGTGAAGGGGACGAAGCATCCCAACGCGGCCAAGCTCTTCATGGAGTTCCTCTATTCGATCGAGGCGTCCAAGGTCGACGTCAAGCATTTCACGGTGCCGATGCGCCCCGAAGTGCCGGTCGCCAAGGGCGAGAAGCCGGTCAGCGAGGTCAAGGCCATCCATCCCACGGTGGAACAGATCGCCAAGGGCATACCCGACGCCATCGAGGACTGGCGCGACACGTTCGGCAACTGACGTGACCGTCTCTTCCCCCGCGCTGTCGTCCGCGCCGGCGGCGTGGCGGCGCGCCAGGACCTGGGATAGCAGCTGGCTGCTCTGGATCGCGATCATCGCGGTGCTGCTGTTCCTGGTGGTGAGCCCCTTCGTGCAGCTAGTGGCGACAAGCTTCCGGTCGGCCGACAGCGGTGACTTCACCCTGGCCAACTACGCTGCGGCCTACGGGCGCGAACGCTACGTGGAGGCGCTCTTCAACTCGCTCGAACTGGGGGCGGCGGCGGCGCTTCTGGCCGGCCTGCTTGCCGTGCCGCTGGCGTGGGCCGTGTCGCGGACGAACATGCCCGGCCGCGGCCTGGTGCGGACCCTGGTGCTCGCGACCTTCATCACGCCGCCCTACACCGGCGCGGTCGCCTGGATCCTGCTTGCCGGTCCGAATGCGGGATGGCTGAACCGGCTGTTCACCCTGGTCACGGGCATCGAAGGCGGGCCGTTCAACATCTACAGCTTCTCCGGCCTCGTCTTCGTCATCGCACTCTATTCCTTTCCCTATGTCTTCATCTTCACGACCGCGGCGCTCGAGCTCGTCTCGTCGGAGATGGAGGATGCGGCCAATATCCTGGGAGCAGGACCGTGGCGAACCATGCGGCGCGTCACCCTGCCGCTCGCGCTGCCGGCGATCCTGGGCGGGCTGGTCATCTGCTTCCTGGAGGCCATCGCGCTCTTCGCCTCGCCGGCCATGATCGCCATTCCGGCGCGCTTCAACGTGGTGACGACGCAGCTCTTCCAGTTCTTCGGCAACCCGGTCCGGGTCGAGGTCGCCGCCGCCTACGCGATGCCTTTGCTCGCGGTAACGATGCTCCTGGTCGGAGTGCAGCGCGCGCTCACGCGCCGCAAGGGCTTCGTCGCCCTCACCGGCAAGGGCGGCGAGCGGCGGCCGATCGCCCTCGGTCGGTGGCGCTGGGTGATGCTGGGTTACGCGCTGCTGGTGGCCACCCTGTCGGTGTTTCTGCCGTACCTGTTCCTGCTTCAGGCGGCATTCGCCAAGGCCTGGGGCAGGGGCTTCTCGCTCGACAACCTGTCGCTGAAGAATTTCAGGTTCGTGCTGTTCGAGCACGCCACGGCGGCGCAGTCCGTGTTCCACAGCTTCCTCTACGGCGGCGCGGCGGCGACGATCGGCATCGTCGTGGCGCTGGGCGTCGCCTACATCGTCGCGCGGCGGCTGGTTCCGATGGGAGGCCTGCTCGGCTTTCTGTGCGTGGCGCCGTTCGTCATCCCCGGCGTCGTCCTCGCGATCGGCTTCTACTCCGCCTACGCGCCGCCGCCGCTCGCGCTCTACGGAACGGCCTGGATCATGATCCTGGCCTTCACCACGCGCTTCCTGCCGATCGGCTACGTCAACGCCAATGCCGCCATCCGCAGCCTCAATCCCGAAATGGAGGAAGCCGTGCGCGTGCTGGGCGGCAGCAGGATGACCGCCGTCCGCCGTGTCGTGGCGCCTCTGCTGAAGCGGAGCCTGCTGGGAGCCTGGCTGCTGATGTTCATCCCGGCGACGCGCGAGCTGTCCTCGGCGATCTTTCTCTACGGTCCGAACACGAAGGTGGTGTCGGTGATGATCTTCGACATGAGCGAGGAGGGGAACTTCGAGTACCTCGCCGCGCTGGCTCTCATCCTGCAGGCCCTGACGCTGCCGCTGCTCTGGATCGGGCAGCGCGCCATCGGCCGCGACTTCATGCTGAGGCGCGGCGCGGCATGAGCAAGCTCGTCCTCAGGAACATCGCGCGCCGCTACGGCCCGGTCGAGGACGTCGGCGACTTCTCGCTCGAACTGGCGAAGGGCGAGTTCGTGTCGCTGCTCGGCCCCTCCGGGTGTGGGAAGACCACGACGCTGCGCATGATCGCGGGCTTCGTGCCGCCCAGCGCGGGAAGCATCGAGATGGACGGAGAGCCGATCTCGACGGCGGCGTCGGTGGTGCCGCCCGAGCGGCGGCGCATGTCGATGATCTTCCAGAGCTACGCCATCTGGCCCAACATGACCGTGGGCGAGAACGTCGGCTTCGGCCTGCAGGTGCGCAAGATGCCGCGCGCCGAGATCGAGCGGAAGGTCGACAAGATCCTGGAGGTGGTCCAGCTCGGCGCGCTCAAGGGTCGTTACCCGGCCGAGCTGTCCGGCGGCCAGCAGCAGCGCGTGGCGCTTGCGCGCGCCATCGTCGTCGAGCCGGAGGTGCTGCTGCTCGACGAGCCGCTGTCGAACCTCGACGCCAATCTGCGCGAGGAGATGCGATTCGAGATCCGCCGCCTCCACGACGAGTTCAAGATCACGACGGTCTACGTCACGCACGACCAGTCCGAAGCGATGGTCACGTCCGACCGGATTGTCGTCATGAACAAGGGCAGGATCGAGCAGGTCGATGCGCCTCAGCGCCTCTACGCCCGCCCGAGGAGCCGCTTCGTGGCGGGCTTCATCGGCCGGACCAACTTCCTCGAAGGCCGGCGCGAGGGAGATGAGGTCCGGTTCGACGGCTTCTCCATGC
>JAFEFG010000191.1 GCA_018240685.1 Pseudomonadota bacterium | reverse complement strand
GGCATCTGCTCCAGCGAAGCGAACCCCTACGGCGACGCCCAGGCGCTGCACGGTCTCGCGCTGCTGGCGCGCGGGCTGCCGCGGGTCAAAGCCGACCCGGCGGACGTGCAGGCGCGCCTCGACTGCCAAGTCGGCGCCTGGCTCTCCGCCGCGCCGCTGGTCGTGGGCGTGCCGATGGGGGCGAGCCACGGCATCGGCTACGTGCTGGGCGCGGCCTACGGCATCCCGCACGGCCACACCTCCTGCCTGATGCTGCCGGCCGTGATGCGCTGGAACAAGGCCGCCAATGCCGAGCGCCAGGCACTGGTCGCCGCAGCCATGGGCCATCCCGGCGCGGACGCGGGCGACGTGCTCGACGCCTTCATCGCCGGCCTCGGCATGCCGCGCCGCCTCCGCGACGTGAAGATCGGCCCCGACCAGTTCGACGAGATCGCCGTCCAGGCCATGGGCACGCCCTGGGTGCCGCGGAATCCGCGTCCCATCGCCGGCCCGATGCAGGTCCGGGAGATCCTCGACCTGGCCGCCTGACGGCGCGGCAGGCCCCTGGTTACCGCCCGGTAACGCTTTAAAAAAGGGAAATAAAAAGGTTTCCCTCCGGTAACCACCCTCGAATGCGCCTGGAGAGCCATGATCCCATCATTGCTTTTTTCGCAATGATGTCAAATCCGGCCCCCTGCGGACTTGCTGCCTCGGCCTGCCCCGTCCTGGCCCTCCTCGGCCGGCTCCGCCACCCGGTCGCCGAGCAGGAAGCGCGGTCCCGGCCCGGCCCGCGCGGCGCGATCACCGGCATTGTAGAGGGCGCAGGTCGCCAGCGAGAGACAGCCGCAGCCGATGCAACCGTCGAGCTGGTCGCGCGTGCGCTCCAGCATCTCGATGCGCCGCTGCAGGGCACCGCGGATGCGCCGGCTGATCGCCTGCCAGTCCCGTCGCGTCGGCGCCCGCCCCTGCGGCAGTGTCGCCAGTTCGACGGCGATCTCGCCCAGCGACAGGCCGAGCTGCTGGGCGATCAGGGCGAACGACAGCCGCCGGATGTCGGCGCGCAGGAAGCGCCGCTGGTTGCCGCCGGTGCGGACCGCCGTCACCAGCCCGCGCGCCTCGTAGAAGCGGATCGCCGAGACCGACAGGCCGGTGCGGCGGGAAAGTTCGCCGATCGAGAGCAGTTGCGTTGCCGTCCGGCCAGTGTCGTTCATCCCTTGACCTCAAGTTAAGTTGAGATCGTATGGTCGGGGCCAGACAGAAGTCGATCCCCCTGAAGAGGAACCCGGACCATGGCCACGCCGCGCATCGAACACGTGAACGTCACCGTCAGCGATCCCGACCGCGCCGCGCGGCTGATGGAGTGGCTGTTCGGCTGGCGCATCCGCTGGCAGGGCGCCGCGCGCAACGGCGGGCGTACCATCCATGTCGGATCGGACGATCACTATGTCGCCTTCTACACCGGACGGAGCGTTACCTACACGGCTGAGGACTTCGCCAAGGGCCGGCCACTCAACCATATCGGCGTCGAGGTCGACGATCTCGATGCCGTCGAGGCCAAGGTCGTCGCCGCCGGCCTCGAGCCCTTCGCGCACGACGACTACGATCCCGGCCGCCGCTTCTATTTCCTCGATGCCGACGGCATCGAGTACGAGGTGGTGAGCTATCGCGCGCCGTGAGCGGCCCTCGCCTGCGGCCGCGGCCGCGCGTCAGATGTTCTGATGGACGTTGTCGGCGCCGATGATGTGGCGGCCGACCATGTCGACATGCGGCAGCATCGCCTGCAGGTGCTGGCTGGCGCTCATGGCGTCGCGGAAACGCCGCTCGAACGGCGCCGAATCCAGGATCGCCGTGGTCCCCGCGGCACGGTACGACGCGATCGAGACGTCGGTTGCCTCGTTCATGCCCCAGGTCGTCGCGAGCCGCAGCCGCATGCGCAGATCGACATCCAGCCTGCCGGCCGCCGCCGCGTCGTAGACCTGGCGTGCCTCCTGGTGGAGGAAGGCGCGCGCGGCGGAGAGCTTCGCCTCGAGCAGGCCGATTTCCCGCTGGTTGGCGTTGTTCGCCATCATGGTGGTGGTCGACGAGCGGCTCTGCTTGCCGCCGCGTACGAGGTCGACATAGGTCTCGAACAGGCGCCGTCCCAGCCCGAGCGTGACGCTGCAGAAGCCGCAGGCGTAGAGCAGCGTCGACCCGATCGTGTAGAGCGGCCCCTTCTCGCGCCGCTCCTCCGGCGCGTCGCGCGCCGGGGCGCGATCGTCCGGCACGAACAGATCGGCCACCGAATAGGTGTCGCTGCCGGTGCCGCGCAGGCCGAGGACGTACCAGTCGTCGGTGATCTGCGCCTCGCTGCGCGGGAAGATGAAGCTGCGGTCGTCCGGCCGGCCGTAGCGCAGATGCGGCGTGCCGTCCGGGTTCTGCACCGCGCTGTGCGCGCCCAGCCACCCGGTATGCCGGCCGCCGCTCAGGAAACTCCAGGTGCCGGTCAGCCGGTACCCGCCCTCGACGCGGACCGCCTTGCTCCTGTTGTGGCGGGCGCCCCAGGCGAGACCCGACCGCGGATCGCCGAAGATGGCGAGAGCGGTTTCGTGCGGCATGGCCGCAGCAGAGGTCGCCGAGGAGACGTTCGACTGGTTGACGAACCAGCCGACGCTGGCATCCGCCCACGCCACCGCCTCGACGGCCTTGCAGAAGTCGATGATATCGATCTCCTGGCCGCCGAGGCTTTTCGGCAGCAGCAGGCGCAGCATGTCCTGCTCGACGAGCGCCTTCACGACTTCCGGCGTGACCTCGCGGCGGCGATCCATCTCGGCGCCGTGCGCATCCAGCAGCGGCTGCAGGGCACGCGCCCGCTCCGGGGCGCCGGTCACGGCCGGCGTGTGGCTGTCCATGGCAGGATCTCGAGCCTCCCGATCTTTCGTCTCATAGTGAGCCGGTTTCGAGCCGCGTCAATCTGCCCAGAGCCACACAGCGAAAGGTGCACACCGGCCGCGACTGGCCGGGCCTCCTATCCCTTCGCCGACAACGCCGTCTCGATGGCGCGGGCGAGCGCCGCGCCGGTGCCGCTGACGGCGGAGAACCAGTCGCGGACGCGGCCGTCGCGGCCGATCAGGATCTTGTGGAAGTTCCAGCTCGGCGTGCCGAGCGTGCCCGTCTGGGCCGCCGCCCAGCGATAGAGCGGATGCGCCGCCGGGCCGGAGACGACCTGCTTCGCCGCGAGCGGAAAGGAAACGCCGAAGCGTACCTCGCAGAACTGCCGGATCTCGTCGGCGCTCCCCGGTTCCTGCCGGCCGAAATCGTTCGACGGCACCCCCAGGACGACGAGGCCGCGGTCCCTGTAGCGGCGCCACAGGGTCTCGAGGCCGCGATACTGGCCGGTGAAGCCGCATCGCGAGGCCGTGTTCACCAGCAGCACGACGCGGCCCTCATAGTCGGCGGTCGGCAACGTGCCGCCGGCGAGCGACTCGAGCGAGACGGCCGCCCAGTCGACCGGCCGGCCGGCGGCCCGGTCTCGCCCCGCCGGCGTGACGGCGCCGAGCGCGGAAAAGGCCAGCAGGCGCAGGACACTCATGATCTACCTCCGGTGACGCCTGCCGCGCAGCGCCTTACTGCGGCAGCACGAACCTCACCCCGGCGCGGGCAAGCCCGCCGCCGAGAGCGGCGGCGAAGCCGTCGGCACGCCAGCAGGCGGCGCCGGTCATGCCGCCGTCGTCGTGGAACTGGATGGCGTTCATGCCGCCGGCCACGGTCGGCATCACCTGCACCTTGTGGCCGCGCGCCTCCAGCGCCTTGCGCACCGGCACGCCGAAGCCGTGCTCGACTTCCAGCACCGGGCCCTCGGTCCAGATGCGCGGCGCCTCGATCGCCTCCTGCAGCGTCATGCCGTGGTCGATCAGGTTGACCAGCGCCTGCAGCGCCGAGGGGAAGATCTTGCGCCCGCCCGGCAGGCCGAGCGCGTAGACGACCCGGCCGTCGCGCGCCGCCATCACCGGCGACATCGAGGTCGTGACGCGCTTGCCCGGCGCGATCGACAGCGCATTGCCGGGCCGCGGATCGAAGTTGTTCATGTAGTTGTTGGGGATCATGCCGGTGCCCGGCACGATGAAGCGGGCGCCGAACAGGCTGTTGATGGTCTGCGTCGTGCAGACCACGTTGCCCTTGCCGTCGGCCACGGTGAGATGCGTGGTGTCGGCACCCTCCGCTCCTACCAGCCCCGTGCTCCACTGCTTCGCCCGCGCGAGGTCGATCGCGGCGCGGCGCTGGTCGGCATAGTCCTTGGCGACGAGGCGCTCCACCGGCACACGCACGAAGTCCGGATCGCCGCTCGCCTGGGCGCGGTCGGCGAAGGCGATCTTCAGCACCTCGGCCAGGAGATGCAGCGTCTCCACCGTGCCGAAGCCCAGCCCGGCGATGTCGTAGCCTTCGAGGATGTTCAGCATCTGGGCGATGTGCACGCCCGAGGCGGCGGGCGGCGGCGGCCCCAGGATCTCCCAGCCGCGGTAGCGGGCGACGATCGGCGCGCGTTCCACGACCTCGTAGCCGGTGAGATCGGCGCGGGCGACGAAGCCGTCCGTCTTCTCCATGCATTCGACCAGCCGGTCGCCGAGCGGGCCGCCATGCAGCGCCGCCTCGCCCAGCTTGGCGACGAGCGCAAGCGCGTCGGCATAGGCGCCCTGGACGAGGCGCTCGCCCGGCTTGAGCGGCGTGCCGCCCGGCAGGAGCAGCGCCGCGGCCAGCGGATCCCGGGCGAGATCGGGCGCGGCGGTTTCGATGCAGTCGGACAGATAGGGCGTGACGGCGAAGCCGCGCGCGGCATGGCGGATCGCCGGCTGCATCACGTCGGCCAGCGACAGCGTGCCGTAGCGCTCCAGCGCCAGGCACCAGGCGCGCAGCGAGCCCGGCGCGGCGACCGATTTCGGGCCGACCAGGTTCTCCTGCCCCTCGACGTCGTAGACCTCCGGCGCGGCGCCCGGGACCGGCCGGTACATGTCCGGACGGCCGGCGCGCGGCACGGCGCTCATGCCGTCGAGGATGCGATGGCTGCCGTCGGCAAGGCGGATATGGCAGGTGGTGCCGCCCACCAGCCCGACCATCATCGGCTCGACCACGGTCAGCGCGAACTGGGTGGCGACGGCGGCATCGACCGCGTTGCCGCCCGCGGCCAGCACCTCCATGCCCGCGGCCGACGCCAGCGGATGGTTGGACACCACCATGCCGCTCCGGCCCTGCGCCGGCTGCTTCTCGCAGGTGAATTGCGTGCCGGCGCGCTCGCGCCAGTTCGACTTGGCCATGCTTTGCCGTCTCCCCGTTCCGTGGCGGAAGGATTCCGCGCTAGATCCTGCCCTTCCGCTTGGCGACGCCCTCCGCCAGCAGACAGAGGATCTCCCACATCATGGTGACGCCCACGAGCGCCGTGTTGCCGCTCATGTCGAAGGGCGGCGAGACCTCGACCACGTCGCCGCCGACGAGATCGAGCCCGCGCAGGCCGCGCAGCATGCGCTGCGCGTCGTGCGGGGTGTAGCCGCCGATCTCGGGCGTGCCCGTGCCCGGCGCATAGGCCGGATCGAGGCCGTCGACGTCGAAGCTGACATAGGTCGGGCCGTCGCCGACGACATGGCGCGCCTCG
>JAFEFG010000190.1 GCA_018240685.1 Pseudomonadota bacterium | reverse complement strand
AAGGGGGAGAGGAACGAGAGAGGTCAGCGCTTGCCCTGGCCCTCGCCGGTCTTGTCGCGCAGGCGGCGCATGCCGCGCAGCCAGCGGTCGCGGTCGAGCTTGCGCGCCATGTACTCCTTCACCTCCGGATGCGGCAGGATCAGGAAGGTCTCGGCGTCCATCGCCTCGATCACCGTCTGCGCCACCGCATCGGTGTTGATCACGCCGTCGACCGAGGCCGCGGTGGCGCCGGCCATGCGCAGCATGTCGGTGTCGACCGCCTGCGGGCACAGCACCGAGACGCAGATGCCGCGATCGCCGTACTGGATCGCCAGATGCTCGGCCAGCGCCACGCCCGCCGCCTTGGTGACGCCGTAGGGCGCCGAGCCCATCGAGGCCAGCAGGCCAGCGGCGCTAGCGGTGTTGAGCAGATAGCCCGACTTGCGCGCCAGCATGCCCGGCACCAGCGCCCGCGCCGCATAGACATGCGCCATCACATGGATGGCCCAGCTGTCGGCCCAGTCCTGGTCGCTGGCATCCTCGTGTCCGCCGCGGCCGATGCCGGCGTTGGAGAAGAACACGTCGACCGGCCCGTAGTGCCGCTCCGCCTCGGCGATGACATGGCGGATGTCGGCTTCCTTGCCGACATCGCAGGCGAGGGCGATGCCGCCGATGTCCCTGGCGACCTTCTCCACCCGCGCCGCATCGCGGTCGACGACGACCACGCCCCGCGCGCCTTCCTTGGCATAGCGCCGCGCGATCGCCTCGCCGATTCCCCCTGCCGCGCCGGTGACGACGCAGACCTTGTCCTTGACCTTCATGCTTCCTCCCCAAGCTCTCGTGCCGGCCCGCGACCCTGCCCGGCCTTTCTTCATCCTGTCAAAGTCGAATTCCGGTCGGCCTTCCGCCCGACGATGGCGGCGCGCAAGGAAATGGACAAAGGCGCGAAACTCGCCGATCACTCTCGCCGGATCCCTTCGAGCCCGTCCCGTTCCATCGTCGATATCCGGCATGCTCACTCCCGACCTCGCCCTGCGGATTGGAACGGCCGCGATCTTCCTGCTCACCGGCATCATCATGGTGCGCGACCGGCGGCGCCTCGAATCGGGGCCCATCGGCGGGCTTCTGGCACTCAGCGTCGCCGCCGACACCGCGCTGTCCGCCGCGACCGGCGGCCCATGGCTCTGGCCGCTGCGGGTGATCTCCGCGGGCGTGCCCGCGATGCTGTGGATCTGGACCGGCGCCGTGTTCGTCGACCAGTTCCGCCCGTCGTGGCGCGACGGCCTCGCCTGGTGCGTCCTGCCGCTGCTCGGCGCGTTCGGCGAATACGTCCTTGGTCCGTGGATCAACGTCACCGCGCAAGCCGTGGCGCTGCTGTTCATCGCCCTGGCGCTATGGCGGGTGCTGGCCGGCCTGCGCGTCGACCTGGTGGAACGGCGGCGGCGCCTGCGGGTCATGCTTGTGCTCGCGGGCCTCGTCTATGCCGGCGGGATGGTCCTGGCCGAAACGTTCTATCGCGGCCATGCCCTGAACACGGGCACGCGCACCCTCGAAGCCGCCGCGCTGGCCGCCCTCGCCATCGCCTTCGCGCTGGTGGCCCTGCGGGCGAACCGTCCCCTCAACAGCCCGCCGGCCGTCGAGCCGGGCCAGCCGGCCGCCAGCGCCTCGACCGAAAGCGCACCCGCGCCCGACGACCAGGATGCGGCGCTGCTCGACCGCCTGCGCCGCCTGATGGGCGAGGACCGGATCTACCGCCATGAGGATTTCGGTCTCGCCTCGCTGGCGGCGGCCATGCAGATCCCGGAGTACCGGCTGCGCCAGCTGATCAACCAGCGGCTCGGCCATCGCAACTTCACCAGCTTCGTCAACGACTACCGGCTGGGCGAGGCGAAGGCGGCGCTGGCCGATCCCGCGCAGGCCGGCGTCCCCATCCTGACCATCGCCCTCGATGCCGGGTTCCAGTCGATCGGGCCGTTCAACCGCGCCTTCAAGGCACATACCGGCATGACCCCGACCGCCTACCGCAAGCAGGCCAGATCCTCGACCTGATGGCCGATTCGAGGAATCGGCCAATCGCGCTTCGGAAACGGTCAGACCGGGCGGGCCCCGATCCGCACAGTGGCGCCTCCCTCGCCCCTGCCGAAAGCCCCGACCGTGACCCTGTCCACCCTCCTCGCCTGGTCGCCCGCCGCCGTGATCGTGCTGGCGACCTTCGAAGGACTTGTCCTCTGCTTTATATACGGGCGCGTCTACGACTGGTGGTCGTGGGGCGCCTCGGTGACGGATCTCCTGGTCCGCGAGTATGTCGTCTATGCCTTCCTGCCACTCAGCCTCGCCGGCCCGATCATCGCGCTGGCCTGGAAGCATCGCCTGGGCGACATCCCGCTCACCCTGGCGGCCAGCATCGCCGTCCTCTTCGTCGGGCAGGAGTTCTGCTACTACTGGTACCATCGCGCCGCCCACCGCGTGCGCTGGTTCTGGGCGACGCACGCCGTGCATCACTCGCCCAACGAGTTCAACCTCGGCATCTCCTACCGCTTCGGCTGGACCGGCCGCCTCGCCGGCAACAGCCTGTTCTACGTGCCGCTGGTGTGGCTGGGCTTCGCGCCCGAGGCGGTGTTCGCCACCCTCGGCCTCAACCTTCTCTACCAGTTCTGGCTGCACACCGAGTGGGTGCCGCGCCTGGGCTGGCTGGAGTACATCCTCAACACGCCCTCGCATCACCGCGTCCATCACGCGTCGAACCGCGAGTACATCGACAAGAATTACGGCGGCGTGCTGATCGTCTTCGACCGGCTGTTCGGCACCTTTGCCGCCGAGCGCGACGACCTGCCCTGCCGCTACGGCCTCACCAAGCCGCTCCAGTCCCACAATCCGCTCCGCATCGCCTTCCACGAGTGGATCGCCATGGCGGGCGACCTCAAGGCCGCCCGCTCGTGGCGGGCGGTCCTCGGTCACCTGTTCGGTCCGCCCGGCTGGCGGCCGGACTGAGGAGCGGCGGGCGCCTCAGCCCCAGCTCTGCTCGATCAGCTCGATGTACTGCGCGCGGGTCGGCTGGCGCGGCGTCGAGAGATGGCAGTGATCGCCCAGCGCGCCGTCGGCGATCCGCTCGATCTCCTCCTTCTTCAGCCCCATCGCGCCCAGACCCTTGGGGATGCCGAGCCGCTCGTTGAGCGCCGATACGGCATTGGCGACGCCCTCGGCCGTGCCCTCCTTCTCGGGCAGGCCCATCACCTCGGCCACCTTCGCGAACTTGTCGCCGACCGCCGGGCCGTTGAAGCGCAGCACCGCCGGCAGGTAGACCGCGTTCAGCGTGCCGTGATGTAGGCGATAGCCCTTGAGGCCGCCGGTGGGATGCGACAGCGCATGCACCGCGCCCAGCCCCTTCTGGAACACCATCGCGCCTTCCATGGCAGCCATCGCCATGTTGGTGCGCGCCTCGCGGTCCTGGCCGTCCTTGGTGGCGCGCTCGACGTACTTCCACGCCTTCTCCAGCCCATCGAGCGCGATCGCGTCGGCGGGCGGGTTGTAGACGTTGGCGAGGAAGCATTCGATGTTGTGCGTGAAGGCGTCCATGCCGGTGCCGGCGGTGAGATGCGGCGGCAGGCCGAAGGTCAGCTCGGGATCGATCAGCGCCAGCTTCGGGATCAGGTAGGGGCTGCCGATGGCGAGCTTGCGGCCCGAATCCATGATCACGACGCCGCCGCGGCTCACCTCCGAGCCGGTGCCGGACGTGGTCGGGATGGCGACGATCGGCGCCACCTTGGGCGTGATCTTGGCCGCGCCGCCCTCGACGATGGCATAGGCCTGCAGCGACTCGCCCGGATGCGTCGCCATCAGCGCCACGCCCTTGGCGAGATCCATCGGCGAGCCGCCGCCGATGGCGATGATGCCGTCGCAGCCTTCGGCCTTGTACATCTTGAGCGCGTCGCGCGTCGCCGCCTCGGTCGGGTTCTCCGGCGTGCCGTCATAGAGCGTGATCGGCATGTTGCCGGGAAGCTGCTCCTTCACCTTGCCCCACAGGCCGGCGGCGACGCAGCCCTTGTCGGTGACGATCAGCGGCCGGCGGATGCCGAGCAGCTGCAGCTCCGACTCGAGGAGCTTGAGCGCCCCGCAGTCGAACTGGATACGCGTGAGATAGGTGATCAGCGACATTCGTTTACTCCAGGACAGGACTTTCATTTCTTCACGGGCAAGAAGGAATCGACGGGTGCGGCCCCCTCACCCCACCTCTCCCTCGCGCGGGGGAGAGGAGCATGAAGGAAGAGCACGAGCTTCGGCGCACGGGCGGCGGCCGTCGCGTTTCCTCCTCGCCTTTGGCGCGAGCCTACGCGAGAAGAAGGCCATGAGCGACACTCCTGTCTCGTCCCTCGTCCTGCGCCCGGCCACGCCCGCCGACGCGCCCGCGCTGGCGGCCACCATCGCCGCCGCCTTCGCGCAGTATCGCGGCCGGCTGGTGCCCGAATCGGGCGCGTTCCGCGAGACGGCCGAGGGCATCGCGGCGGAACTGGCCCGGGGCGCGGGTGCCATCGTCGCGGAGCGGAACGGCGCCGTAGTGGGTTGCGTCATGACCAGGGTGCTGGAGGGCGACCTGTATCTCGGCCGGCTGTCGGTGCTGCCGGCAGCGCGCGGGCTGGGCCTGGCCAAGCGCCTGGTCGCCGCGGTCGAGGCCGAGGCGCGGGCGCGCGGCCTGGCCGGCGTGCGGCTCGGCGTGCGCGTGGTGCTGACGGAGAACCAGCGCCTGTTCACTTCGCTCGGCTTCCGCGAGACCGGCCGCGAGGCCCATCCCGGCTTCGACCACCCGACCTCGATCAACATGCGCAAGCCGCTGGCTGAACCGGGCTGATCGATGAGGCCGGCCGGCGGCCCACGGCTCGGCGAGATATGCTAGCGTCGGCGCATCATGACCCGCACACCGCTCGCCGGCCCGTCCGTCTGGACCGGGGCCGAGATCAAGGCCTCCGATCGCTGGATCCGCACCCTCACGCCCGAGGCCATCGAGGAACTCGATGCCGCGGTGAAGGCGGTGCAGGGCCTGCCGTGGCAGGAGATCACGCGCGAGGACTTCCCGCTGCCGACGCTCGACGATCTCTGCGACGACATCGCCGACGAGCTGGAGAACGGCTGCGGCATCCTCAAGCTGCGCGGCGTGCCGGTGGAGCGCTACGACGAGGACGACCTGCGCCGGCTCTATTTCGGGCTCGGCACGCATATCGGCACCCCGGTGTTCCAGAACCGCAGCGGCGAGCTGATGCGCGCCATCCGCGACGAGGGCGCCCATGTCGGCCGCACCTATGGCCAGATCGAAGGGGGCCAGATCGAGGGGGGCCAGGCGCAGGACGCGCCGAAGGGCACGCCCTTCCTCTCCTCCTACGCCCGCACGCTGACCAGCGGCGGCCTGCGCTTCCACACCGACCGCACCGACGTGGTGACGCTGCTGTGCGTGCGGCAGGCGCGTTCGGGCGGCGTCAGCAAGATCGCCTCCACGCCCGCGATCCACAATTTGCTGCTGCAGCGCCGGCCCGACCTGCTGGAGGCGCTGTTCGGCGTCTACTGGCGCAGCCGCTTCGGCGAGGAGAGCACGACCAGGGAGACCGCCTATCCGCTGCCGATCTTCGGCCTGCGCGACGGCAAGTTCACCTCGCACTATTCGCTCACC
>JAFEFG010000018.1 GCA_018240685.1 Pseudomonadota bacterium | reverse complement strand
CACGGCCGCGACCACCGCCCGCATGATGGCGGCACCCGTGCCGTCGCCGGTGACATGCGCGATGCGGCGCCGGCCATGGGCGGCTTCAAGACCCAGCGACAGGCGGTCCTGCACGTCGCGGTCGAAACGGACGCTGAGCCTTTCCAGCAGGGCGACGGCCGCAGGTCCCCCGGCGGTGATCCGTTCCGTCACCCGGGCATCGCCAAGGCCGTCGGCCGCGGCGAGAGTGTCGGCGGCGTGCAAGGCAGGGGTGTCGCCGGCGTCCAGTGCCGCCGCGATGCCGCCTTGCGACAAGGCGGAGGCGGCGCCCTCGCCAAGCGGGGCCTTCGCCAGCACGAGGACCTTTCGCGGGGCAAGGCGAAGCGCGGTCATCAGGCCGGCCAGGCCACCGCCGATGACGACAGGAATGTCTTCCATCGTACCCTCCGCTCAGGCCGCCAGCATGCGTTCGACGGCCTGGCGGGCGGGGCCGGCGACCGCCGGGTCGATCGTTACCTCGTGGGTCATGGTCTCGAGCGCGTGCCGTATCCGGGCCAGGCTGATGCGCTTCATGTGCGGGCAGAGGTTGCAGGGACGGACGAACTCGACCTCGGGATGCTCCACGGCCACGTTGTCGCTCATCGAGCATTCGGTGATGAGCGCGACCCGCGCCGGCCGTTCCCTGCCCACATAGTCGGCCATGGCGGCCGTGGAGCCCGCGAAATCGGCCTCGGCCACCACTTCGGGCGGGCATTCCGGATGGGCGAGCACGATCACGCCCGGATGACCATCGCGAAGCTGGCGGATGTCGTCGGCGGTGAAGCGCTCATGCACCTCGCAGTGGCCGGCCCAGGCAATGATCTCGACGCCCGTCTCACGCGCGATGTTCTGCGCCAGATATTCGTCCGGCAGCATGATGACCCTGGGAACGCCGAGGCTCTCGACGATCTTGCGTGCATTTCCCGACGTGCAGCAGATGTCGCTCTCGGCCTTAACGGCGGCCGAGGTGTTGACATAGGTGACGACCGGCACGTCCGGATAGCGCTGGCGCATGAGGCGGACGTCGGCGGGCGTGATCGATTCGGCAAGCGAGCAGCCGGCGTGCAGGTCGGGAATGAGAACGCGCTTGCCAGGATTCAGAAGCTTTGCCGTCTCGGCCATGAAATGCACGCCTGCCAGCACGATGGTCGCGGCATCCACCTTCGTCGCCTCGCGAGCGAGCGCCAGGCTGTCGCCGACGATGTCGGCGACGCAATGGAAGATCTCGGGCGTCTGGTAGTTGTGCGCCAGGATCACGGCATTGCGCTCGCGTTTCAGGCGCAGGATCGCCTCGATGTCGTCGGCGAAGGCCGGCCATTCGATCGACGGGATGAAGGCCTTCACACGCTCGTAGAGAGGCTCGGTGCGGGCCATGAGATCGGCGGAGAACGAGGGAACGGACATGAGACACCTATATACTCAACAAGAGCATTAATTATGCTTAATATGAGCATTATAATTGTCAAGCGCCTTCCCCGGCGTTGTTCTGCCGAGCGGCTTCAGGTTGGGCGGGTGAGGGGGAGCTTGCTGCCGCCGACGGCGCGTTCGAGCACGATTTCGCGCCGGAAGCGGTAGAGCTTGGCCGGCCGGCCGCCGGTCTGCGACGAGATCTCGCCCGTCTCCTCGACCAGGCCCTGCTGATCGATCAGGCGGCGGAAGTTCTGCTTGTGCAGCGGCCGGCCGGCGAGTGCCTCGATGGCGCGCTGCAGCTGCAGGAGCGTGAAGGTCTCGGGCATGAGCTCGAATACGACGGGCCGGTACTTGATCTTGGCGCGAAGGCGCGCGATGCCGGTCGCCAGGATGCGCCGATGGTCATGGCGCATCGGCATTCCCGGAAGCGGGGAGGGCACCGGCCTTGCCGGCGCGCCCGCTTCGAGGACGAGCCCGGCCTCATAGAGCAGTTCGTAGCGCTGCAGGACGAGTTCCTCGTTCCATTGCTCCTTGCCGTCGCCGAAATTGACGTCGATCCGCTGCCGTCGTTCGCGCTTCACGGCCATGTCGCCGGCAGCGTCGCTCCATTTGCGCAGGCGGGGCAGGATTTCGCCGACGATGAGCGGCGGCGGTCCCCGGCGCCAGTCCTCCCAGGGGAAGTAGCGGTACCAGTTGCGCCACTCCGGATCGCGGGCGCCCCGCGACAGGCGCTCGCGCGTAAGGCCGAGATAGCTGATCGAAACGACGCGCCGGCCGTGCTCATGGGCCCGGTTGCGGTCGGCGAAGGTGTAGAGCTGCTCGACATAGCCGAGCGGGTGGTGCGTCTGCCGTTCGACCCAGGCCCGCACACCCGTCTGCAAGGTGGGATGCTCCGATTCGAACGGTCCCGACGGCAGAAGCGCGCCGTCGTCCAGGGTCAGCACCTGCGGTTCGTTGGCCGTCAACGCCACGAGCACGGCATTGAGCTCGATTGTAACGGCGCTGGCGCTTGGCGGCTTCATTTCGAAGGCATTATGCACCAAACTGCCAACCATGACTCGTAAACCTGTTCGCATCGCCGTCCTGCATTTCGCCCACGAGACCGTCACCTTCCTGAAGAACGACACCACGCTGGAAGACTTCACCTATCCCGGCTCGCCGGCGAAGGGCGAGGCGCTGCTGGCGCACGATCCGAAGTCCTACATGGGCGGTTTCGTGAAAGTGGCGCGCGAATACGACGAGGTGGAGCTGGTCGGAATCGAGTCGCCGCTGTGGCCGCGGACAGGCACGGGATCGGGCTGGATCACGGCCGAGGCCTACGAGACCTTTCTCGGGCGGATGGTCGCCGGGCTCAAGGCGGAGGGGCCGTTCGACGGCGTCTATCTCAGCCTGCACGGGGCAATGGGCGTGCGCGGTGTCGCCCGGCCCGAGGCGGACATCGCGCGCCGGGTGCGCGAGGTCGTGGGGCTCGGTGCCTTCATCGTCGGGACCTTCGATCCGCACGGCAACGAGGATGCCGCCTTCCTGGAGCAGGCCGACATGGCCTTCACGGTGAAGTATTTCCCGCACTACGACGCCCATCTGCAGGGGCAGCGCGCTGCGCGCATGCTGGTGCGTGCGATCCGCGGCGACTACAGGCCCAGCACCGTCACGGTGAAGGTGCCGATCATCTCGCCGACCGTCCTGCAATGGACCGGCGCATCGCCGTGGATGGATCTCGTGCAGCGGGCGCTCGTGTGGGAAGCACGTGAACCCGATGTCTATGTGAACGTCTTCTTCGGCTTTCCCTTCGCCGACGTGCCGGACGTGGGCATGACCATCCAGACGATGACGAACGGCAATCCGGCCCTCGCGCGAAAGGTCGCCGACGACATGACCGACTGGGCCTGGCGCCGCCGCGAGGCCCTCCTCAACTCGACCAAGGTCTACAAGATCGCCGAAGGCGTGAAACTCGCCAAGGAAGCTGTCGCGCGGGACGCCGTGCCCGTCGTTCTCGCCGATCACAGCGACCGATCGGGCTATGCGACCTGGATCCTGAAGGAGGTCATCGCCCAGGATCTGTCCGACGTCTTGATCGCCACTGTCGCCGATGCCGGGGTGATCGATACGCTGGCCGCACAGGGCGTGAAGGTCGACGATGCCTTCGACCACGAAGTCGGCGGTCGCGCCGACGAGTCCGCAGGCGAGCCGGTGCGCGTGACGGGAACGATCGTCGGCGTCACCGAGGCCCACGGCATGCTGTGGGTCAGCGTCGGCTTCGGCCGTGGTAATGTCCTGCTGATCAGCCGCTATCTTACGCAGGTCATGGAGCCGTCGGAACTCAACGGCCTGGGCTTCGAGCTCGCCCGTTTCAAGGTGATTGCGATCAAGTCGCGCGTGCACTTCCGGCGCGGTTTCGACGACAGCGGTTTCGCCAAGACAATTCTGCTCGTCGAGCCGGAGCAGCCGTTCCTGGGCACGGTACGGTTGGACGGACTACCCTATACGAACGTCGACCTGACGCAGTTCTACCCCTACGGCAGCCCCCGGTTTCCGTAAGAGCGATTTCAAGTCGCGGAAAACCGCGACACTGCTCGTCTTGATTTCGATCAAGGCGCCTGTCCGAATGTGGCCAACACTTCAACGATACCGTCCAACCGAGAAGAAACGTCCATGCCCGATACCATCACTTCGTCCAAGCCGGTCTCGCAGACCGCCACCGAGCACTTCGACGTCCTGATCGTCGGCGCCGGCATCTCCGGCATCGGGGGAGCGTACCACCTCACCAAGCAGTTGCCCGGCACCAGCTTCGTGGTGCTCGAGTCGCAGCAGAGCTTCGGCGGCACCTGGATCACCCATCGCTATCCCGGCATCCGGTCCGACAGCGACCTCTACACCTTCGGCTACCGCTTCAAGCCGTGGAAGGGCGCGCCGATCGCGACTGCCGAGGAGATCCTGACCTACATGCGCGAGGTGATCGACGAGAACGATCTCGGGCGCCATATCCGCTATCGCCACATCATCACGTCGGCACGCTGGTCGAACGTGGACAACCGCTGGACCATCGAGGGCAAGCGGACCGACAACGGGGAACCCTTCCGCATCACCGCGAACTTCCTGTGGATGTGCCAGGGCTACTATCGGCACTCCGAGGGCTATACGCCGGAATGGCCCGGCATGGCCGACTACAAGGGCTGCATCGTCCATCCGCAGACGTGGCCGACGGATCTCGACTACAGGAACAAGAAGGTGGTCGTGATCGGCTCGGGCGCGACGGCCGCAACCGTCGTGCCGGCGATCGCCAATGAGTGCGAGCACGTGACGCTGCTGCAGCGGTCCCCAACCTATTTCATCCCGGCCCGCAACGCCAACGATCTGGCCGACACGCTGCGCCAGCTCGAGGTCGACGAGAACTGGATCCACGAGATCGTGCGCCGCAAGATCCTTCACGATCAGGCCGTGTTCACGCGCCGCTCCTTCGAGGAGCCCGAGAAGGTGAAGCAGGAACTGCTGGCCGGCGTGCGCGCCTATCTCGGGCCCGACTACGACGTCGCCACCCACTTCACGCCAAGCTACCGGCCGTGGCGCCAGCGCATCGCCTTCGTGCCCAACGGCGATCTGTTCCAGGGCATCCGCGCCGGCAAGGCCTCGGTAGTGACGGACGAGATCGAGCGCTTCACGGAGAAGGGCCTCAAGCTCAAGTCGGGCCGCGAGCTCGAAGCCGACATCATCGTCACCGCCACTGGCTTCAACCTGAACGTCCTGGGCGACATCGCCTTCGAGATCGACGGCAAGCCGCTCGACTTCGCGGACACCGTGACCTATCGCGGCATGATGTTCACCGGGATGCCCAATATGGTCTGGGTGTTCGGCTATTTCCGCGCCAGCTGGACGCTGCGCGCCGATCTCGTGGCCGACTTCGTCTGCCGTCTGCTCAACCACATGAAGGCCAAGCAGGCCAGGAAGGTCGAGGTGGCGCTGCGACCGGAGGACAAGGACATGAAGCTCCTGCCCTGGATCGACACCGAGAACTTCAATCCGGGCTACATCCTGCGCGGCATGCACCTGCTGCCCAAGCGTGGCGACAAGCGCGAGTGGCAGCACACGCAGGATTACTGGACCGAGAAGAACGAGTTCCCGGCCATCGATCTCGACGACCGGGCCTTCGTCTACGCCTAGCCTCGACGAGCCGCCCGAGCCTCAGCTCAACGCCGCCTTCATCAGGGCGGCGGCCTCGGGGGTGGCCCAGTCGGCCTCGCCCTCGAGACGGCCGATCTCCCGGCCGATATGGTCGACGAGGATGGTCGTGGGCAGCACCGTAACCTGCAGGTCCTGCATCGCCTTGCG
The DNA here is from genome assembly GCA_018240685.1 of Pseudomonadota bacterium. Lineage (GTDB taxonomy): Bacteria > Pseudomonadota > Alphaproteobacteria > Reyranellales > Reyranellaceae > Reyranella. The sequence goes on along the minus strand of JAFEFG010000018.1, from coordinate 49,991 downwards.
GCCCTTGTCGAAGTAGACGCCGAGATGGGCGAGCTTGTTCTCGGCGTAGAAGGGAGCGACCTTGGCGCGCGTCGGCCCGTCGAGCGACAGTGGCAGGATCAGGAACTTGTCCTTGCTCATCTGGCCCTGCAGCCGGTCCAGGCTGGGCATCTCCTTGACGCAGGGGGTGCACCAGGTCGCCCAGAAGTTCACCAGCAGCACCTTGCCGGCATAGTCGGAGAGCTTGTGCGGCTTGTCCTCGGCGTCGATGAAGGGGAAATCGAGCAGCGGCTTGGGGGCGCTGGCGAGATCGAAACGCGAAAGCGACCCTTTGACCGAGCTCCGCCCTACGTCGGCTAATGCCGGAAGGCCAAAAGAACTCAGGGCGCCGGCCAGGAGCAGCCTGCGACCGAGGAGGAAATCGGAAAGGGAATATGCCATAAGCCGCTTCTTACAGGACCATTGGCACTTATTCATGGCACGGAAGAACACAAGGCCGCGAGCCACCAAAACGGCGCAGAAGACTGACCCGAACCGGATGTGGGGAGGCCGCTATTCGCTGGGCCCCGCGGAAATCATGGAGAAGATCAACGCTTCCATCGATTTCGACCGCCGGCTCTACGCCCAGGACATCGCGGGATCGATGGCGCATGCCGACATGCTGGTGGCGCAGGGCATCCTGACGGCCAAGGACGGACGCGCCATCCGGAAGGGGCTGGCCCAGATCAAGTCCGAGATCGAGAGCGGCAAGTTCCGCTTCTCGACCAGGCTCGAGGACATCCACTTCAACGTCGAGGCCCGGCTCACCGAGCTGATCGGCCCGGCCGGCGGCCGCCTGCATACGGCGCGGTCGCGCAACGACCAGGTCGCGCTCGACGTGCGGCTGTGGGTGCGCGACACGATCGACCGCCTTGAGGCGATGCTGTGCGACCTGCAGGCCGCTCTGATCGACCGCGCGGAAGAATATGCCGCGACCATCATGCCGGGCTTCACCCATCTGCAGACCGCGCAGCCGATCACCTTCGGCCATCATCTGCTGGCATATGTCGAGATGGTGGGACGCGACCGCAGCCGGCTGCGCGACTGTCGTGCGCGCATGAACGTGTCGCCGCTGGGCGCCGCCGCGCTCGCCGGCTCGCCGCATCCGATCGATCCGCGCAAGACCGCCAGGGCGCTGGGCTTCGACGGGCCGATGGCGAACTCCCTCGATGCGGTGTCCGACCGCGACTATGTCGTGGAGTTCCTGGGCGCCGCGTCGCTTGCCGCCGTCCACCTGTCGCGGCTGGCAGAGGAGATCGTGATCTGGTGCTCGGCGCCGTTCCGCTTCATCGCCCTGTCGGATGCCTTCACCACCGGCAGCTCGATCATGCCGCAGAAGCGCAACCCCGACGCCGCCGAGCTGATCCGCGGCAAGGTCGGCCGCATCGTCGGCGCCTTCGTCGCGCTGTGCACGATCATGAAGGGGCTGCCGCTCACCTACGGCAAGGACATGCAGGAGGACAAGGAGCCGCTGTTCGACGCCGCCGACGCGCTCGAGCTCTGCGTCGCGGCCATGACCGGCATGATCCGCGACCTCAAGGCCAACCCGGAGCGGATGCGCGCGGTCGCTTCCGCCGACTACTCGGTCGCGACCGACCTCGCCGACTGGCTGGTGCGCGCGATCGGCCTGCCGTTCCGCCAGGCCCATCACGTGACGGGCGTGCTGGTTGGCAAGGCGGCGGCCAAGGGAGTCGATCTCGACAAGCTGTCGCTGGAGGAGATGCAGGCGGTCGAGCCGCGCATCACGCGGGCGGTCTACAAGGTGCTCACCGTCGAGGCCTCCGTCGCCGCGCGCAAGAACATCGGCGGCACGGCGCCTGCGAATGTCGCGCGAGCGGTCGGGGAGGCGCGGCGGCGTTTCCTGGGGCGGACCCGATGAACTTCTTCGCCTATCGCAACGGAGAGATGCACGCCGAGGGCGTGGCTCTCAAGACGATCGCCCAGCAGGTCGGCACGCCGTTCTATTGCTATTCGGCGGCGGCGCTGCGGGCGGCGTGGCAGGAATTCGCCGATGCAATGAAGGGCATGAATGCCAGCCTCTGCTATGCCGTGAAGGCCAACAGCAATCTGGCGGTCATCAAGCTGTTCGGCGATCTCGGCGTCGGCGCCGACATCGTGTCGGTCGGCGAGATGCGGCGCGCGCTGGCGGCCGGCATTCCGGCCGGCCGGATCGTTTATTCCGGCGTGGGCAAGAAGGCCTCGGAACTCATGGCCGCGCTGGAGGCGGGCGTGGGCCAGATCAACGTCGAGAGCTCGGCCGAGCTCGAGACGCTGAACGCGGTGGCGGGCCAGCTCGGGCGCAAGGCGGACATCACCATCCGCGTCAATCCCGACATCGACGCCGGCACCCACGAGAAGATCACCACCGGACTCAAGGAGAACAAGTTCGGGATCGACATCGATCTGGCGCGCGGGGCCTTCGCCAAGGCGGGCGCGCTGCCGAACCTGCGCGTGGTGGGCGTGGCCATGCATATCGGCTCGCAACTCACCTCGCTGCAGCCCTACCGCGACGCGATCGTGCGGGTCCGGAGCCTGATCGAGGACCTGCGGAGCGACGGGCACCGCATCGACAGGCTCGACATCGGCGGCGGCCTGGGGATCGTCTACGCTGACGAGACGCCGCCCTCGATCACCGAGTTTGTGCAGGTTGTCGGCAAGGAGACGGCGGGACTGGGCTGCGAACTCACCTTCGAGCCGGGCCGGCGCCTGGTGGGCGAGGCGGGCGTGCTGGTGAGCGAGGTGATCCTCGTGAAGCCGGGCGTTTTCAAGACTTTCGTCATCGTGGATGCGGCGATGAACGACCTGATCCGGCCGACGCTCTACGACGCCTGGCACGACGTCCTGCCGGTCCGCGAGCCGCGCCCCGATGCCGCCACGATCCGCTGCGACATTGTCGGGCCGATCTGCGAATCGGGCGACTACCTGGCACAAAACCGTGATCTGCCGTCGCTTTCGGCGGGAGAGCTCATCATGGTACGCTCGGCGGGCGCCTACGGTGCGGTGATGGCGTCGAGCTACAACAGCCGGCCGTTGGTGCCCGAGGTCATGGTCGATGGCACGCGGTTTGCGATTACCCGCCCGAGGCCTTCGATCGAGGAGATGATCGCCGCCGAGCGGATCCCGCCCTGGATGGCTCAGGCGGGGTAGGCGGCGGAGAGCCGAACCGAAAGGAAGCGATGGACGCGACCCAGACCACACCGCTCGATGCGCCGGGCCTCGGCCGCAAGATCGGTCTGGCGTGGGCGGCATTGGCCTGGGAAGGGCTGTGGCCGCGGCTGGTGCCGCTGGCCGCCTTCATCGTCCTCTTCGTGGCGGCGGCCCATTTCGATCTGTTCGCCGGGCTCGACCCCTGGGTCCATACCGGCATCCTGGCGGCCCTGGCGGTGGCGTTCGTCGGCATCGGCTGGTGGCAGTTCCGCAGCTTCCGCTGGCCCGATCGCGCCGCCGCGATCCGTCGGCTCGAACTCGACAGCAACGTGCCGCACCGCCCGCTGGTGGCGGTGCAGGATCAGCTCGCGGCCGGCGCCAGCGATCCGATGGCGGCCGCCCTGTGGGAGGCCCATCGCCGCCGCGAGGCGGGGCGTCTGGCCGGCCTGCGCAACAAGCCCGCCCATCCCGGAGTCGCCCGCATCGATCGATGGGCGCTGCGTCTGGTGCCGGTCCTGGGGCTGGTGGTGGCGCTGGTGTTCGCAGGCGGCTGGCGCACGGATCGCATGGCGACCGCCTTTACGCCCGCCTTTCCGCCGCCGCCGCCGGTGGTGGCCAACCTGTGGATCGCGCCGCCGGCCTATACCGGCAAGCCGCCGATCTATCTCGACATGGCGGAACGCGACAAGCTTCTGCGCGTGCCGGTGGGCAGCAAGCTCGCCGGCTTCGTCGACGACGTCCGCGGCCGTCACCCGCCGCAGCTCGTGATCGACGGCAAGACCACCGACTTCAAGACGGTCGGCAAGGGCAAGTACCAGGTCGAGGAGACGATCGCGGGCGGCAAGGATATCGTCCTGCAGGCTCGCGGCGACGAGCAGGCGCGCTGGAAGCTGCACGTCATCCCCGACCTCGCGCCGACCATCGAGTTCAGCCATCCGATCAGCGTCGACAAGTGGTCGACCAAGGTCGACTACATCGCCGGCGACGACTTCGGCATCACGGGCGTGCAGCTGCAGATCCGCCTCGACGGCAGCGTGCTCGGCGCCGACATGCTGACCGACGACGACGAGCCGGAGGTCATGCGCATCGACCTGCCGGTGGGCGGCAGCCCCCGGAAGCTGAGCGACACCTTCGTGCGCGACCTCACCAGCAGCCCCTGGGCTGGGTTGAAGGTCCGCATGATGCTGTTCGCGACCGACGCGCTTGGCCAGAAGGGCAGCAGCTCGGTCATGAGCTTCCTGCTGCCGGAGCGCGTGTTCAACGATCCGACGGCGCGGGCGCTGATCGTCCTGCGCAAGCAGCTCACGCGCGATCCCAGGGCGTTCCGTCTCGATGTCTCCGACGGCATGCGCATGATCCAGAGCCGCCCCGAGAGCTATCGCAACGATCCGATCGTGCAGCTCGGGCTGCGCCTGGGGGCTGCGCGCCTCGCCGAAAGCGGCGACAAGCCGGTCATCGTCGATACGCAGAAGCTGCTGTGGGATCTCGCGCTGCGGCTGGAAGAAGGATCGATGTCCGATGCCCAGCGCCAGCTCGAGCAGGCGCGGCAGAACCTGCAGGATGCCATCCAGCGCCATGCTGGCGACGAGGAGATCGAGCGGCTGATCCAGCAGCTCTACGACTCGATGGCGCGCTGGCAGAAGGAGCTCGCCGACAAGATGCAGGATCCGGAGGAGCGCCGGAAGATGATGGAGGAGGCCGAGAAGGTCGACCCCAACAACGTCATCACCGGCGACGACCTCCAGAAGATGCTCGATAAGATCCGCGAGATGGCACAGAACGGCCAGCGCGAGGAGGCCAAGCGGCTGCTCGAGGAACTGCGCAAGATGATGCAGAACGCCACGCCGATGCTGGCCAATCCAAACCAGCAGCGCCGGCCAGGGCAGCAGCAGGGACAGCAGGGGCAGGGCAATCAGCAGGGCCGCGAGATGATGAACCAGCTCGACCGCCTGGCCCGCCGCCAGAACCAGCTCCTGGGCGAGTCCGAGCGCGAAGGCCGCCAGCAGCAACAGGGCCAGCGCGGTCAGCAGGGGCAGCGTGGCCAGCAGGGACAGCAGGGACAGCAGCCGGGACAACCCGGGCAGGGGCAGCAGGGCCAGAATCAGCAGGGCCGCGGCCAGGGCCAGGGCCAAGGCCAGGGCCAGTGGGGCGACCAGCTGGGCCGCGACCAGCAAGGCCTGCGCAATCAGCTCGGCGACTACATGCGCCGGCTCGACGAGAACGGCATGCCGATGCCGGAGTCGCTGGGCCGCGCCGAGCGTTCCATGCGCGAGGCGGAAGAGGCGTTGCGCCGCGGCGATGCGCGCGAGGCATCGCGTGCCCAGCGGCGTGCGCTCGACAATCTCCAGCAGGGCATGGGCGACCTCGCCGAGCAGTTGCGGCAGCGCGGGCCGGGCAACGGCCAGGATCGTGCCGAGATCGAGGACCGCGACAAGCGGAGCGACGACCGCGATCCGCTCGGCCGTTCCGACGGAAACTACGGCGAGTCCGTGGATGCGGGCCAGGACAAGGTGCCGCTCGAACTCGACCGGCAGAAGAGCCGCGAGATCCTCGACGAGCTGCGCCGCCGCGCCGGCGAGATGAACCGGCCCAAGGAAGAGCTCGACTACATCGACCGTCTGCTCAAGACGTACTGATCGCGCCGGCCCGTCGCAGATCTTCGCGCCGGTCGGCCGGGCCGGTGGCTAGGCGGTCTTTTCCACTACGCCGATATAGGGCAGGCCGCGGAAGCGATGCGCCCAGTCGAGGCCGTAGCCGACCAGGAACTCGTCCCCCGCCTCGAAGCCCACGAAATCGGCCTGCAGTTCAGCCCGCCGCTTGTGCGGCTTGTCGAGCAGCGTGCAGATCCACACCCGACGCGCGCCGCGCTCGGCGAGGAGGCTCTTGGCGAAGCTGAGCGTGAGCCCGGATTCCAGGATGTCGTCGACCAGCAGCACGTCGCGATCGCGGACGTCGTCGACGATGTCGCGCACCACCCGCACATGGCCGCTGGTCTGCGTGCCGGTGCCGTAGCTGGAGAGGGTGATGAAATCCATCGACCAGTTCGCGCCGGCGCGGCTCAGCGCGCGGATCAGGTCCGCCGCGAAGACGAAGCTTCCCTTGAGCACGGAGACGACCAGCGTGTCGGCCGGCAGCTTCTGCGCAAGGTCGGCCGCCATGTCCTCGACGCGCGTGGCGATCTCGGCGGCGGAGAAGCGGATATTGACGGTCGGTCGATCAACCATGCCGGTCTCGTGAGTGGGGGGTGTCATTCCACCGAGGGCACGATGTCGGTCGCGCCGGCGGGCGGATTGTCCAGCGGCTGGCTGAAGCTCCGTCGATCCCCGGCGGCGATGGGGCCGAGCGTCAGGGGATAGGTGCGCGTGTCCAGGACTTCGCTGCCCTTCTTGAAGGTGACGATCAGCTTGCTCGGCGAGCCGGCGCTGCCGCCGCGATTGGCGATCTCGCCGCGGACGATGAACCGGCCGTCCACCAGATCGATCTTGCTGGCGGCCAAGTCGACCTCGAGTTGGGCGGGGCTCGACGGCGATTCTGTATTCGCCGCGGCCGCAGGCGAACCGGTCGTTGTGCCTGCCGATGCGGTCGAGTTCGCAGCCGGCGCCGATGCTGGTGCCGGAGCGCGCGCCACCGATCCCGGCGTGCGGGAGGAGGTGGTCGTCTCGAATGGACGCAGGGCCAGCAGCTTGTCGCGATAGACCAGCAGTTCGCTGCGATAGAAGTACGCGGCGGCACCGGCCGCCGCGGCCAGGACGATGATGCTGGCGATAGCGAAACGCCTTCCCCACACGGACTTCGCCGGCGGCGGCACCGGAACGGGCAGCGACGCGGCGGTACGGCGCGGACGGATGACCTGATCGGGAGCCGGTTTGGGGCCCTCCACGCGCTGGAACCAGCGATGGCCACAGCGTGCGCACTGGACGGTTCGGCCGCTGGGGCCGATCGCCAGGGGATCGACGGCGTAGCGCGCCTCGCAATTGGAGCAGGTGACGATCATGAACGGGCGAGGCTTGTTCGACTAGATATGCTTGCGGGCCGACACTATGCCACTAAAAGTGGCCTTACAAGCATGTCCGCCTTCGGCCTTCGATTCCGCTCCTTCTGCTTCAATGTCGGCTGGTATGTCGGCACCGCGATCATCGCGGTGCTGGGCGCGCCCGCTCTCCTGCTGCCGAGGTCGGCGGTTCTTGCCTGGGCCCGGTTCTGGATCGCGTTCGTGCTCTGGTGGCTGCACGTGACCTGCCGGCTGACGCACCGCGTCGTCGGCCTCGAGAATCTGCCCAAGGGGCCCGTCATCATCGCCTGCAAGCACCAGTCGTCGTGGGAGACGCTCTCCTTCACGCTGCTGTTTCCCAACATCGCGATCGTCCTCAAGCGGGAGCTGCTCTTCATCCCCATTGTGGGCTGGGCGATGGCGAAGGCCGGCAATATTGCGGTGGCGCGCGGGGAAGGGGCGACGGCGCTCCGCAGTCTCGTCAAGCAAGGCAAGGCCGCCATCGCGCAGGGGCGCTCGGTCGTCATCTTTCCCGAAGGCACGCGCGTGGCACCGGGCGACGTGAAGCCCTACCATGTCGGCACGGCGGCGCTTTATCGTCAGCTTGGCGTCCCCGTGGTGCCGGTCGCCCTCAATTCGGGCGTCTTCTGGGGCCGCCGGAAGTTCATCAAGCGCCCGGGCGTCATCACCCTGCAGATCCTGCCGCCGATTCCCGCCGGGCTGGGCCGGGAAGCCTTCATGGAGACACTGCGCGAGCGGATCGAGACCGCGACGACGCATCTGGTGGCGGACGCCGTCTCCGGGGCGTCTCCAGCCTCCCGATCCTGACCGCGCCTACCGCCGCCGCCTGCCTGTCGAACCGGGCGAAGCCGACTTCGCCATGGGGCCATTGAGAACGTATAAGGAACAATCCTGTTGATATCGGCAGGACCCGGACTTAGGTTCCAGGCATGGATTGGGCTCCGGTCTCCCAGCGCATCTGGGACATGAAGTACAGATTTCGCGATGCGTCCGGGGCGGTCGACGCCGATCTGGACGCGACGTGGTGGCGGGTCGCCCGGGCGCTTGCCGTTCCGGAGCGCGATCCCGACCTGTGGGCCGGTCGCTTCCACGAAGCGCTGGCGGATTTCAAGGTCCTGCCCGCCGGCCGGGTGATTGCCGGGGCCGGAACCGGCCGCATGGTCACCCTGTTCAACTGCTTCGTGATGGGGGCGATCCCCGACAACATGGCCGGCATTTTCGACGGCGTGAAGGAAGCCGCCCTCACCATGCAGCAGGGCGGCGGGATCGGGCACGACTTCTCGACGTTGCGGCCGATGGGGGCGCCCGTGAAGGGCGTCGGCGCCGATGCCTCGGGCCCGCTTTCCTTCATGGACGTCTGGGATTCCATGTGCCGCACCATCATGAGTGCGGGCTCCCGGCGCGGCGCCATGATGGCGACGCTGCGATGCGACCATCCGGATATCGAGGCGTTCGTCGACGCCAAGCGCGATCCGGCGCGGCTGCGCATGTTCAACGTCTCGGTGCTGATCACGGACGCCTTCATGAAGGCCGTCAAGGAGGATGCCGACTGGGACCTGGTCTTCGGCGGCCAGGTCTTCAAGACGGTGAAGGCGCGCGACCTGTGGGAGCGCATCATGCGCGCCACCTACGATTGCGCCGAGCCCGGCGTGATCTTCATCGATCGCATCAATCGCCGGAACAACCTCAATTACTGCGAGACCATCCACGCCACGAACCCCTGCGGCGAGCAGCCGTTGCCGCCCTACGGCGCCTGCCTGCTGGGCTCGGTCAATCTGGCCGCGCTGGTGAAGGACCCGTTCACGCCGGAGGCGCAGCTCGACCTCGAGGCGCTGGAGCGGCTGGTGCCCGTCGCCGTGCGCATGCTCGACAACGTCATCGACGTGTCGCGCTTCCCGCTGCCGCAGCAGGAGAAGGAGGCCAAGGCCAAGCGCCGCATCGGGCTCGGGGTCACGGGCCTCGCCGATGCGCTGATCTTCTGCGGCGTGCGGTATGGCTCGGCGCGGGCAATCGAGCTCACGCGCGCATGGCTGGCTGCGGTGCAGCGGCTCTCCTATCTGGCCTCGGCGGACCTGGCGGCGGAGAAGGGCAGCTTCCCGCTCTTCGAGCGCGCCCGCTATCTCTCCGGCGAAACCGTCAAGGGGCTGCCGGAGGACGTGCGGTCGGCGATCGCCCGCTACGGCATCCGCAACGCCCTGGTCAATTCCATCGCGCCCACGGGCACGATTTCGCTGCTGGCGGACAACATCTCTTCCGGCATCGAGCCGGTATTCGCATTCCGTCACGTCCGGCATGTCCTGCAGCCGGACGGCTCGAAGCGCGAGGAGAATGTCGAGGACCACGCGCTGCGCTGCTGGCGGACCCTGAAGGGCGATGCCGAGCCGCCGCCGGATGTCTTCGTCGACGCCCAGACCCTGTCGCCCGACGATCATCTCGCCATGCAGGCGGCGGCGCAGGAATTCGTCGACAGCTCGATCTCCAAGACCATCAACCTGCCGCGCGACATCTCCTTCGAGGCGTTCAAGCACGTCTACGAGGAGGCCTATGCGCTCGGCTGCAAGGGCTGCACGACCTATCGTCCCAATGCGGTCACGGGCGCGGTACTCGAGGTGAAGCCCGCCGCCGAGACCGGCCGGCCGGCGGCCGTGCCGGCGCCCGTCGGCAGCCGCGATGGCGACGTCGTCTACATCGCGCAGCCGCTGGCACGTCCGGAGGACCTGCCGGGCAAGACCTACAAGATCAAATGGCCCGGCAGCGACCATGCCATCTACATCACCATCAACGACGTGATGCAGGACGGCCGCCGCCGGCCGTTCGAGATCTTCATCAATTCCAAGAACATGGAACATTATGCCTGGACCGTCGCGCTCACGCGCATGATCTCGGCCGTGTTCCGGCGCGGCGGCGACGTCTCCTTCGTGGTGGAGGAGCTGAAGGCGGTCTTCGATCCCCGTGGCGGCCAATGGATGGAGGGCCGCTACGTGCCGTCCCTGCTTGCCGCGATCGGCGGCGTGATCGAGCGTCATCTGTTCGAGATCGGCTTCCTGAGCGCCTCCGAAGCGCCGCGCATTGCGGAGGCGGCGGAGCGGCGGTGGAAGATGGCCGCCGGCGGCCACGACGTGGGGGAGGGACCCGCCGGATTCCCGTCGCAGATGGGCCAGTGCGGCAATTGCGGGGCGGCGGCGCTCACGCATCAAGAAGGTTGTGACATCTGCCTCAATTGCGGCTATTCGCGCTGCGGCTGAGCCCCTGGATGAATGCGAGACTTCGGCGCAGCAAGGAGATGAGACAGATGTTTCGGCGGACGATCCTGGCGGCCGGTGTCGCGGCCGCGTGTTCCTTGACGGGTATCGCCGCGGCGCAGCCGCTTCCGAGCAACCGAAGCGACATCACCTTTTCCTATGCGCCGCTGGTCAAGCGGGTCTCCCCGGCAGTCGTGAACATCTACACGGCGACGACCTTGCGCACGCCCCAGCGCCGCCTGCCGTTCCCCTTCCCGCCCGGTACGCAGGACGGCTCGCGGGTGCAGAATTCCCTGGGGTCGGGAGTGCTGGTGAAGGCTGACGGGCTGATCGTCACCAACGCCCACGTGGTGAGAGGCGCGGACGAGATCCGGGTGGTGCTTTCCGACCGTCGCGAATTCGACGCCAAGCTTCTGGCCCAGGACGACCGCTATGATCTCGCCCTGCTGCGCATCAACGGCGAGGGCGAGAAGTTCCCGTTCCTGGAGATGCGCGATTCGGATTCGATCGAGGTGGGCGACGTCGTACTCGCGATCGGCAACCCGTTCGGCCTCAACCAGACCGTGACCAGCGGCATCATCTCCGCCGTGGCGCGCTCCACCGGGGGCATCAACGATTCGAGCTTCTTCATCCAGACCGACGCCGCGATCAATCCCGGCAATTCCGGCGGCGCCCTCGTGTCCCTCGACGGCCGGCTGATCGGCATCAACACGGCGATCTTCTCGCAGAGCGGCGGCTCGGTGGGCATCGGCTTCGCCACCCCCTCCAACATCGTGGCGCGCGTCGTCGCGACGGGCGAGAAGGGCGGCCGCATCGTGCGGCCGTGGCTCGGCATCTCCATGCAGCGCGTGACGCCGGACCTCGCCTCGGGGCTCAACCTGCCGCGTCCGGCCGGTCTCGTCGTGAAGGAGGTCTTCGCCAAGGGCCCGGGCGAGCGCGCAGGCCTCAAGCGCAATGACGTGATCGTCGGCCTGCGCGACCTGCCGATCGAAGACGAGGCGAGCCTGCGCTTCCGTCTCGCGACCCTGAATGTCGGCGATACCGTGCCGTTGCAGATCATCCGCGGCGGCAAGGAGATGACGCTGCAGATTCCGCTGATGGCGCCGCCGGAGGATCCGCCTCGGGACCGGTCCGTCCTCGACGGCCGCCAGCCGCTCTCCGGTGCGACGGTCGTCAATCTGTCGCCGGCGGTGGCCGAGGAGATGGGGCTGATCGAGTGGCGGCCGGGGGTGGCCGTGGTCGAGATCCGGCCCGGCTCCTATGCGGCCCGTTTCATCCGTCCGGGCGACATGGTGATCGCCATCAACGGCAAGGAAGTGCACAGCGTTGCCGAGCTCAAATCCCGGATCGCCAGCGGCGTCTCGAGCCTCAGCATCGGCCGCGAAGGCATGGTCTCGACGATCCAGTTCAGATAAAGAGTCCGGATCGCAGGGCCAACCGGCCGCCGCTCGTGACGGCTTGAGGCGGGCCTGGAGGCCCGCAGTCCAATGACGGCCCATGGCTGAACTCTTTGCCTCTCTCGCCCCCACGCCGCTGGCCGAACGGCTGCGGCCCAAGGTGCTGGGCGACATCCTCGGCCAGGACCATCTCCTGGGACCGGAGGGCCCGCTCGGGCGCATGCTGGCCGCGAAGAAGCTCTCGTCGCTGATCCTGTGGGGGCCGCCGGGGTGCGGGAAGACGACCATCGCGCGCCTGCTTGCCGAGGCGGCCGACCTCCATTTCGAGCCTCTGTCGGCGGTCTTCTCCGGCGTGGCCGACCTGCGCAGGGTGTTCGAGGGCGCACGCCAGCGCCGCAAGGACGGCAAGGGGACGTTGCTGTTCGTCGACGAGATCCATCGCTTCAACCGCGCCCAGCAGGACGGCTTCCTGCCCTATGTCGAGGACGGGACGGTGACGCTGATCGGCGCCACGACCGAGAATCCCTCCTTCGAGCTCAACGCCGCGCTGCTGTCGCGCTGCCAGGTGCTGGTGCTGCGCCGGCTCGACGATGTCGCCCTGTCGACATTGCTGGCCCGCGTGGAGGCGGCGCTGGGCCGCAAGCTGCCGATCGACGAGGCGGGCCGGCAGGCCTTGTTCGCGATGGCCGATGGCGATGGCCGCTACCTGATCGGCTTGGCCGAACAGCTCGCCCAGCTCAAGGAGAAGGGACCGGTGGCGCCGGAGCGGCTGGCGACGCTGCTGCAGAAGCGTGCGCCGCTCTACGACAAGGCGCAGGAAGCGCACTACAACCTGATCAGCGCGCTGCACAAGTCGCTGCGCGGTTCGGATGTCGATGCGGCGCTCTACTGGTTCGCCCGCATGCTCGACGGCGGCGAGGACCCGAAATACATCGCGCGCCGGCTGGTGCGGTTTGCCGTCGAGGATATCGGCATGGCCGATCCCAACGCGCTCACGCAGACCCTCGCGGCCTGGGAGACCTATGACCGGCTGGGCTCGCCGGAAGGCGAACTCGCCATCGCGCAGGCCGTCATCTATCTCGGCACGGCGCCCAAGTCGAATTCGGGCTACGTCGCCTTCGGGGCGGCCAAGCGCGCGGCCAAGCGGCATGGATCGCTGACCCCGCCGATGCATATCTTGAATGCGCCGACAAAGCTGATGAAGGAGATCGGCTACGGCAAGGGCTATGAGTACGACCATCACGCCGAGGACGGCTTTTCCGGTCAGAACTACTTCCCCGACGGCATGGAGCGGGAGGAGTTCTATCATCCCGTCGAGAGGGGCTTCGAGCGCGAGATCCTGAAGCGGCTCGAATACTGGAAGAAGCTGCGCGACCGGAAGCGCTGATCAGCGCCGCGGCGGCGCGTCGTATCCGTCCGTCAGGGTTCCAAGGAAGGCCACGATGTCGTCGATCTCGGCCTCGGTGAGTGCGGGCCGGTTGCCGGGCCGCGCGCCGAAGGGCGGTTCCTTGTTGACGTTGTTCCGATAGGGCGCCGGCAGATCGTCGAACTTGCGCACGCTGCCGTCGGCGGCTCGGGGATACCATTTCCCGGGATTGGTATCGCGCTCGACATAGAAGGCGACCGCTTGCTTCAGGTCGTGGACGAGACCGTTGTGGAAGAACGTCCGCCGCAAGGCGACGTTGCGCAGCGTCGGGGTGCGGAAGAGGCCGCAATACTGCTTGCGTCCTGCGAGGTCGGACCGCAGCGGACCGCAGGCGCCGAGATCGAAGAAGGTCGGGTCGGCGTTGGCCGCGATCGCCGCATTGCGCGGCAGGCCGAGCGCGATCAGGCCGTAGTCGGTGAACTGGGGCGGCGTGCCGTCGTTGCTGGGCTGGCTGCGGTGACAGTTTGCGCAGTTGCCCTTGGCTGGCGACTCGAACAGGGCAAGGCCGCGACTCTCCTGGGCGGTGAGCGGGACGCGGCCGGCCAGGTAGGCGTCGTACTTGCTGCTGTAGGGATAGAAGCTGCGGGCGTCTTCCTGGAAGACCGCAAGCGCCTCGCCGATGGCGGCGAAGGCCCTGTCGTCGTCCTCGAAGATCGTGGGCCCATAGAGCGCCTGGAATTGCCGGACGTAGCCGGTCCCTCGCAGCCGCGCCACCGCATCGGCCGGAGCGGCATTGGCCATTTCGAACGGAGACAGAAGAGGGACGCGTGCCTGGTCCCGATGGCGGTCGACGCGTCCGTCCCAGGTGAGGCCGCCGGTCGGGCCGTTATCGATGCTGCTATCGCCCTCGTCGTCCGACTCGAAAAAGTGCTCCGTGAATTGCGGCACGACCTGCAGGTACTTGAGCGATGGAACGGCCCGCAGGCCAGGCTGCTTCATGTCGCGACCGCCGAACTGCACCGGCAGATCGTTGGCGGGGCTGAACGCGTGCTGCGGATCGTGGCAGCTGGCGCAGGACATCCGGCCGGAGGCCGACAGCCGGGGATCGAAGAAGAGCTCGCGGCCCAGTCGGCTCAGCGCATCGGCCCGGGCATAGGCTTCGGCCCGGCTCATGCCGGTCCGCTCGCCCTGAGCGAAAGCCGCAGCGGCACCCAGGACGACAAGCAGGAGGAACGCGCAGGCGACGCCCGGTCTCATCGCCTTCCTTGTACTCCGACGCCCAGTCGCTGCGAATGGGGTGCGCTCATCGGCGCTGCGGGGCATTCACAAATGTGTCATGGAAGCGGAGGAAACATCGCATCCTTCATCGCCGCGCGTGATGGCGATGCATCCATCGGTAGGGGGAAGTATGCGGACTCGTTCGCTCGTGTCGCTGGCGGTGCTGGTCGCTGGATTGCCTGTTGTGGGAGTGCATGCGCAGGGCAAATCCCCCGGCATTGACGACATCCAGACGGTCGTCGTGATCTATGCGGAGAATCGCAGTTTCGACAATCTCTATGGTTCGTTCCCGGGCGCCGACGGCCTGCAGAACGTGACCGAGGCGAATTCGCGCCAGCTCGACCGCAACGGCTCGGTGCTGCAGGAACTGCCGCCGGTCTGGGGTGGGCTCACGGCCAAGGGCGTCACCCCCGCGGTGACCGAGGCGCAGACCGCGCACCTGCCGAACAAGCCGTTCGCCATCGACGACCCGGCCGGCTTCAACACGGGCCCCGACGTCGTCACGCACGATCTCTGGCACCTGTTCTACCAGAACCAGATGCAGATCGCCGGCGGCAGGAACGATCGCTTCGTCGCCTACGCCGATTCCGGCGCCCTGGTGATGGGGCACTACGACGGCTCCAAGCTGCCCCTGTGGAGCGTGGCCCAGAAGTACGTCCTTGCCGACCATTTCTTCCAGGCGGCGTTCGGCGGCTCGTTCCTCAACCATTTCTGGCTCGCCTGCGCCTGCACGCCTTACTACCCCGACGCGGACAACAGCCCGGCCAAGAGCATGATCTCGGCGGTCGAGGCCGACGGGGTGACGCTGAAGGCTACGGCCAATTCGCCGGCTTCGGCGATGGATGGCATCCCGAAGTTCGTGATGAGCGGGCTGCTCACGCCCGACTTCTACGCCGTCAACACCATGCAGCCGCCCTATCAGCCGAGCGCCAACAAGCCGCCACAGGGCGGGGATCCGGCGCTCGCGAATCGCGAGGCGCCCAACACGCTGCCGCCGCAGAAGGAAATCACGATCGGCGATCTGCTTAACCTGAAAGGGGTGAACTGGGCCTGGTATGCGGGTGCCTGGCAGGTGGCGCTGGACGGCAAGAACGCGAGGCCGGTGCCGAACTTCCAGTACCATCACCAGCCCTTCAACTACTTCACGAACTATGCGCCCGGGACGCCGGCACGGCGCGAGCATCTCCGGGACGGCGGCCTGGACGGGGTTGAGTTCATCAAGGCCATCGACGCCGGCTCGCTGCCGCAGGTGACCTTCTACAAGCCGCAGGGCAACCTGAACGAACATGCGGGCTATGCCGCCGTGATGGCCGGCGACCGGCATATCGCCGACGTCATCGCCCATCTCGAAAAGAGCCCGCAGTGGGCCCACATGCTCGTCGTGGTCACTTATGACGAGAATGGCGGCTTCTGGGATCATGTCGCGCCGCCCAAGGCCGACCGCTGGGGACCGGGTTCGCGCATCCCGGCGATCATCGTCTCGCCCTTCGCCAAGAAGGGCTACGTCGATCACACGCAGTACGACACGACGTCGATCCTGCGTTTCATCACCCGGCGCTTCGACCTGCCGATCCTGCCGGGTCTTGCGGCGCGCGACGCGGCGCTGCAGGCGAACGGGCTGCCGCCCATGGGCGATCTGACCAACGCGCTGACGTTCTAAGGCCTAAGGCGCGACCGCTTTTGTTGCCGCCGTCGTTCCGACGCTTGTCGCCGAGCGGCACATGCGTCGGGAGGACGGCGTGATCCCATGAAGGAGAATCGCGCCCGCGCGATGCGTCAGCTGCGCGGGCGCCCCATCGCCTGCACGACGCGCTTGTCGCGGCCGTACACGTCGTCGCGGAAGCTGACGGTCCCGTCCGCATTGGCGGTCACGGTGCGATAGGTGACGTAGAGCCTGACCGGCTCGGGGAAGGTGTAGCCGGCCTGCTGGCCGCTGCTGATCACGGCCTGCACCTTCTCCTTGTCGAAGCCGCCACGCCCTCCATAGACCTTCTCGACGAAGTCGAGCGGGTTCTGCAGCCGAATGCAGCCGTGGCTGAAATTGCGGCTTCCCTCGGTGAACAGCCAGCGCGTGGCGGTGTCGTGCATGTAGATCCCGTACTTGTTCGAGAACGGGAAGAAGATATAGCCCAGCGCGTTGCTCGCGCCCGGGTCCTGCCGGATGCGATAGGGGAACGCCTTGGGGTTGATCGAGTTCCAGTCGACCGTCGCCGGATCGATCTCGCTGTCGTCTTCGCTCCAGCTCGAGAAGATCCGGAAGCCGCTGGCCGCCAGGGCGCCGGGGTCGCGCCGCAGCAGCGGCAGATATTCCTCACCGGAGATCGACGGCGGGACGGTCCAGTAAGGATTGGTCTGGAAGCCGTGCATGACCGAGGCGATCTCGGGCGTGGGATTCTTGGCGGTGCCGACGATGACGAGGCTCCGGAAGACCCGATGGCCGCCATTGACGAACACCATCGAGTAGTCGCCGGCATTGACGAACACGTAGCGGTTGCCGAGATCCTCAGGCAGCCACCGCCGACGCTCGAGATTGGCGATCACCTGGTCGATGCGGTCGTCGAGGCTGGTATTGAGGGATTGGGTCGTCTTGGCACCGATCACGCCATCGACCGAGAGTCCCTTGGTCGCCTGGTAGGCCTTGACCACCTCGGCCAGTGGCTCGTCGTAGAGTTCCGTGACGGGGCCCGGGGCCGGCACCGCCATCTCGAGCTCTGACAGGCGCTTGCGCAGAAGCGGGACGCGCGGATCGGCCATGCCCGGCTTGAGCGCATCTCCGGCCGGGACGGGGGTGAAGGTGGCAGTGGCACGCTTGAGCCGGAGAGACGCCAGGGTCTTCTGCAGGATCGGGTAGTCACCTTTCGGCGGCAGGGAGGCGAGCCACGCCTTGAAGTCGCGCGCTTCGGCCGCCTGCCTGAGAAGGTCCGCGCGATCGATCTTGCGTTGCTGGATGTTGATGTCCTTGTCGACCGCGTTGGCGCGCACGCGGCCGGTCGACACATCGCTGGCATAGGCGACGAAGGCGTCGGTCAGGAGCTGCTCGGCCTTGTCCTGGTCCGCTCCCGGCGCGGCGGCTTTCTCGAGATCCGTGAGCTGGTACCACTCGGGCTTGAGGCCGTGGTCGCCGGCAGCGCGGATCGCCGCCAGCAATGCGGCCGTTCGTGCCTCGGCAGTCCGCGATCCGGTCCAAAGGCGGTCGTTGGCCCAAGCAGGACCCGACCCGAGTGCCGGCGCCACGAGCGCCAGCAAACCGACGAGAAAATGAACACGCTTCACGCCTGATTTATACGCGTAGAACGCAGATTCGTCCATTGAGGCGCAAAGCCGTGGGCGGCGAGGAAGCCGAGGAGATCCGCGGTGGCGCGCAGCTTCAGCTCGACCGTGCCGCCTCCGGCACGGGCGCCGCGGGTCACGCAATGCGCGCGCGCCCAGGCCTGGTATTCGGGCTCGCTCAACGACCGGCCGGTGGTGGGGACGAAATGGCGGCCGTCGTCCTCGATGAGATTGCGGCAGCAGGACCAGTTCTCCGCATCCCGGATGTCGAACACCCCGCCGACCGACTCCCAGCCGTGATGGGCGCTGCTGTAGATCTTGACCTTGATCCGTCGGTTGCCTGCCGCGCGCATGCGCTCGGCATATTCGACGGCGAGCGGCGCCGGCGTGTAGTCGTCGCGGCCTGCCAGCATGAAATACATCGGCCGGCCGTGGGTTGTGGCGTCGCGGTGCTGCGCCGTGGCGCCGGGGCAGATGGCGATGTGAAGGTCGAACAGATGGGCGAAGCCCGCGCGCCAGCGCTGGCGCACGGCGATGGCGGTGTTGAGGGTTGCGACGCCGCCCTTGGAGACGCCCATCACGCCGATGCGGCCGGCATCGATTCGCGTATCGGAACGCAGGAGTTCCAGGGCGGCAAAGGCATCGCCTTCCATCTGGGCGGCGGAGACCAGCGATTGATCCGCGACCGTCCGGCGCACGCCGCGGCCGGTGAAAGAATCGACGATCAGGGCGGCGATGCCGGCCTCGTTGAGGGCCTGTGCATAGTAGTGCTCGCGATGACGCTGCACGCCGGCGCTGCTGGTCAGAATGACCATGCAGGGAAAGGGCGCTGCATCGTCCACAGGCAGGTGAAGGCTCGCCGTCACGCGCGCTGGACGACGGGCCGTCGGATGGTCGAAGGTCAAGGTATCGAACGACACCGATTCCATGGACCCTGTTTAGCTTGTCGCCTAGGTTGCGCGCCATGAGCGACAATCCTGCCCGCAGCGCATCCCCGGCTGGCCCGCGAGGCGAGGTCCGAGGCCAGGTCCAGGTGCGTGCCGTCACCCGCGACGAGGCGGGCCTGCGGCTGGATCGCTGGTTTCAGCGGCATTACCCACAGCTCACGCATGGTGCCCTGCAGAAGCTGCTGCGCACGGGCCAGGTCCGGCTCGACGGCAAGCGCGTCGAGGGCAAGGATCGCGTCGAGCCCGGCCAGACGATCCGCCTGCCGCCGGGCGTGACGGCGTCGCCCGCGCCCAAGCCCAAGCCGCCGGCCGCGATCTCGGACAGGGACGCCGCCGAAATCCAGCGCCTGGTGATCTACCGCGACGCGGAGGTCATCGCGCTCAACAAGCCGCCGGGCCTTGCCGTGCAGGGCGGGACCGGCACCGAGAAACATGTCGACGGCATGCTGGATGCCCTGCGCTTCGGTTACGAGGAACGGCCGCGGCTGGTGCATCGGCTGGACAAGGACACGTCGGGCCTCCTGCTGATCGCCCGAACGGGGCAGGCCGCCAAGCGGCTCGCCGAGTCCTTCAGGGACCGCGAGACGGAGAAGCTCTACTGGGCGGTGGTGGTGGGCGTGCCGCCGCGTCCCGAGGGCACGATAGACCTGCCGCTGGCGAAGCGCCCGGGGGCGCGCGACCGCGAGACGATGCAGGTCGACCACGAGGCCGGCCAGAAGGCCCTGACCCATTTCCGCGAGCTGGACCGTGCCGGCAAGCGTGCGGCGATGCTGGCGCTTTGGCCGCGCACCGGCCGGACCCATCAGCTGCGCGTCCATTGCGCCGCCATCGGCTGTCCGATCCTGGGCGATCGCAAGTACGGGGGCGAGGAGGCGCTGCTCTCGGCGGTGGCCGACGCGCGGCGCCTGCACCTGCATGCGCGCCGGATCGCGCTGCCGCATCCGTCCGGAAAAGGCGAGCTCGTGCTCGAGGCCGAGCTGCCGCCTCACTTCCGCCGCACCGTCGAGGCATTTGGATTCTCGACCGGGCCCTCGGATTCGGGCGATTGAGCGGGACCTTGGCCATACGTATTCCCTGGCGGCAGATCGCCTGGATCACCATCATCACCGCGCCGATCGTGGCGATCGCGGCGGTGATCTGGGGCAGCAGCCGGGATCTGTCGCGCTACGAGGCGCGGCTGGCCACCCAGATCCACAAGGTCACGGGGCGGCAGATCGCATCGCGGGTTCCGCTCTCGATCCATCTGGGGCGCGATCCTGCCCTGGTGGCCGAAGGCGTCACGCTGTCCAACGCACCCTGGGGCTCGCGGCCGGAACTGGCCCGGGTCCGCAAGCTCACGCTCTATCTCGACCTCACCTCGCTGCTGCTGGGGGAGGTGAAGGTGGGCCGCGTCCTGATCGAGGGCGCGGACATCCTGGTCGAGCACAACGAGGTGGGTGACACGAATCTGGAGATGCTGCCGCCGCCGGACGGGTCCGGTCCGCGGCCGACCGAGAACCGGTCGCTGCGCCTCAAGTCCAGTCCGGCATTCCCCTGGATCGAGGCCATCGACGTCCGCGACTCGGTTCTGACCATCGCCGAGGGCGGCAGCCGGGCGCCGGTCGTCCTCAACGTGCAGGACGCTTCGTTCAAGTCCACCGCGTCGGGACAGCCGCTGCAGATGAAGGCGCGGCTGGCGGCGCCGCGCGCGGCGCCGTTCGATCTTTCCGGCACCATCGGAACGTTCGACGGCTGGCTGCGCGGCCTGCCGGGCAACATCGACGTTCAGGGAAGCTTCGGCGACGGCCGCGTGGCCATCAAGGGCACCGTCGGCGCGGCCAAGGGAACCAACCTGCAGATCACCGGGGAGGGCGCTGACTTCGGAACGTTCGGTCCCTATCTGCGCCTCCCGCTGCCCAGCGGCGGGCCCTACAGCTTCACCGCCAAGGCGCTGACCCACCGGAACGGACTCAAGGTCGAAGTGCCCTCTCTCAAGGTCGGCAGCAGCGATCTGGCGGGCGAGGCGCTGTTCCGCGTCGACCGCAACGGTACGCCGGCGGCCATCGTGAATATCGATGCCAACAAGATCGATCTCGGGGGCCTGCGTGCGGCGCCCGCATCTTCGGACAGCCAGCCGCCCGCTGCCGCCCGGTTCCTGCCGGCAGCCGCCTTCGCCGCGCGGTGGCTGGGACGCACGGAACTGTCGGTGACGGCGCGCGTCGGCGAGCTCGCCGGCCTTGGCAGCAAGGTGCAGAACGGTTCGCTCAATCTGAACTCGGGCGAGAAGCGGTTCACCCTGCGCGGCTCCGCCACGATCGGCAACGGCTCGATGGGCTTCGACCTTCTCTACGATCCCGCCGGCCGCTTCGGGCTGACGACGCTGACCGGGACCGCGAGCCGCGTGTCGTTCGAGGACCTGGGGGCCCTGTTCGGGCTCGATCTCGGACTGAAGGACGCCGTGGGCGACATCGACCTCAAGCTTCGCGGCGGCGGGCGCTCGGCGCGCGATGCGCTGAACGTGGCCAATGGCACCGTCGAGATTTCCGCGGCCAAGGGGTTGTGGCCGCGCGATTCGCTCAGCGGCTGGCCGGTCGAGACGCAGCGGCTGCTGGGCGGCGGCGATGGCGGCGTGCCGTTCAACTGCATGGCCGGGACTTTCGAGGTGCGAGGCGGCATCGCCAATCTGCGCCGTGTCGTCGTCGACACGCCGCGGGCGCTGCTGATCGGCGGCGGCTACATCTCGCTGCGCAACGAGTCGTGGGAATTCATCCTCGCCCCCGAAGCGCGCGATTCGCAGGGCGTTGCCCTTGCTTCCCCGCTGCGGATCAAGGGTGGTACGGGGCGCCAGACCAGCGGGGCGCTCGACCCGGGCCTGGCCAAGCTGCTGGTCGGCGGCGGTCCGGTTCCCAGCCTGACCGGCACCTTCGCCCAGATCGCGCGCATGCCGAACGTCAATGCCTGCGCCATGCTGTCGACGCGCCTCGATGCGTTGCGGCCCGGCCTGCGGGCGCAGCTGCCGACGCCGGTCACCGAGCAGCGCGAGCGGCCGGGCCGGCCGCAGCATCAGCCCCCGCGGCCCAACCGGCACCGCTGAGCGCTCTTGTCGTCGGGGGCGGCCAGCGTATAAGCCCATCCGCGATGAAGCGCTTCTACAAGGAGACGGGCGTCGGCGCAGGCGAGGGCGGCTGGCAGGTATTGCTCGACGGGCGGCCCATGCGCACGCCTGCGAAGGCGATCCTCACCGTGCCGACGCAGGCCCTGGCCCAGGCGATCGCCGCCGAATGGCAGGCCGTGCCGGAGCAGGTCGAGATCAACGTCGCGCACCTGCCGCTGACGCGGCTCGCCGCGACCGGCCTCGACCGCGTGACGTCGCAGCGTGCACAGGTGATCGACGACACCGCCAAATACGCGGCCTCGGACCTTCTGTGCTATCGCGCCACCGATCCCGAGACGCTGGTGAAGCGCCAGGCGGATCTCTGGCAGCCGCTGCTCGATTGGGCGGCCGAGCGATACGGCGCCCGCCTGGCCGTCGGCAGCGGTGCAAGCTTCGTCACCCAGCCTTCCGAGGCGCTGTCGGCGCTACGCTCGGCGGTGGCGGCTCACAGCGACCTCGCATTGTCGGCGCTTTACAACCTCACCCATATCGCGGGGTCCGTCGTGATCGCGCTGGCGGTGGCGGAAGGCCGCCTCCCGGCGGCGGATGCCTACGCGGCGGCCCAGCTCGACGAGCTTTTCCAGATCGAGCGCTGGGGCGAGGATGCGCTTGCTGCGCAGCGCCTTGCCGGCGTCCGCAACGACATCGACGCCTGCGCCCGGTTTCTGGCGCTGCTCGAGGACAAGCGCTTGGGAGGGCAGTGATGGGAGCAGGCACGGCGTTGCGCGGGATACTGGCGCGCAAGGGGCTGGTCGAGGCGATGGCGGGACACAGCCCGCTCTCCGCGATGCTGGCCGCCGAGGCCGGGTTCGACGCGATCTGGGCCTCGGGGTTCGAGCTGTCGGCGCTGTACGGCGTGCCCGACGTGAGCATCGTGTCGATGACGCAGCATCTCGAGATGACGCGGGCCATGGTCGATCGTGCCGGCCTGCCCGTCGTGGCCGACATCGACACGGGCTTCGGCAATGCCATCAACGTGCTCTATGCCATCGAGCAGTACGAGCGCGCGGGGGCGGCGGCGATCGTGATGGAAGACAAGAGCTTCCCCAAGGTCACCAGCCTGATCGCCGGCGGGCGCCAGGACATGGTCCGGATCGAGGAGTTCCAGGGCAAGATCGAGGCCGCGTGCACCGCCCGCCGCGACAGCGACTTCGTGATCGTGGCGCGGACCGAGGCGCTGATCGCAGGCCTCGGCCAGGAGGAGGCGCTGAAACGGGCCCGCGCCTACGAGGCCGCGGGCGCCGACATGATCCTGGTCCATTCCAAGCAGAAGACGCCGGACGAGATCGAGGCCTTCGTGAAGGCCTGGGACGGCAAGGTGCCGCTTGCGCTGGTGCCGACGGCCTATCCGCAGATGACGGTCGCGCGCGTGCGGGAGCTCGGCAAGATCGGCTTGCTGATCTGGGGCAATCATGCGATCCGCGCCGCCGTCGGCGCCATGCGCCGCACCTTTGCGCAGATCCGCCGCGACGGCGGCATCCACAGCGTGGAAGCGGAGATTGCGACCGTCGACGACGTGTTCAAATTGCAGGGCATGGGCAAAGTGAAGGACGACGAGAACCGATTCCTGCGCTAGACCTGCCATCCGTTTTGGCCGAAAACGATCCGTCGGGCCCATGATGAAGGCCGGAGTTTGTTGATGCAGAAGATGTTGGAAGAGCTCGAGCGGCGCCGTGCCGCAGCGAGGCTGGGCGGCGGTCAGCGCCGCATCGATGCGCAGCATGCCAAGGGCAAGCTGACGGCGCGCGAGCGCATCGACGTGCTGCTCGATCCGGGGTCCTTCGAGGAATACGACATGTTCGTCGAGCACCGCTCGATCGACTTCGGCATGGAGACCCAGAAGATCCCCGGCGACGGCGTCGTCACCGGGCACGGCACGATCAACGGCCGCCTCGTCTATGTCTTCAGCCAGGACTTCACCGTCTTCGGCGGCGCCCTCTCCGGCATGCACGCGGCCAAGATCTGCAAGATCATGGATACGGCCATGAAGGTCGGCGCGCCGGTCCTCGGCCTCAACGATTCGGGCGGCGCACGCATCCAGGAAGGCGTCGATTCGCTGGCGGGCTATGCCGACGTGTTCCAGCGCAACGTGCTGGCCTCGGGCGTCATTCCCCAGATCTCGATGGTGATGGGCCCGTGCGCGGGCGGCGCGGTCTATTCGCCGGCCATGACCGACTTCATCTTCATGGTGAAGGACAGCTCCTACATGTTCGTCACCGGTCCCGACGTCGTGAAGACCGTGACCCACGAGACGGTGACCCAGGAGGAGCTGGGCGGCGCGCTCACGCACACCCAGAAGTCAGGCGTAGCCGACCTCGCCTTCGAGAACGACGTCGAGGCGCTGCTGCAGCTGCGCCGCTTCGTCGACTTCCTGCCCGCCAGCAACCGCGAGAAGGCGCCGGTGCGGCCGACGCAGGATCCGTCCGACCGCGAGGACTTCTCGCTCGACACGCTGGTGCCGGACAACCCCAACAAGCCCTACGACATCAAGGAGCTGATCCTGAAGGTCGTGGACGAGGGTGACTTCTTCGAGCTGTCGCCGGAATGGGCCGGCAACATGGTGGTCGGCTTCGGCCGCATGGCCGGCCGCACGGTGGGCTTCGTCGCCAACCAGCCGATGGTGCTGGCCGGCTGCCTCGACATCGATTCCTCGCGCAAGGCCGCGCGCTTCGTGCGCTTCTGCGACGCCTTCAACATCCCGATCGTGACCTTCGTCGACGTGCCGGGCTTCCTGCCGGGCACGATGCAGGAGTACGGCGGCATCATCAAGCACGGCGCCAAGCTGCTCTATGCCTACGCCGAGGCGACGGTGCCGAAGGTGACGGTCATCACGCGCAAGGCCTATGGCGGCGCCTACGACGTCATGGCGTCCAAGCACCTGCGCGGCGACGTCAATTACGCCTGGCCGGGCGCGGAGATCGCCGTCATGGGCGCCAAGGGCGCGGTCGAGATCATCTTCCGTTCCGACATCGGCGATGCCCAGAAGATCGCCGCCCGCACCGAGGAGTATCGCGAGAAGTTCGCCAACCCGTTTGTGGCGGCCAATCGCGGCTTCATCGACGACGTGATCATGCCGCACGGCACGCGGCGCCGGATCTGCCGGGCGCTGGCCACGCTCGAGACCAAGCGGCTCGAGAACCCCTGGCGCAAGCACGGAAACGTTCCGCTATGAGCCTGCCCCGCGAGGAGCGCATGCGCAGGGGGCGGTCCGTGCGGCTGCACGTGATCGTTGCCCTGTTCAGCCTTCTTGTCCTGATCGCGGTGAACGCGATCTTCACCAGCCACTATCCGTGGTGGCTGTGGGTTCTGATGGTGTGGATGCCGCTGATCGCCGCGCACACCGCATGGTCCATGGGCCTGTTCGACCGAAATAAAGAGGGATCGTGAGTATGGCTGCCAAGAAGAAGGTCGCAGTTAAGCCGGCGGCGAAGAAGAAGGCGGCGACGGGCAAGGTGTCCGGGGGCAAGGTGTCCGGGGGCAAGGCGGGCGGGGGCAAGGCGTCCGTGGCCGGAGCGCCGTCGGGCAAGCTGTTCGACAAGATCCTGATCGCCAATCGCGGCGAGATCGCCTGCCGCGTGATCCGCACCTGCAGGCGGCTCGGCATCAAGACGGTGGCGGTCTATTCCGAGGCCGACGCCGACGCGCTGCATGTGCGCGAGGCCGACGAGAAGGTGTTCATCGGCCCGTCGCCGGCGACCCAGTCCTATCTGCTGATCGACAAGATCGTCGATGCCTGCAAGCGGACCGGCGCGCAGGCGGTGCATCCCGGCTACGGCTTCCTGTCCGAGAAGGAGGCCTTCCAGAAGGCGCTCGCCGCGGCTGGCATCGCCTTCATCGGCCCCGACGCCCATGCGATCTACGCTATGGGCGACAAGATCGAATCGAAGAAGCTCGCCCAGAAGGCCGGCGTCAGCACCGTGCCCGGCCATCTGGCCGCCATTCCCGATGCCGACGAGGCGGTGAAGATCGCGCAGAAGATCGGCTATCCGGTCATGATCAAGGCCTCGGCCGGCGGCGGCGGCAAGGGCATGCGCATCGCCTGGAACGATGCCGAGGCGAAGGAAGGCTTCGTGTCGGCGACCAACGAGGCCAAGTCCTCCTTTGCCGATGACCGCGTGTTCATCGAGAAATACGTCGAGGAACCGCGCCACATCGAGATCCAGCTCATTGCCGACGGCCACGGCAACTGCGTCTACCTGTGGGAGCGCGAGTGCTCGATTCAGCGCCGCCACCAAAAGGTGATCGAGGAGGCGCCGAGCCCGTTCCTCGATGCCAGGACACGCAAGGCGATGGGCGAGCAGGCAGTCGCGCTCGCCAAGGCCGTCAAGTACAAGAGCGCCGGCACGGTCGAGTTCATCGTCGACAAGAACCGCAAGTTCTACTTCCTCGAGATGAACACGCGCCTGCAGGTCGAGCATCCGGTGACCGAGCTGATCACCGGCCTCGATCTCGTCGAGCTCATGATCCGCGTGGCGGCAGGCGAGAAGCTGCCCTTCCAGCAGAAGGACGTGAAGCTCCAGGGCTGGGCGATCGAGGCCCGCCTCTACGCCGAGGATCCGTTCCGGAACTTCCTGCCCTCGACCGGGCGCCTCGTGAAGTATCGCGAGCCCCAGGCCGGCTCCGACGTGCGCGTGGACACCGGCGTCTACGAGGGCGGCGAGATCTCGATGTTCTACGATCCGATGATCGCCAAGCTCTGCACCTACGGCAAGACGCGCGACGCCGCGATCGACCGCATGCGCCGGGCGCTGGACGAGTTCTATGTCCGCGGCGTGTCGCACAACGTGCCGTTCCTCGCCGCCCTGATGGCGCATCCGCGCTTCGTCGCCGGCAAGCTGACCACCAATTTCATCGCCGAGGAGTTCAAGGGCGGCTTCTCCGCGGCGCACCTGCCGCCGCGCGACCCGCAGGTGCTGGCCGCCGTCGCCGCCGTCGTCGATCTGGTCCGGGCCGAGCGCCACGGCAAGGTGCAGGACAAGCGCGTCGTGCTGCTCAACCGTCAGCCGATCGCGCTCACGGTCGGCCGTAACGGCTACGGCTATACCGTGCAGGCGGACGAGCGGCACATCACGGTCGAGACCAACTGGGCGCCGGGCGAGCCGCTGGTGCATGCCAAGGTCGACGGCGAGACCGTCGCGGTCCAGGTCGATCCGGTGGGATCGGGATGGCGGCTGTTCCATGGCGGCGGCCATGCCGAGGCTCTGGTGCTGACCCCGCGGCAGGCGGAGCTCCATGCGCTGATGCCGGTGAAGGCTGCGCCCGACACGTCGAAGTTCCTGCTCTCCCCGATGCCGGGGCTGCTGGCATCCGTGGCTGTGGTCGAGGGGCAGGAGGTCAAGGCCGGGGAGGCGCTTGCCGTCGTCGAGGCCATGAAGATGGAGAACGTCCTGCGCGCCGTCCAGGACGGCACGATCAAGACGCTTCATGCCAAGGCCGGCGACAGCCTGAAGGTCGACCAGAAGATCATCGAGTTCGCGTGAGGCAACCATGCCGCTGCAGGCCCGGCTCACCATCATCGGACGGGTGCAGGGCGTCGGCTATCGGGACTGGGCGGTGTCGGTCGGCCTGCGGCTCGGCCTGTGCGGCTGGGTGCGCAACCGCAGCGACGGTTCCGTCGAGGCGCTGATCGTCGGCGAAGAGGTCGCAGTGGGCACGATGATCGAGGCCTGCCGCCGCGGGCCGACGATGGCGGTGGTCGAGACGATCGATGTCGAGCCGGTCGATCTCGACATCCTGCCCGAAGGCTTCATGCGGCGACCGACGGAGTGACGGCCGCGTCGAACACCTCGGGAAAGGTCTCCGCCAGGGCCGCATCGAGATCGGCCATCGTCACCGGCAGGCCGAGATCGACCAGAGACGTGACGCCGTGCCCCGAAATGCCGCAGGGGACGATTCCCGCGTAGTGCGAGAGGTCCGGCTCGACATTGATGGCGAGGCCGTGGAACGACACCCAATGGCGGATGCGCACGCCGATGGCGGCGATCTTGTCCTCGCGCGGCGAGCCGTCGGGCAGGGGCGGCTTGTCCGGCCGCGTTACCCACACCCCGACCCGGCCCGGACGGCGCTCGGCCGTGACGCCGAAGCGGGCGATGGTCCGGATGGTCCACTCCTCGAGATCGAACACGAACCGGCGGACGTCGCGCCGGCGCTTGCGCAGGTCGAGCATCGCATAGACCACACGCTGGCCGGGGCCGTGATAGGTGTATTGGCCCCCGCGGCCGGCGACATGCACCGGAAAACGCGAGGGTTCGAGGAGATCGGCGGTCCTGGCGCTCGTCCCGGCCGTATAGAGAGGCGGGTGCTCCAGGAGCCACAACAGCTCGTCGGCGCGGCCGGCATGGATGTCGGCGACGCGGGCTTCCATTCCGGCCAGGGCCTCCCCATATGGGACGACACCCTCCGACAGACGCCATTCGGGACTGGTCATTGTGGCAAAATCGGCACTTCCGGGCCCAAGTGCAAGTCTGTCGGAAAAGGTCTGCGAGCGTGCCTTGCCACTGATGGGGGTATTTGGTATCCCCCGGCCCATCGACCCGGCGCGGCCATGGCGGAATTGGTAGACGCGCTAGCTTGAGGTGCTAGTGCCGCGAGGCGTGGAAGTTCGAGTCTTCTTGGCCGCACCAAACTCGCCGGTTCGATCGAAAAGGTGATCAGAGCTGCCGCCTTCGGGCGGCCCTTTTTGTTGTGCGGGGGCGGGAGGCGAGCTTGGCGGACAAATCAACCGACGGCGCGCTCCGTTATCACCGCATTCCCCGGCCGGGAAAGATCGAGGTCGTTCCCACCAAGCCGCTCGCCACCCAGCGCGATCTTTCGCTCGCCTACTCGCCCGGCGTGGCGGATGCCTGCAACGAGATCGTCCGCGACCCGGCCACGGCCGCCGAACTGACCGCGCGGGCCAATCTGGTCGCCGTGGTGACCAACGGCACTGCGGTGCTGGGCCTGGGCGCGATCGGCCCGCTGGCGGCCAAGCCGGTGATGGAGGGCAAGGGCGTCCTGTTCAAGAAGTTCGCCGGCATCGACGTCTTCGATATCGAGCTGGCCGAGCTCGACCAGGAAAAGCTGGTGGATATCGTGGCGGCGCTGGAGCCTACCTTCGGCGGCATCAATCTCGAGGACATCAAGGCGCCCGAGTGCTTCTACGTCGAGCAGAAGCTTCGTGAGCGCATGTCCATCCCGGTCTTCCACGACGATCAGCACGGCACGGCGATCATCGTCGGCGCGGCGATGCTGAACGGCCTTTCGCTGGTGGGCAAGGACATCGCCAAGGTGAAGCTGGTCGTGTCGGGCGCGGGCGCCGCGGCGCTGTCGTGCCTGGGCGTCCTGGAGAAGCTCGGCCTGCCGCGCGAAAACATATGGGTTACCGACATTGCCGGCGTGGTCTGGAAGGGCCGCAACGAGCTGATGGATCCTTGGAAGGAGCGCTACGCGCGCGACACCGGGGCCCGCACCCTGGCCGAGGTCATCGCCGACGCTGACGTCTTCCTCGGCCTCTCGGCGGCCGACGTGCTGAAGCCGGAGATGGTGGCGAAGATGGCGGCCAGGCCGCTGATCTTCGCGCTCGCCAATCCCAATCCCGAGATCAGGCCGGAGGCGGTCGCCGCCGTGCGCGACGATGCCATCATGGCGACCGGACGCAGCGACTATCCCAACCAGGTCAACAACGTCCTCTGCTTCCCCTACATCTTCCGGGGCGCCCTCGATGTCGGGGCGACCACGGTCAATGACGAGATGAAGATCGCCTGCGTGCGCGCGCTGGCCGACCTTGCCCGCAAGGAGCCGTCGGAAGTCGTGGCGCGTGCCTTCGGCGATGCCGGCGGCGCCGGCTTCGGCGCCAACCAGATCATCCCCAAGCCGTTCGACCCGCGCCTGCTCGTCGAGCTTGCCCCCGCCGTCGCTCGGGCGGCGATGGAGTCGGGCGTCGCCACGCGGCCGATCGCCGACTTCGCGGCCTATCGCCAGCAGCTCAACCAGTTCGTCTTCAAGTCGGGCCTGGTCATGCGCCCGGTCTTCGAGCAGGCGCGCAGCGCGCCGAAGCGGGTGATCTTCAGCGCCGGCGAGGACGATCGCGTGCTGCGGGCGGCCCAGATCATCCTCGACGAGCGCATTGCGGTGCCGATCCTGATCGGCCGGCCGGAGATCATCCGCCGCCGGGCCGAGCGGCTCGGCCTGCGCTTCCGGCCGGGCGTCGACGTCGAGCTGGTCGATCCCTCGAGCGACCCTCGCTACGACCGCTATTGGGGCGCCTATCATGCGCTGATGGAGCGCCGCGGCGTGACCGAGCCGACGGCACGCAACCTGGTCCGCTCCAGCCCGACGCTGATTGCGGCCCTGGCCGTGCATCTGGGCGATGCCGACGCGATGATCGCCGGCGCCTATGGCCGCTTCCGCACGCATTTCAATCATGTGCGCGACGTCATCGGCACACGCGAAGGCGTGCGCCACATGGCGGCGCTCAGCCTGCTGGTCATGCCGACGCGCTCGCTGTTCATCGCCGATACCTACGTGAACGACGACCCCGATCCCGAGACGCTGGTCGACATCACGCTCCTGGCCGCCGACGAGGTGCTGCGCTTCGGCGTGCAGCCCAAGGTCGCGCTGCTGTCGCATTCCCTGTTCGGAAGCTCCGACAGCCCGTCGGCGCGCAAGATGGCTGCGGCCGTGCGGATCCTGCACAGTCGCGCGCCGTCGCTGGAGGTCGACGGCGAGATGCATGGCGACGCCGCGCTCGACGTCGAGATCCGCCGGAGCGTGTTCCCGAACGCGCGGCTCAAGGGGGTGGCCAATCTCGTGATCTGTCCCACGCTCGATTCCGCCAACATCGCCTTCAACCTGCTCAAGACGGCAGCCGACGGCCTGCATATCGGGCCGATGCTGCTCGGTACGAGCCGGCCGGCGCACGTCCTCACGCCGTCCGTCACGGCCCGCGGCATTCTCAATATGACGGCGCTTTCCGTCGTCGAAGCTCAGCGCCTCGCGGAGTCGCGTGGATGAGCCCGCAGAGCGACCTCCTCGACGAGGTGACGCCGGAGCTCGTCCGGCGAATCGAGGAGACGCTCGATGAAGGCAGGCCGGATGAGGTGAAGCGGCTGCTGGGCGGCCTCAGCGCCCCCGGCCAGGCCGCCGTTCTCGAGCAGGTCTCGGAGGCGCAGCGCGACGCCCTGGTCGCCCTGCTCAGGCGCGATCTCGATCCCGAGGTGCTGACGGAGCTCGACGAGGATGTCCGCGACGACGTCCTCGATCAGCTCGACAGCAAGGACATTGCCGCCGCGGCGCGCGAGCTCGAGACCGACGATGCGGCGAGCCTGCTCGAGGATCTGCCGGAGGCGGAGCGCCGCGAGGTCCTGGCCGAACTGCCGGCTGCCGACCGTGCCGAGATCGAGACGGCGCTGGCCTACCCCGACGATTCGGCCGGCCGCCTCATGCAGCGGTCGCTGGTCAAGGTGCCGGACAACTGGTCGGTCGGCCAGGTGATCGACCATTGCCGCGAGGCGGAGGACCTGCCGGACGACGTCTACGACCTCTTCGTCGTCGACGCGGCCGGGCGCCTGCGTGGGTCGGTGCCGCTCGGCCGCATGCTGCGCACCAAGCGGCCGGTGCCGATCCTGGACATCGTCGATCCGGACATCCCGTCCGTGCCGGCGATGGCCGACCAGGTCGAGGTGGCGCACCTGTTCCGCGACAAGAACCTCGTCTCCTGCCCGGTGGTCGATCCGGAGCGCCGCCTGCTCGGCGTGATCATGGTCGACGACGTGGTCGACGTGATCGACGAGGAGGCCGAGGCGGACCTGCTGAAGATGGGCGGCGTCGGTTCCGACGACATGCACGCCAACACCATCAGGACGGTCCGGCTGCGTGCCCTCTGGCTGGCGGTGAACCTGCTCACGGCCGTGATCGCCTCGCTCGTCATCGGCCAGTTCGAGAACGCCATCGAGAAGATCGTGGCGCTGGCGGTGCTGATGCCGATCGTGGCGTCGATGGGCGGCAATGCCGGCACGCAGACGGTCACCGTTGCGGTCCGCGCGCTGGCGATGGGCGAGCTGACGGCTGCCAACGCGCTGCGCTTCATCGTCAAGGAGATCGCCGTCGGCGGGCTGAACGGAATGATCTTCGCGCTGCTCATGGGCGGCGCGGTGCTGCTCTGGTATCACGACTGGCGCCTGGGCGCGGTGATCGGCGCGGCCATGATCTGCAATCTGGTCGCCGCCGCCCTGGGCGGAACGCTGATCCCGCTCGGCCTGCAGAAGTTCGGCGTCGATCCGGCGGTGTCCTCGACCGTGTTCCTGACCACGGTCACCGACGTCATCGGCTTCCTGGCCTTCCTCGGGCTCGCGACGGTTTTCCTGCTTTAGCGCGCGAAGGCAAGCCGGTCGCCGGCCACGGCTTGCTCGCGAATCGCGGCGGCCACTTCCGCTTCGGCTTCGCCGCGCCACGCCAGCATCACGCGCCGTTCCAGCGCCACTTCGCGGATCGACGCCGTGCTCATGCCCGGCCGCAGGAGGGAGCGCGGCATGAAGCTGACGCCGAGCCCTGCCAGCACCGCGGCCGCGCAGCGCTCCTCGTCGGTGGAGCGCAGGACGACCCGCGGGCGCACGCCGTCGCCGGCGAAGATCTTCTGCGCATCCTCGTGGGCCTCGCAGGCGGCTCGCAGCACGAACGGAGTCTCGGCGAGTTCCCGGACTGACCAGCGATCGCGCGTGGCGATGCGATGGGTGTTGGCGGCTGCCAGCACGTAGGGCTCGCGCAGGAGCGATGCGACACGCTCGCCGGCCATGGGACGGCGGACGGGAAAAAGCGCGATGTCGCATCGCCCGCGCCGCCAGCGCTCGGCAACCGCCTCGGCTGTGCCTTCGGAGACCTCGGGGTCGAAGGGCTCTCGCGCCCTGGCAGCGGCGAGCCACTGCAGCACGGGACCGATGGCGAGCGTCGAGGCGACGGCCACGCGCAGCACGCGCTGCCGGCCGGCCGCGCGCGATTCGGTCTTCGCCAGCTTCCACGCTTCAGTCATGGCGCGCGCATGGGGAAGGAAGCGCTGGCCGGCGGCCGTGAGGGCGGTTCGCCGTCCGCGATCGAACAGGCGCGCGCCCAGCTCGTCCTCCAGCCGTGCGATGCCGGCAGACAGGGTCGGCTGCGTGACGTGGCATCGCTCGGCCGCCGAGGTGAAGCTCGACGTCTCGGCGAGGGCCAGGAAGTAGCGGACGAAGGCGAGGTTCATGGAATAGTCCCTCGCTATAATTGTCAGAGAAATAATCGATTTTGTCTATTCATGGGGCCGGGCTAAGGATTCGGCATGAAAGCCTTGAGACTTGAGCAGCAGGACGACGTGGCCGTCGTCACGCTCGCCCGCCCGCCGATGAACGCGATGAATGCCGAACTCCTCGAGGAGATGTCCGCGCTGTTCGAGAGGCTGGCGGCCGAACCTGCCGTGCGCGCCGCCGTCGTCGCGGCCGACGGCCCGGCCTTCTCCGCGGGGCTCGATCTCAAGACCGTTCCTCAGCTCGATCGCGCGGGGCAGCGCCGCCTGATCACGGCGCTGAACGATGCCTTCGGGACGCTCTATGCCTGGCCCAAGCCGCTGGTCGCCGCCGTCAATGGCCATGCCATCGCCGGCGGGCTGGTGCTGGCGCTCTGCGCCGATCGCAGGATCGCCGCGGACGTGCCGCTGCAGGCCGGCCTTGCCGAGGTGCGGGTCGCCGTGACCTATCCGGTCGCCGCGCTGGAGGTGGCGCGCGCCGAGCTCACGCCGGCCGCGGCGCGGCGTCTGATCCTGCTGGGCGAGACCCTCGACGTCCGACAGGCGCTGTCCCTGGGCGTGTTCGATGCCTGCGTTCCGCCTTCCGAGCTTCTGCGCGAGGCCGTCCTGCAGGCACGGCGCGATGCCGGGCTGCCGCCGCTGGCCTTTGCCGCGATCAAGCGGGACCTGCGCGCGCCGCAACTGGCCCGCATCGCTTCGGCGCGGGCCGGGGAAGGGGAGCCGCGCCTCCAGGAGTGGCTCGGAGAGGAGACGCGGCGGGCCGCGTCGGCCGTCCTTCGCCGTGCCGGGTGAGTGGCGGCCGCTTCGCTTCGTGAGGATGGCAGGGTACGGTGCGGCTGCCCGACGATCGGAGGGCACGGCGGAGGGCACGGCAGCGGGCCGGACTCCATCCTGCCGTAACGCTCTCCGCTTTCGAAAGACCGATGGATACAAGGTAGCAACGCAATGATCCCCAATGTCATGCCACCGTTCGATTTCGGCCTCGGCGAGACCGCCGATGCGCTGCGCGAGCAGGTCCAGCGTTTCTCTGCCGATCAGGTGGCGCCGATCGCGGCCGAGATCGACAAGACCGACCGCTTCCCGCGCGAGCTGTGGCCGAAGATGGGCGAACTCGGCCTGCACGGCATCACGGTCGAGGAGGAATATGGCGGCACCGGGCTGGGCTATCTCGAGCATGTCATCGCCGTCGAGGAGGTGAGCCGCGCGTCGGCCGCCGTCGGCCTCAGCTACGGCGCGCACTCGAACCTGTGCGTCAACCAGATCCGCCGCAACGGCAGTGACGCGCAGAAGCGCCGCTTCCTGCCCAAGCTGATTTCGGGCGAGCATGTCGGCAGCCTCGCCATGAGCGAATCGGGCGCGGGCTCCGACGTCGTCTCCATGAAGCTGCGGGCGGAGAAGAAGGGCGACTGCTACGTGCTGAACGGCACCAAGATGTGGATCACCAACAGCCCCGACGCGCAGGTGATCGTCGTCTACGCCAAGACCGATCCCACAGCCGGCCCGCGCGGCATCACGGCCTTCATCGTTCCGACCGACACCAAGGGCTTCAAGGTGGCGCAGAAGCTCGACAAGATGGGCATGCGCGGCTCCTCGACCGGCGAGCTGGTGTTCGAGGACTGCGAGATCCCCGAAGAGAACGTGCTGGGCGCCGTCGGCAAGGGCGTGAACGTGCTGATGAGCGGCCTCGACTACGAGCGCGCGGTGCTGGCGGCGGGGCCGCTCGGCATCATGCAGGCGGCGCTGGACGTCGTCGTGCCCTACGTCCACGAGCGCAAGCAGTTCGGCCAGGCGATCGGCGAGTTCCAGCTCGTGCAGGGCAAGCTCGCCGACATGTACACGACCATGAATGCCTGCAAGGCCTACGTCTATGCCGTGGCCCGGGCCTGCGATCGCGGCCAGACCTCGCGCAAGGATTCGGCCGGCGCCATCCTCTACGCGGCCGAGAAGGCGACCCTGGTGGCGCTCGATGCCATCCAGCTCCTGGGCGGCAACGGCTACATCAACGACTATCCGACCGGCCGCCTGCTGCGCGACGCCAAGCTCTACGAGATCGGCGCCGGCACCAGCGAGATCCGCCGCATGCTGATTGGCCGCGAGCTGTTCGCCGAAACGGCCTGATTGACCGCGGCATGGTTTCCGTACACAGTGTGTATGGAAACCATGCCGCGCTATCTCACCGAACAGGACATCGCCGACTTCCGCAACGAACTCTGCAAGGTCGCGACCGAGCGCTTCGCCCGCTTCGGCTACGAGGGCGTCACCATGCGCCAGCTTGCCGAGGCGCTGGGCTGCAGCCCCAAGACGCCGTACCGCTACTTCAAGGACAAGGCGGACATCCTCGCCACCGTGCGGGCACAGGCCTTCGCCCGCTTCGCCGAGGCGCTTGAGCGCGCCGGGAAGGCACCGCCGGGCGAGCGGGGGCGGCGCACGATCGAGGCCTATCTCGACTTCGCGCTCAAGAATCCGCACGCCTATCGCATCATGTTCGACATCGACGCCCCGATCGACGACTCGCATCCGGAGCTCGCCGGGGCGGCGGACCGGGCGGCGGCCCATATCACCCGCGGCGCCGAGCAGATGGTGGAAGCGGGCCTGATCGACGTCGATCCGCAGCTTTTCGGCTGGGCGAACTGGGCGGCGCTGCACGGGATCGTGATGCTGCATCAGGCCGGCATGCTGGCGCACGGGCCGGACTACCGGGCGCTCTCGGCCTTCCACGCGATGCTGATGAAGAAGGGCGCCAGTCCCGCCCCGGCGGCGGGCCGGAAGAGGGCGCGCAAAAAAGCTTAAAATCGCCGGCGAAGCGTCCCATGTTAGGAACGCAAGTGATTCGCGAGGCGTTCATGGCCGACGACGTGACCCTATTCGGCAAGCTCAAGAGCAAGCTGATCGACAGCAAGCGGAAATGGGCCGAGGACGGCCGCCTGCTGACCGGACACAGCGCGCCGCCGACCGAGCGGCTGCCGCCCGGGCAGCGTCTGGTCGAGAACTGGCCGGTGCTCGATCTCGGCGTCCAGCCGGAAATCCCGCTTCATGCCTGGCGCCTGTTCGTCGACGGCGCGGTCGAGACCCCCATGAGCTGGAAATGGGGCGAGTTCACCGATCTGCCCGGAACCCGGCTCACGACCGACATCCACTGCGTGACCGCCTGGTCGCGCTACGACAACCGCTGGGAAGGGGTGAGCGCGCGCGACCTGATCGCGCTGGTGAAGCCCAAGGCCGAGGCGCAGCACGTGATCTTCCATTCCTACGACACCTACACGACCAACGTGCCGCTGGCCGACTTCGCGGCCGAGGACGTGCTGCTGGCCTGGAGCTGGAACGGCGAGGCGATCAGCCGCGAGCACGGCGGACCGCTGCGCGTCGTCATCCCCAAGCTTTATTTCTGGAAGAGCGCCAAGTGGATCAAGCGCATCGAGTTCTCGGTGCTGGACAAGCCCGGCTTCTGGGAGGTTCGCGGCTACCACAACTACGGCGATCCCTGGCGCGAGCAGCGCTACGACGAGGAGGCGTGAATGGCATCGGCGCACGATTTCGCTTTCACCGCGATCGACGGCAGGCCGCTCGATATGAAGGGGTTCGCCGGCCGTCCGGTGCTGCTGGTCAACGTGGCGTCCTTCTGCGGATTCACGCCGCAATATGCGGAGCTGCAGAAGCTGCACGAAGCCTACGGCCCGCGCGGGCTGGTCGTGCTCGGCGTGCCCTGCAACGATTTCGGCGCGCAGGAACCCAAGACCGAACCGGAGATCGCGAAATTCTGCGAGACCGGCTACGGCGTCACCTTCCCGATGACCGCCAAGCAGAAGGTCCTGGGCGGCGACGCGCATCCGCTCTACCGGTGGATCGTGGAGCAGGCGGGCGAGGCGGCCGCGCCGCGCTGGAACTTCCACAAGTACCTGATCGGCAAGGGCGGCGAACTCGTGGGCGGCTGGCCGAGCAAGGTCGCACCGCTCTCGCCGGAGATCACGGGTGCGGTCGAGGCCGCGCTGTGACATCCGGCCGGCTGCTGCCGCTCACGTGAGGAGGGTGCGGATCTTCTCGAACACGGCGTGGAACATCTCGGTGGTGAGCCGGCCCGTATTCGTGTTGTAGCGCGAGCAGTGATAGCTGTCGGCGAGATGCAGGCCGGTCGGCAGGGCATGCAGGCGGCCGTGCACGAAGGGATAGCTGCTGGCCGGCCGCACCGTCAGCGCGCGCAGGATCTGGTCGTGGGCGCCCTTGCCCAGGGCCAGGATGACCTTGAGGTCGGGCATCACCGCCAGTTCGGCCTGCAGGAACGGACGGCAGGCCGTGAACTCGACCGGCAGCGGCTTGTTCTCGGGCGGCAGGCAGCGCACCGCATTGGCGATGCGGCATCCGATCAGGTGCAGGCCGTCATTGGGG
The DNA here is from genome assembly GCA_018240685.1 of Pseudomonadota bacterium. Classification (GTDB taxonomy): domain Bacteria; phylum Pseudomonadota; class Alphaproteobacteria; order Reyranellales; family Reyranellaceae; genus Reyranella. Next base: position 12,547 of record JAFEFG010000018.1, on the reverse strand, counting down.
TCGGCGCGGTAGGTGCCGCTCGCCAGACCGAACTTGAGCAGGGTCGCGTACAGGAGGTCGCCGGCATAGTCGCCGGTGAAGGGGCGGCCGGTGCGGTTGGCTCCCTTCATGCCGGGCGCCAGCCCGACGATCAGCAGGCGGGCATCGAGGCTGCCGAACGAGCGGACGGGTGCGTTGCCCCAGTCAGGGTACTTGCCCTGCAACTCGTGGCGGAAGGCCACGAGTCTCGGGCAGCGCGGACAGTCGAGCGGCGGCTCGTCGAAACGCAGGGCAGCCACAGGTTCCGATCAGGCCGTGCGCGCCAGCGGCTCGGGCGCGTCGTCGTCGAGCATGTCGGCATGGCCGTTGGCGGCCAGCGCCGGGCGCGGGGTGCGCTCGGACGGATTGCGGGCGATCAGCGGCGCCAGTTCCGCCAGCTCGATGAAGTCGTCGGCCTGGCGGCGCAGTTCGTCCGCCACCATCGGCGGCGCGGACTTGACGGTGCTGACCACCGACACGCGCAGGCCCTTGCGCTGCACGGCCTCGACGAGGCGGCGGAAGTCGCCGTCGCCGGAGAACAGGACCACGTGATCGAGATGCTCCGCCATTTCCAGCACGTCGATGGCGAGCTCGATGTCCATGTTGCCCTTGATCTTGCGCCGGCCCATGGCGTCGGTGAATTCCTTGGTCGGCTTCGTGACCATGGTGTAGCCGTTGTAGTCGAGCCAATCGATCAGCGGCCGGATAGGCGAATATTCCTGATCCTCGACCAGCGCGGTGTAGTAATAGGCGCGGACCAGATGGCCCTTCTCGCGGAACACCTTGAGCAGGCGGCGATAGTCGATGTCGAATCCGAGGGCACGGGCGGCTGAGTAGAGATTGGCGCCGTCGATGAAGAGCGCGACGCGCTCATTCTCGTAGAAATTGCCTTTCATGGCGAAAATCCTTTTCGCGAAAATACGTCAGAGGGAGCGAAAAAATGGAGCCGCGGGAGCCCAGTACCAAACACCCCTCCCACAGCATATTAAGTTTAAGCCTTTAAGCCATTAGTTACAAGGGTTTGAGGAGTTCTAGTGACGAGCCCGTCCGGTAAAATCTACATCGGATTAGGGGGTAATTTGCCCCATCCGCACCATGGATCGCCCCGGCTGACCCTGGAGGCGGCGCTGTTGGCGCTCGGCCGGCGGGGGATCCGGTTGGTCCGGCTCTCGCCGTGGTACCGGACGGCGCCGATCCCGGTCTCGGATCAGCCCTGGTTCGTCAATGCCGTAGCCGAGATCGAGACGGAACTGCCGCCGGAGCGTCTTCTGGCCGAACTCCATGCCGTGGAGGCGGAATTCGGCCGCGTCCGGTCGGTCCCCAACGCCGCCCGGCGGATCGACCTGGACCTGCTGGATTTCCGGGGGGAAGTGGCCCCGGGCGGGCCCGGAAGGCCCATTCTGCCCCATCCCCGCCTGGCGGAGCGGGCCTTCGTCCTGCAGCCCCTGGCCGACCTGGCGCCGCAGTGGCGCCATCCGGTGACCGGAACCCCCATCCAGGCCCTTGTCGCGGCCCTGCCGCGGGATCAGATCATCAAACGGCTCTAGGGGCCGCCCGGCTTGCCTTTTGGGCTGGGGCGCGTATAACCCGCCGCTTCCGCACATCAGAGGTCGCCATGGCGCGTGTCACCGTCGAAGACTGCATCCTGCAGGTGCCCAACCGTTTCGAGCTGGTCATGTATGCTGCCCAGCGCGCGCGTGACATCTCGGCCGGCGCTCCCATCACGCTCGATCGCGACCGCGACAAGAACCCGGTCGTGGCGCTGCGCGAGATCGCGGAAGAGAAGCTCGACCACGGCCAGCTCAAGGACGAGCTGATCGCAGGCATGCAGAAGCATGCCGACATCGACAAGCCCGAGGAGGTCAACGAGATGGCCGAGCTCGAGCAGGAGCTGGCGGCGGCGCTGGCTCAGGGCGGTGCCGAGGCGGCCCAGCCGAAGGCCCTGCCGATGGCCGAGGAAGACGAGATCGCCGAATAGGGCGACCCCTAGCGGGGCTCGGCCCTGCTATTCGCGCAAACATCGTGGAGATGGCGCAATCCTCCCCATATACTAGGGGATTGCGATGATTCGGCAGTTCGAACTCGTTGAGCGCGTGCAGTCCTACGATCCGGATGCGGACGAGGACATGCTCAATCGCGCCTATGTCTATGGCCTGAAGAAGCACGGCACCCAGCTCCGCGCCTCGGGCGACCCGTATTTCTCGCACCCGGTCGAGGTGGCGGGCATCCTGGCCGAGATGCGGCTGGACACCTCGTCCATCGTCACCGGGCTGCTGCACGACACGCTCGAGGATACCGACGCCACGCGCGAGGAGATCTCGCGCATGTTCGGCGAGGAGATCGCGCGCCTCGTCGACGGCGTGACCAAGCTGTCGCGGCTGGAGGTGCAGTCGGAAAGCACCAAGGAAGCCGAGAACCTGCGCAAGCTCGTCCTCGCCATGTCGTCGGACATCCGCGTGCTGCTGGTGAAGCTCGCCGACCGTCTGCACAACATGCGGACGCTCAAGTACATCAAGGAGCCGGAGCGGCGGCGGCGCATCGCGCGCGAGACGATGGAACTCTACGCGCCGCTCGCCTCGCGCATCGGCATGGAGGGCGTCAAGCGCGAGCTCGAGGAACTTGCCTTCGCCGAGCTCAACCCCGACGGCCGCGCCTCGGTGCTGGCGCGCCTGGGCTACCTCAAGGAGAAGGGCGAGCAGATCGTCCCCCAGATCGAGGCGGAACTCGTCGCCACCCTGAAGGAGGGCGGCCTGGACGCGCAGGTCTCCGGGCGCGAGAAGACGCCCTATTCGATCTGGCGCAAGATGCAGCAGAAGAACGTGTCGTTCGAGCAGCTCTCGGACATCATGGCCTTCCGCATCATCGTCGCCGACGTGGCGCAGTGCTACCAGGCGCTCGGCCTGCTGCACGGGCGCTACCAGGTCATCCCGCAGCGCTTCAAGGACTACATCTCCGTTCCCAAGCCCAACGGCTATCGTTCGGTGCACACCGGCGTGATCGGCCCGTTCGGCCAGCGCATCGAGATCCAGATCCGCACCCAGGAGATGCAGGACCAGGCGGAGCGGGGCGTCGCCGCGCACTGGATCTACAAGCAGGGCGGGCCCTCGACCGACGCGCCGCAATATGCCTGGCTGCGCAGCCTGATCGAGATCCTCGACAAGGCACCCAACGCCGAGGAATTCCTCGAGCACACCAAGCTCGAGATGTTCCAGGACCAGGTGTTCTGCTTCACGCCCAAGGGCAAGCTGATCTCGCTGCCGCGCGGCGCGACGCCGATCGACTTCGCCTACGCCGTTCACAGCCAGGTGGGCGACACCTGCGTGGGGGCCAAGATCAACGGCCGCATGCTGCCGCTCAGGACCCAGCTCTCCAACGGCGACCAGATCGAGATCATCACCTCCAAGGCGCAGACGCCGTCGCCGACCTGGGAGCGCTTCGCCGTCACGGGCAAGGCCAAGGCCGCGATCCGGCGCTTCATCCGCGTGCGCCAGCGCGAGCAGTATCTCCAGCTCGGCCGCTCGCTGCTCGACAAGACCTTCCACGAGGAAGGCTACGAGGCCACCGAGAAGGGCCTCGCCGAGGTGAAGGCCAACTTCAAGCAGGCGACCACCGACGATCTCGTGGCGGCGGTGGGCGCGGGGCTGGTAAGCGCGCGCGAGGTGATGACCGCGGTCTATCCCGGCCTCAAGCAGAAGCAGCAGCGCAAGTCCGGCGCCGACGTCGTGCCGATCTCGCGCGCGCGCAGCAAGGCGGCCAAGGCGCGCGACAGTGCCGTGGCCAAGGGGGAGCCGCATCAGATCGCCCTGACCGGGCTCATTCCCGGCATGGCGGTGCATTTCGCCCGCTGCTGCCATCCGCTGCCCGGCGACCGCATCGTCGGCATCATCACGACCGGCAAGGGCGTCACCATCCACACGATCGACTGCGCCACGCTCGAGAGCTTCTCCGACTCGCCCGAGCGCTGGATCGATGTCGGCTGGGATTCCGTCGGCGACGGCGAGGCGGCCTATACCGGGCGCCTCAAGATCACCGTCGCCAACCAGCCGGGCAGCCTGTCGAGCCTCTCCACGGTGATCGCCCGGCACGAGGGCAACATCTCGAACCTGCGCATCGTCAACCGGTCGATGGATTTCTTCGACATGGTGATCGACGTCGAGGTGGCCGACGTGAAGCACCTGGCCGACATCACCGCGGCCCTGCGTGCGACGCCCGCTATCAATGCGGTCGAACGCGCCCGCAACTGAGCTCGCCCCCTGAACGAAAGCCGTCAATGTCCGCGTTTCCGCCCCTGCGTCTTGGAGTGAACATCGACCACGTCGCCACCGTGCGCAACGCACGCGGCGGCAAGCTGCCCGACCCGCTGCGTGCCGCCGCCGTGGCCGCCGCCGCCGGCGCCGACGGCATCACCGCGCATCTGCGCGAGGATCGCCGGCACATCGTCGATGCCGACATCGAAGGGTTGATGCGCGAGCTCAAGATCCCGCTGAACTTCGAGATGGCGGCGACGGCGGAAATGGTGGAGATCGCCCTGCGCCACCGTCCGCATGCCGCCTGCATCGTGCCGGAGAAGCGCGAGGAACGGACCACCGAGGGCGGGCTCGATGCGGCCGGCCAGCACAACCAGCTCAAGCCCATGATCGCGCGCCTGCGCGACGCGGGCATCCGCGTGTCGCTGTTCATCGAGGCCGATCCGCGCCAGCTCGAGGCCGCGGTCGCCCTGGGGGCGCCGGTGGTGGAGCTGCATACCGGCCGCTACTGCGAGCTGGAGGGGGAGGCGAAGCGCGCCGAGCTTGCGCGCCTGCAGAAGGCGGCGGCGCTCTGCGCCAGGCTCGGCCTCGAATGCCATGCGGGCCATGGCCTGAGCTATGCGGATGTCGGGCCGGTGGCGGCCATCCCGCAGGTGCGTGAACTCAACATCGGCCACTTCCTGATCGGCGAGGCGATCTTCGTCGGGCTCGAGGCGGCGATCCGCGAGATGCGCCGTCTCATGGACGAGGCGCGAGCGGCGGGGGCCGCCGCGTGATCATCGGCATCGGCAACGACCTGGTCGACATCCGGCGCATCGAGAAGTCGCTGGCGCGCTTCGGCGACCGCTTCGTGCAGCGTATCTTCACCGAGACGGAGCAAAAGCGCTCCGAAGGCCGCGCGACCCGTGCAGCAAGCTACGCCAAGCGCTTTGCCGCCAAGGAGGCCTGCTCCAAGGCGCTGGGCACGGGGTTCCGGCGCGGCGTCTTCTGGCGCGACATGGGCGTCGTGAACCAGAAGGGCGGCAAGCCGACCCTGGCGCTCACCGGGGGCGCGCTGGCGCGGCTGCAGGAGATCACGCCGGCCGGAATGGCGCCGCAGATCGACCTTACCCTGACCGACGAATATCCGCTCGCTCAGGCGATCGTGATCATTTCGGCCGTTCCCCGCCCGTGACGGGACGGCAGCGTCCGATGCGAACAGCCCTCGTGCCCTCATGGTCTTCCAGCCCGAAGGCGAGCGTGATACGGCGCTTCCATGCGGCGACTAGAGGCGCAGACAGGGCCGTGCGGCCCTGCTATAGCCGCGGCTTCTCTACTCTGGAATGGCGATGACCGACGTGGTGGAACGGCGCAAGCGACAGGAGAAGGCCAGTGGCTGGGGCGAAACCATCCGCACGGTCATCTATGCGGTGGTGATCGCGGTGGTGGTCCGCACCTTCGTCATCGAGCCCTTCAACATCCCGTCGAAGTCGATGGTTCCCACGCTGCTGGTGGGTGACTACCTGTTCGTCTCGAAGTTCTCCTACGGCTACAGCAAGCACTCCTTCCCGTTCTCGCTCGGCTTCTTCTCGGGGCGCATCTTCTTCCATCCGCCCAACCGCGGCGACGTCGCGGTCTTCAAGTATCCCGGCGACCAGGGTCAGGGCGTCAACCGCACCGACTACATCAAGCGCATCGTCGGCCTGCCGGGCGACCGCATCCAGGTCACGAACGGCGTGCTGCACATCAACGGCGTCCCGGTGAAGCGTGAGCGCATCGGCGACTACGTGAAGGGGAACAACGGCGGCTACCAGAAGGGCGTGCTCTATCGCGAGACCCTGCCGAACGGGCCGACCTATACGGTGCTCGAGTACAGCGACAACGGCCCCTCCGACAACACGCCGGAATTCCTGGTGCCCGCGAACAGCTACTTCATGATGGGCGACAATCGCGACGACTCGGCCGACAGCCGCACGCGCCTGACGCTGCGCGACATCACCGGCACCCTGCGCGAGCGCGACCAGCTCGGCTGGTACGTGCCGGCCGAGAACCTGGTGGGCAAGGCCGAGTTCATCTTCTTCTCGCACGACCCGTCGGAAGCCGGGTGGCTGGAACCCTGGAAATGGCCCGAGGCGATCCGATTCAGCCGCTTCTTCATGGCGATCCACTGAGGGCCGGGGACACCGATCTCGCGGCGCTGGTCAAGGGGCTCGGCCATGCCTTCGGCCGGCCCAAGCTCGCCGCGGAGGCGCTCATCCATCGCAGCGCCCTCGATCGCCAGCCCGACCTCAAGCTTGCCTTCCCCAACGGCAACGAGCGTCTGGAATTCCTGGGCGATCGCGTGCTGTCGCTGGCGATGGCCGATCTCCTGCTGCGGCACTTTCCGCATGAACGGGAAGGGGATCTCGCGCGCCGTCATGCCGCCCTCGTGCGCGCGACCACCCTGGTCGAGATCGCCGAAGCCATCGAACTCGCCCCGCATATCCGGCTGAGCGACCCCGAACGTACCCAGAAGGGCGGGGTGAAGCCGAACATCCTGGCCGATGCGCTCGAGGCCCTGCTGGGTGCGGTCTTCCTCGACGCCGGCTTTGCCGCCGCCGCCGCCTGCGTCGAGCGGCTGTGGGGCGACCGCGTGACGTCTGCCGCAGTCGCACCGCGCGATGCCAAGACCGCACTGCAGGAATGGGCGCAGGCGCGGCGCCTGCCGCTGCCCGAATACCGCGAGATCGGACGCGAGGGTCCCCCGCACGCGCCGGTCTTCGTCGTCGACGTCTCGATCAAGGGACATGCGCCAGCCCGCGGCCGCGGTGGCAGCAAACGTGAGGCGGAGCGGCTGGCCGCGACAGCGCTCCTCGAAGGGCTTGAAGGCCAATGAACGCACCCGCAACCCGTGCCGGCTTCGTCGCCGTCGTCGGCGCCCCCAACGCCGGCAAGTCGACCCTTGTGAACGCGCTCGTCGGCTCGAAGGTCAGCATCGTCTCGCCCAAGGTGCAGACCACGCGCATGCGCGTGATCGGCATCGCCATGACCGACCTGCCGGACGGCACGCGCGCGCAGGTCGTGCTGGTCGACACGCCCGGCATCTTCCGCGTCGCCAAGCGGCGGCTGGAGCGGGCGATGGTCGCGGCGGCCTGGCAGGGCGCCGAGGATGCCGATCTGGTGGCGCTGGTCGTCGACGCCGAGCGCGGCGTCGGTGAGGAGACGCGCGCGATCGTGGAGAAGCTGAAGGAGACGCGCGCTCCCCGCTACCTGATCCTGAACAAGATCGACCTGGTGCCGCGTGAGAAGCTGCTGGCGCTGACGGCGGAACTCAATGCGCAGGTTCCATTCGAGCGCACCTTCATGGTGAGCGCGCTCAGGAACGACGGCGTCGCCGACGTGCTCGCCGCCTTCGCCACGGCGCTTCCGGCCGGCCCGTTCCTCTACCCCGAGGACCAGGCGGCGGACCTGCCGCTGCGGCTGCTGGCGGCGGAGGTGACGCGCGAGCAGGTGTTCCTGCAACTGCACCAGGAGCTTCCCTACGAGGCCGCCGTCGAGACCGACAAGTGGGAGGAGCGCGCCGACGGCTCGGTGCGCATCGAGCAGACCATCCACGTCCAGCGCGAGGGGCAGCGCGCCATCGTGCTGGGCAAGGGCGGGGGGCGCATCAAGCAGATCGGTGCCCGCGCCCGCCACGAACTCGGCCAGATGCTCGAACGGCCGGTGCATCTCTTCCTGCACGTCAAGGTGAGCGAACGCTGGGCCGAGGATCCGGCCCATTACCGCGCGATCGGCCTCGACTACGAACCCTGACGCGCGGCTGCCGGCGGGTTGCCCCAATGGGGTTGCACCGGTCGGTTGCTCTGGCGCCCCTGCCGGAATCCCGGCATATCCCCGGCATGGAATGGACCGATCGCGGCATCGTGTTGTCGGCGCGTCCTCACGGCGAGGGCGGTCTCGTGGCCACGCTGCTGACGCGGGACCACGGACGGCATGCCGGGTTCGTCTCCGGCGGCGGCTCGCGGCGCGCGCGGCCGATCTGGCAGCCGGGCAATCTGGTCGAGGTCGCCTGGCGGGCGCGGCTCGCCGAGCAGCTCGGCAACTATTCGGGCGAACTGCGCGAGCCGCACGCGGCCCGGGTGCTCGACGACGCCGCGGAGCTGGCGGGGCTTGCCGCCGCCTGTGCGGTGGTGGATGCGGCTCTGCCGGAGCGCGAGCCCCATCCGGCGATGTTCGAGGGCTTCCATGCCTTCCTCGTCGCGCTGGGGCACGAGGGATGGCCGGTGATCTATGTGCGGCTGGAGCTCGGGCTGCTCCAGGAACTGGGCTTCGGGCTCGACCTCGAGAAGTGCACCGTCTCTGGCAGCACCGAGGATCTCGCCTTCGTCTCGCCCCGGACGGGCCGGGCCGTGTCGCGGGCGGCAGCCGGGCCGTACAAGGAGAAGCTGCTGCCGCTGCCGGGATTCCTGTCCACAGGCGGCCTGCCGGCCGGCCCGGAGGAGCTGGACCAGGGGCTCGATCTCACCGGCTATTTCCTCGAACGGCACGTGTTTTGGCCACAGAACAAGCCCTTGCCTCCCGCCCGGTCGAGATTTAAGGAAACGCTGCACCGCTAAGAACAACGATGGCTGCAGCGTCAATCGCGGCCAGTCCCCTCTACGTTTCGATCGATGGCCAAACGCAGCACCAACGTCGTTCCGCTCGCCACCGTAAAGCCGGTGCAGTTCGGGCAGGCGCTCTCGGAGCGTTACCTGTCCTACGCGCTCTCGACCATCATGTCGCGTTCGCTGCCGGATGTGCGCGACGGCTTGAAGCCCGTGCATCGCCGCCTGCTCTACGCCATGCGGCAGCTGCGGCTCGATCCCAACAGCGCCTTCAAGAAGAGCGCGCGCGTGGTCGGCGACGTGATCGGCCAGTATCACCCGCACGGCGACCAGTCGATCTATGACGCGCTGGTGCGTCTCGCCCAGGAATTCTCCGTCCGCTATCCGCTGATCGAGGGGCAGGGGAACTTCGGCAACATCGACGGCGATAACCCCGCCGCCATGCGTTACACCGAGGCGCGCCTCACCGAGGTGGCCGAAGCGCTGCTGGCCGGCATCGACGAGGACGCCGTCGACTTCCGCCCCAACTACGACGGCTCGACCGAGGAGCCGGCCGTCCTGCCGGGCGGCTTTCCCAACCTGCTCGCCAACGGGGCCGCCGGCATCGCGGTCGGCATGGCGACCTCGATCCCGCCGCACAACGCCGGCGAGCTGTGCGACGCGCTGCTCCACCTGATCAAGACGCCCAACGCGCGCATCGAGACCCTGGTCGACCTGGTGAAGGGGCCCGACTTTCCGACCGGCGGCCTGCTGGTCGAGCCGCGCGATTCGATCGTCGAGGCCTACAAGACCGGGCGCGGCGCTTTTCGCCTGCGCGCGCGCTGGACGAAGGAGGAGCTGCCGCGCGGCCAGTACCGCATCGTCGTCACGGAGATCCCTTACCAGGTCCAGAAGGGCAAGCTGATCGAGCGCATCGCCGAGATCATCAACGCCAAGAAGCTGCCCATCCTCGAGGACGTGCGCGACGAGTCGGCCGAGGACGTGCGCATCGTGCTCGATCCGCGCACGGGCAACGTGCCGGCCGAGCTCCTGATGGAGCAACTCTTCAAGCTGACCGACCTCGAGATCCGCTTCCCGCTGAACCTCAACGTCCTCGACAAGGACAACACGCCGCGCGTGATGGATCTGCGCCAGGCGCTGCAGGCCTTCCTCGATCACCGGCGCGAGGTGCTGATCCGGCGCTCGACCTTCCGGCTGGCCGAGATCGAGCGGCGGCTGGAGATCCTCGAAGGCTACCTGATCGCCTATCTGAACCTCGACAAGCTGATCAAGATCATCCGCGAGGAGGACGAGCCCAAGCCGGTGATGATCCGGACCTTCGGCCTCACCGACCTGCAGGCGGAGGCGATCCTGAACATGCGGTTGCGCGCCCTGCGCCGGCTCGAGGAATTCGAGATCAAGGGCGAGCACAAGAAGCTCAGCGCCGAGCGCAAGGAGCTGAAGGCGCTGCTGAAGGAAGAGAAGCTGCAGTGGCAGGCCATCGCCGCCGAGGTGCAGGAGATCAAGACCAGGTTCGGGCCCAAGACCAAGATCGGCAAGCGCCGCACGGAACTCGCCGACGCGCCGGCCGAGATCGAGCATTCGGTCGAGGACTTCGTCGAGCGCGAGCCCGTGACGGTGATCCTGTCCGAGAAGGGCTGGATCCGCGCCGCCAAGGGTCATCTCGACGAGAAGGCGGCGTCGGAACTCAAGTACAAGGAAGGCGACGGGGCGAGGTTCGCGCTCCACGCCCAGTCCACCGACAAGATCCTGATCTTCGGTACCAACGGGCGCTTCTACACGCTCGGCTGCGACCGCCTGCCGAGCGCGCGGGGCCATGGCGAGCCGGTGCGGCTGATGATCGAGCTCGGCAACGATCAGGATATCGTGCAGCTCGAAGTGCTGAAGGGCGGCCGCAGGTTCCTGGTGGCATCCGATGCCGGCCGTGGCTTCGTGGTGCCGGAGGACGAGGTCGTGGCGCAGACCAAGAACGGCAAGCAGGTGCTGAACCTCGCCGACAAGGAGAAGGCGGTGGCCTTCTCGATCGTGCCCGAGGGCGCCGATTCGGTGGCGGCGCTGAGCGAGGGCCGCAAGCTGCTGATCTTCCCGCTCGATCAGGTGCCGGAGATGGGCCGCGGCCGCGGCGTGCTGCTGCAGAAGTCCAAGGCCGACCAGCTCTCCGATGCGCAGGCCTTTGTGCTCTCCGACGGCCTCCCCTGGGGCAACCGAGTCATTCCCGCTTCGGAACTCAAGTTCTGGCGGGGCGAGCGCGCCCAGGCGGGGCGCATGCCTGAGAAGGGCTGGCCGCGCGCCAAGCGGTTCAAGGGTTGATCCGATGGACCTGACGCTGATCTGGAAGACGCTGGTGATCGGCGTCGTCGAGGGACTGACGGAATTCCTGCCGGTCTCCTCCACGGGACACATCATCCTCGCCGAGGAGGTGCTGGACTTCACCGGCCCGCCCGGCAAGGTCTTCGACATCGTGATCCAGCTCGGCGCCATCCTCGCGGTGGTGGTGCTCTATCGCGCCAAGATCTGGTCGACGATCACCGGCGTGTTCGCCCGCGACGCGCGGGCGCTGCGTTTCGCCGCGGCCGTGATCGTGGCCTTCCTGCCGGCGGTGGTGGTGGGCGTGATTGCCTACAAGGCGATCAAGCAGGTCCTGATGAACCCCATGGTCGTGGCGGTCGCCCTGATCGTGGGCGGCATTGCCATCCTCGTGATCGAAAAATTTGCGCAGAGACCGCGCATAAAGTCGGTCGACGATATCGACCTCAAGACGTCGTTCTGGATCGGTCTCTGCCAGTGCCTGGCCATGATCCCCGGCGTGTCGCGCTCGGGCGCCACCATCATGGGCGCGCGCGTGTTCCGGGTGGAGCGGGCGACGGCGGCCGAGTTCTCGTTCTTCCTGGCCATGCCCACGATGCTGGGGGCCTCGGTCTACGATCTCTACAAGAACTGGTCGGAGCTCAGCTGGAGCGGCAGTACCACCATCGCCATCGGCTTCGTGGCGGCCTTCTTCTCGGCGCTGGTGGTCGTGGCGCCGTTCGTGCGTTTCATCAGTCGGTACGGCTTCGGCCTTTTCGCCTGGTACCGTATTGCAATTGGTGCATTGGCGCTCGCCCTTTTGCTCATGCGATAGGGCTTCCCGTCGCCGAAGAGCGCATGTCATAAGCCCGCAACTCAATTTTGAAGTTGTTGGGAGTGTGTCATGCAGCGTCGTAGATTTCTTCGCAGTGCAGGCGTCGGGGCGGCGGCAGTGGCGGCGACGGGCAGCGTGGCGGCGCCCGCCATCGCCCAGTCCACGCCCGAGCTCAAGTGGCGCATGGTGTCGAGCTTTCCCAAGTCGCTCGATACGCTTTACGGCGGCGCCGAGCGCATCGCGGCCATCGTAGCGGAAGCCACCGACAACAAATTCCAGATCCGGCCCTTCGCTGCCGGCGAGATCGTGCCGGGCCTGCAGGTCGTCGACGCCGTGCAGAACGGGACGGTCGAGATGGGACACACGGCGTCCTACTATTTCGTCGGCAAGGATCCGACCTTCGCGCTGGGAACGGTGGTGCCGTTCGGGCTGAACACGCGGCAGATGAACGCGTGGCTGTCCCAGGGCGGCGGCGACCAGCTGATGAATGACTTCTACAAGAACTACAAGATCTACGGCATCGTGTGCGGCAACACGACGGCGCAGATGGGCGGCTGGTTCCGCAAGGAGATCAAGACCGTCGAGGACCTCAAGGGCCT
>JAFEFG010000189.1 GCA_018240685.1 Pseudomonadota bacterium | reverse complement strand
CACGTCGACCAGCCGCAAGGCGCTGTCGCGCCAGTCGGGATCGACGCCGCCGGGATTGAGGGTCGCGTAGGTGAAGCCCACCAGCGCGCGCAGCAGATCATCGGAATCGACATCGGCGCGGATGTCGCCGGAAGCCTTGGCGCGCTCGACCAGAAGCTTCATCGCCTCGGTGAAGCGCGGCGCCGATGTCGCGTAGAGCGCCGCCGTGCCGCCCACCATCGCATTGAGCGCGGAGGCCATCAGCTTCTTGGTCGCGATGTAGTCGACGGCCAGGCGCATCCATCGATGCAGCGCCTCTCCGGGCGGCAGCGTCGCCAGCAACCGCTCCGCCGCGGCGCCGAGCTGCTCGACCTCGTTGCGATAGACGGCGGCCACCATGGCATCGCGCGTGGGGAAGTGCCGATAGAGCGTGCCGATGCCGACGCCGGCGCGGCGCGCGATCTCCTCCAGGCTCGCCTCCGTGCCCTCGGCGGTGAACGCGGCCTTGGCGGCCTCGAGCAGCCGCTCCCGATTGCGCTGCGCATCCGCGCGCGGCTTGCGGCCGGAGCCGAATTGCCGGGCGCTCATGGCGAGGCCGGCCGTGAGGGCATGACGCCTCTTGATAAACGGAGGGTGCCTCCATATATAAACCGGAGGATCCCTCCGATTACTGCCGGGACGTCACATGGGCAAAGCGTCATCTCGATCTCGCGGTGCGCGGCAGGGTGAACCGATCCGGTCCGAAAGGACCTCCCAGAGCATAGAGGCAAAGCGCATGGCTCAGAAATTCGGAGCGACCTCGACGACCGACGAAGTGCTGGAAGGTGTCGATCTTGGCGGCAGGCGCATCCTGGTCACCGGCGTATCGGCCGGGCTGGGAGTGGAGACGGCCCGCACGCTGGCCGCGCACGGGGCCCAGGTGGTCGGCGCGGCGCGCGACCTCGCCAAGGCGCGGACCGCGACCCGGCACATCGAAGACGAAGCCGCCGGCAAGGGCGGCGGGCTGGACCTGGTGGAACTCGACCTCGCCTCGCTGGCCGGCGTGCGCCGCTGCGCCGACGGGCTGGTGGCGGCCGGCAAGCCGTTCGATCTCATCATCGCCAACGCCGGCGTGATGGCCTGTCCCAGGAGCTTCACGGCCGACGGCTTCGAGATGCAGTTCGGCACCAACCATCTCGGCCACTTCGTGCTGGTGAACCGCATCGCCTCGCTGCTGAAGCCGGGCGCGCGGCTGGTGAACCTGTCCTCGGCCGGCCATCGCTTCTCCGATGTCGATCTCGACGATCCGAACTTCGAGCGCACACCTTATACGGAGTTCGGCGCCTACGGCCGCTCGAAGACGGCCAACATCCTGTTCGCAGTCGAGTTCGATCGTCGCCACCGGGAGCAGGGCATCCGCGCCACGGCGGTGCATCCGGGCGGCATCCATACCGAGCTGGCGCGCCACATGACTCCCGAAGCCATGCAGCAGATGGTCGACCGCCTCAGCGCCGCCAACGCGGCGCAGGGACTGCCGCCCTTCAGCTTCAAGAGCATCCCCCAGGGCGCGGCGACGTCGGTGTGGGCCGGCGTGGTGGCGAAGGCCGACGACGTCGGCGGCCGCTACTGCGAGGATTGCCATGTCGCGGGGCTGACCGAAGGCAGCGAGATCCGCGACGGCGTGCGCGCCTACGCCCTCGATCCCGAGCACGCCAAGGCCCTGTGGGCCAAAAGCGAGGCGATGGTGGGCGAGCGCTTCTGACCGCTGGCGACGCGGGGCCGCCTCTGCGGGCCCTCGACAAAGGGAATGGCGCCGCAACCCGGCGCCATTCCCCTGGCGTGGCGATGCGTCAGCGATCCGCCACTTCAAGCCTTTCGAGGTCGGCAATCAGACCCGGTCCGGTCGGTTTCCAACCGAGCGTCTGCCGCGTCTTTTCGCTCGAGGCGGGCATGTCGAGACCCGCGAACGGGGCGAGCCAGCCGAAATAGGCGCCGGCCTCCTCGGGCGCGATGGATTTGGCCGGCAGGTTCAGGCGCCGGCCGACGGTCTCGGCGATATCGCGCATCGCCACGCCTTCCTCTGCGATGGCGTGATAGACCGCGCCCGGCGTCGCCTTTTCGATCGCCAGTCTGTAAAGGCGGGCCACGTCGAGCACGTGTGCGGCGGACCATCGATTGTGTCCGTCGCCGACATAGGCGCACGTGCCTCGTTGGCGATAGATCGCGATCGCGTACGATACGAAGCCCTGTTTGACCGTGTCGTGAACCTGCGGCAGGCGCACCACGGACGCATTGCCCCCCTTGGCAGCGACGGCGGCAGCCGCCGCTTCCGATGCTCGCGGGAAGTCGGGAGCCGGCTTGTCGTCCTCTGTCGCGAGGCGGCCCGGCGCCAGGCGGCCCGTGCCGGACGTGACCAGCAGCGGCCGGTCCGAGCCGCCGAGTGCGCTGCCCATCGCCTCTATGGCACGCCGGTCGATTTCGCAGTTTTCCGCGAACTTCGAGAAATCGTGGATGAAGGCGAGATGGATCACGGCATCCGCCGCAGCGGCACCGCTCTTGAGGCTTTCGAGAGTCTCCAGATCACCGTGATGGACCTCGGCGCCGGCGGCGGCCAACGCCCTGGCGCCGGCCTCCGACCGGGTGAGGCCGAGTACCTGATGGCCCGTGGCGATCAATTCCTTGACGACGGCCGAGCCGATGAACCCGGTGGCGCCGGTGACGAATACGCGCATGAGGTGAGAACTCCGCAGTTAAACGGAGGGCACTATCGGTTTCGGTTTTATCCGGGTAAAGTAGGGACGTTATACGGTTATAACGACTAACAGGACGGACGTGCCGACCGCGAAGGACAATCGGTTTGGCGCCTATCTGAAGGGGCGCCGTGCGAAGCTGGATCCGGCCGCGTTCGGCTTTCCGCCGGAGCGTCGGCGCACGCCCGGCCTGCGTCGCGAGGAAGTGGCGCAGCGCGCCAACATCAGCCCGACCTGGTACACGTGGCTCGAGCAGGGACGCGGCGGCGCCCCTTCGGCCGACGTGCTCGATCGGATCGCGCGGGCTCTCATGCTGACGGACGTCGAGCGGGAACACCTCTTCCTCCTCGGCCTCGGCCGTCCGCCCGACGTGCGCTACCAGAAGAACGAGGGCGTCACGCCTCGGCTGCAGCGCGTGCTCGATGCCTTGGAGCCCAGTCCCGCCTTCATCAGGACCGCGACATGGGACATCGCCGCCTGGAACCGCGCCGCCACCGTGATGCTGACCGACTACGGCGCGCTGCCGCCGGAGCAGCGCAATATCCTGCGCTTCATCTTCCTCGATCCGCGCGTCCGCGCCGCGCAGTACGATTGGGAAAGCGTGGCGCGCTTCGTCGTGGGCGCGTTCCGGGTGGACGCGGCGCGTGCGGGAGCTGCGGCGGTGGTGGAACCTCTCGTCGACGAGCTCTGCCGCCTCAGCCCCGAGTTCAAGGCGATGTGGCACGACAACGACGTCCGCAGCCATGGCGAGGGCGTCAAGCACCTGCGCCATCCGATCCTCGGGCCGATCGCCTTCGAGTATTCGCTCTTTGCCGTCGACGGCCGGTCCGACCTCAGCATGGTGGTCTACAATCCGGCGACGCCGGCGGATACGGACCGGATCAGGTCGCTGCTGGACTCGCGACCCCCGACCTCCCGCTGATCGGCGCCTGCCGCCCATCCAGGGCGCGGCATCCAGAAGCCGACGGTCTCAAAGCACCTAGCCCGCAAGCGTCTTCCTGGCCGCGGCCGACGCCCTGGGTCGGCGCGGCGGCCGTCGCGGCGTCGGCCTGGTCTTCAGTGCCGCAACGGCATCGAGACCGCACTGTACCCATTTCCTGAGGGCGGCATGGGTTCGGTAGCCTTCCGGCATCACCCGCACGAAGCTGCTGACCGGACGGCCCGCCATCACCATCGGTCGCACATGCGGCCGCGCGATCAGGCGCGGCTGCGTCTCGGGGACGATGCGGACCAGCAGGCCGCCGCGTCCGCTCACGGCGCAGCACATCCCGCCCTTCGCCATGAAGGCGAGGCTGCCCATCATCTTCCGCTCATGCACGTCGTGCCGGTCCGCCAGAAGGTGGCGCACGCGCTCGGCCGTTGCGGGGTCGTACGCCACCGGCGGCGCCGGGGGCCTAGCCGGCGAGCGTCTTCTTCACCACGGCGGAGGCCTTGGCGAAGTCCATCTGGCCGGCGTACTTCGTCTTCAGCGCCGCCATGACGCCGCCCATGTCCTTGATCGAGGTCGCACCGGCGGCGGCGACGGCTTCCTTGACGGCGGCCTCGACCGCGGCCTCGTCCATCTGCCGGGGCAGGAAGCGCTCGATCACGACGATCTCGGCCTGCTCCTTCTCGGCCAGGTCGGCGCGGCCGCCCTTCTCGTAGAGGGCGATCGACTCGCGGCGCTGCTTGATCATGCCCTGCAGCATGGACAGGATCTTGTCGTCGGCCACGCCCTCGCGGCTGGCCTCGGTGCGCGAGGCGATATCCACTTCCTTGAGCTTGGCCAGGATCAGGCGGATGGTTCCCACGGTTCCCATGTCGCGGGCGCGCATGGCTTCCTTCAGCGCCTCGTTCAGTTTCTCGCGCAGCATCGAATATGTCCCGTTGGCTGAAGCTGCGGAAACTAAACGCTCGCCGCGCTGTTGGCAAAGCAAATAAGTTATTGAAAACGCTTGTAATTCTAGGCGCCGCCCGGCCTTGACCCATTGCGGCACCTCCGTTACAACCCGGCCGGTTCGCAGGCCGCCTCCCCTAATGGCAGGGGCGAGGCCAACCGGGCCGCACGAACGGAAACAATCATTATGACCTCACCCAAGACCGCCGGCGCGATTGACGCCGCGCCGCGTTGGGCCACGGCCGCCCTGGTCCTGGCCGATGGTGCGGTCTTCTGGGGCAAGGGCGTCGGCGCAGCGCGCCACGCCGTCGGCGAGGTCTGTTTCAACACCTCGATGACCGGCTACCAGGAGATCATCACCGATCCGTCCTACGCCGGGCAGATCATCACCTTCACCTTCCCGCATGTCGGGAACGTGGGGACCAACGGCGAGGATATCGAAAGCATCAATCCCGCCGCGCGCGGCGTGGTGCTGCGCGGCGACATCACCGAGCCCGCCAACTGGCGCGCGGCCAAGCCGCTCGACGACTGGCTGAAGAGCCACAACCTGCCGGGTGTGTGCGGCGTCGACACGCGCGAGATCACCCGCCGCGTCCGCGACGGCGGCGCGCCCAACGGCGTCGTGGTCCATGCGCCGGACGGCAAGTTCGACATCCCCAGGCTGGTCAGGATGGCCACCGACTGGCCCGGCCTCGAAGGCATGGATCTCGCCATCGAGGTCACGACCAAGCAGAACTACGCCTGGGACGAGACGACCTGGACGCTGGGCAAGGGCTACGGGAAGCTCGACAAGCCGCGCTACCACGTCGTCGCCGTCGACTACGGCGCCAAGCGCAACATCCTGCGCTGCCTCGCCAGTACCGGCTGCAAGGTGACGGTGGTGCCGGCCACGGCGACCGCCGAGGACATCCTGCGCCACAAGCCCGACGGCGTGTTCCTGTCCAACGGCCCCGGCGATCCGGCGGCGACCGGCGTCTATGCCGTGCCGGCGGTGCAGGGCGTGCTGGAAAAGAACGTGCCGGTCTTCGGCATCTGCCTCGGCCACCAGATCCTCGCTCTGTCGCTGGGCGGCAAGACGCGCAAGATGGAGCGCGGCCATCGCGGCGCCAACCAGCCGGTCAAGGACCTGACCACCGGCAAGGTCGAGATCACCTCGCAGAACCACGGCTTCTGCGTGATCCCCGAGTCGC